>JAQXCA010000081.1 GCA_029252105.1 Flavobacteriaceae bacterium | reverse complement strand
AACTCAGTTGGTTCAGAGTGTTACCTTGACAGGGTAGAAGTCACTGGTTCGAATCCAGTATGACCCACAAAAAAAACCACTCGATATGAGTGGTTTTTTTTGTCGAAATATCTATTTATAACAAACTAGAATATGAACTTAATTTATCAGTACTTAGTCATATACATAAGAAATTTCTAAATAATTCCCATCACTATTTTTACTATACACAATGCAATTATCACCAATTTCAGTGGTCGAAATAACTAACGTATTAGTCCCTCCATTAGCCACCCAATCTGTTGGATTTACAGGGATGTCAATATTTATATTTATTGTTTTGCATTCAGAAGATTCACTAGGATATAGTTGAACAGCTTCATTTTCGTTTAAACTTATATTAAATGAAGTATCAACCCATACAAATGTCATTTTAAGATTAATAGCTGCTGGAATATTACTTATGTTATTTGAAGGGAAATTAATGACTGCATCAGTTGCACAACTGTAAAACTCTTCAACGGATTCTGGACAACCTGGACCAATCATAAACGAAAAGCCATTTACAAAAACACTAGGATCCATTGTGGAAACAAAAAAGTTCAAAGCCGTTTCTAAAAAAATAATCCTTGAGGTTAAATCAGCAATCTTTGAGTTTAAATCAGCAATTAATATGTCAATATAATTTTTGGTTGCCGCATCTTGTGTTTCTGTAGGTTCTGCTACATTTTTGATTTGGTTGTTTTCAGCACTTACTGTACCATTGAGTAGAATACTCGCAGATTCTTCAGATTTGGGAGTGGAAGGGCTTAGATTTATAGTAGTATTTTGATTAATAATCGAAATTTCGTCATTTTGAGTTATAGAAAAATAATTGATTGCCATTAAAACTCTGTATGCTCCCTCAGAGCTATAAATATTTAAGCCATTTGTATATTGACCACCACTTCTCCAAAATTGTGTTGGAGATGTGCCATCCCAAATAAATCCAATTGGCACTTGCGTACCCCCATTCCATTGACCTGTGGCATAAGATCCTTCAGTTGGAATATCGGTATTAGTTTTATCTAACGTAAAATCAGAAATGGTGTATGACGCTGCTGGTGCAGTACCGTCTAGGTTTAGTGATCCATCTGTTATAAATGTACCTGCTTCTTCTCCTGTAGCATCCGACCATGCCCAGTGTATTTGGGCCAATGAAAACATTGGAGTTAATAATAAAATAGCTATTAATTTTTTCATTTGTTTTTTGATTTTAAAAGTTGAAAATTGGTTGATTTATTCAAATATACAATTACCTTTCAACTTGAAAGTAAGCTTATTACTTTTTTTTTAAAACTGAAAATAATTTTCTTCCTAGTTGTCCTAAAGCTTTTTCTAAAAAAAACACAATAGTCAAGCCCGACTAAAAGCAACAAAAAGAGGATATCTGAATAACAAAAAATCAGTTGTCATTAATCTATTTCACAATCTTAATGGACTGGAGATTAAATCAACTCCAACACCCGCTCCAAAGCCATCCCTCGAGATCCTTTTATTAAGATGCTGGTATTTGAAATGGTTGATTGTTCTAAGTGCAGTTGAAGATCATCAAAAGTTTTAAAAAACTGAAGCTTTGGATGGTCTGTTTTGTGTTCAAAAAAATGAGAGCCAACAAAGTAAAATATGCACCCTTTGGTTAACATTGCTTGATTTACGACCTCCAAATGTTCTTTAACGCTAGTGGTCCCCAACTCAAACATATCCCCTAGAACAGCAAGTTTATGCGAGTTTTGAATGCTTTTAAAATTATCCAAAGCAACTTCCATGCTGCTCGGATTGGCATTGTAGGCGTCTAGTAATATTTCATTGGTGTTTTGCTTAATTATTTGCGAGCGGTTATTTGCTGGAACGTAGGCTTCAATTCCTTCTTTGAGCTGTAAGGGGGTAAGCTTATAATGAGTTCCAATTGCTAAAGCCGCTGCACAATTATAAACGTTATAGTTACCAACAAGGTTGGTGTTAATCGTAATATTTTGGAGTGCTAAACTTAAAAAAGGTTGCGTTGCAGTTAGCTTCACATTTACGGCTGTTTCTAGAGCTTCAGAAAATGTATATATACGATCATAAGCCCCCACTTGTGCGACTTGTTTAGGGTCATCAGAATTTAAAATAATTATACCTGAGTTGGCTTTAAGATAGTCATACAACTCACTTTTAGCTTTCACAACGCCTTGCTCTGACCCAAAGCCTTCTAAATGGGCTTTCCCAAAGTTGGTGATATAACCAATGTTTGGTTGGGCTATTTCGCAAAGCATGGCAATTTCTTTTGCATGATTCGCCCCCATTTCTACGATACCAATTTCGGTAGCTACTGTCATACTGAGAAGCGTTAGAGGCACGCCAATATGATTATTCAAATTGCCGACGGTTGCTACGGTTTTGAAATGTGGTTTTAGTACGGCATGGATCAACTCTTTAGTCGTTGTTTTTCCGTTACTGCCTGTCAAAGCAATTATGGGTAAGCCAAGATGTTTTCTATGAAAATTAGCTAACGCTTGTAAGGTTTCTAAGACGTTATCAACCAAAATAAAGCGTTCATTTGCGGGGCTCACAACCTCATCAATGACAACATATTTTGCGCCGCTTTCAAGAGCTTGATGTGCAAATGTGTTCCCATTAAAGTTAACACCTTTTAGAGCAAAAAATAAGGCGTTTTGCTTGATGTTTCGCGTGTCGGTAGATACTCCTGAGGATTCTAAAAACAGTTGATGTAATTGCTCTAATTTCATATCCTAAAAATAACAAAAAAGTCCTAGCAATTAAAATTGTTAGGACTTAATAGTATGTAATCTAAAAATTAATTAATTTTTTCGTTTCTTTTTTGAAAGAGATTTAGACCCTACTCTAGACATTGCACATCTAAACCCAATATAGTCTGTTGCCATATCCTCTGGGTAATAACGTCTTTGTGCTGGATCCAACCAATACTCTCTATCTTTCCAAGAGCCCCCTTTATAAACTCTTACTTCATCATTAATTAGAGATGTTTTAGTATTTGATTTATCATAACTTTTAGAGTCTGCTGAAGCTTTGTGAAGCGGAGAGTTATACATCTTACGAGTTACATCTTCATTTTCAGAATCTCCATCCTCAAAATCATCAAAGAATCGAGAAGATCTTTCATCACCATCTCGGAAGTTAATATTGTTAGATTCACTAAAGTTAGTACGTAAATAGGTTTCGTTTTCGTCTACGGGCACTTGACTAATTTGACCAGGAAGCCCTTTTGCAATGACTTTTCCATTTGAAAGTGTCTCAAATTCAATATCATCAACGCCAATAACTTTAACTGACCCATCATCTCCAATTGCGTTTTTGGTGTATACATTTCCTCTGTAGTACCCAAAATCACTAAATTCATCATCAACTACAGGTCTGTAGACATCTGCAACCCATTCAGCAACATTTCCTGCCATATCGTAGATACCAAAATTATTTGGCTCATAAGACATCACTTCGTTTGTGATGTCTGCGCCATCATCAGACCATCCTGAAATTCCGCCATAGTCCCCTTTACCTTGTTTAAAGTTCGCTAATTGATCTCCTCTAACTTTACGGTCCCCAGATCGAGAATATTGACCATCCCAAGGGTATTTTTTTCGTCCTCTATAAACGTTATAGCTTCTTAGCTCCGTTAATCCTAATGCTGCATACTCCCATTCAGCTTCTGTTGGTAAACGGTATTTTAAGGCTATTGCTCCTGTTTCTCGCGTAGCGTATATGTGAGTTGAATCTTTCTCAATTTTGGACCTTCTTTTGTTAGGAATCGTGATAGAATCATTGCCTGCAAATACCTTTGTTGGTGCATTTACGTAAGTATCAATATTAAAATTACTGTCTTCAATAGTGTGTGTAATATGGGAATCTTTTTCAAGATAGCCTTCATTTTGTAAACCCATTTCTGCAACACGATCCGATCTCCAGTTTGCAAATTCAACAGCTTGCATCCAACTGACACCTACCACTGGATAGTCTTTAAAAGCAGGGTGGCGAAGGTAATTTTCAACCATCATTTCACTTAACCCTAAGCGGTTTCTCCATACAAGTGTGTCGGGAACTGCGCCGTTATAAATAGCTTTAAAACCAGGTTTTTCTGGTGGATAAACGCGTTTGATCCAGTCTAAATATTCCAGATACATAATATTGGTAACTTCTGTTTCATCCATATAAAAGGATTGAACATGCTGTTGGTTTGGAGAGTTGTTCCAGTCGTGCATGACATCGTCTTGCACTTTTCCCATGGTGAAAGTCCCTCCCTCAACAAAGACTAAACCTGGCGCTGTTTCTTGTTCTTTGAAGTTTGTATTATACTGGAAACCGCCATCTTTGTTGTTGATTTGCCACCCTGTAGCTCTTGAGGAGTTTCCAGAATTTGATGATTTGTTACACCCTACTAAAGATGTAAACAATGCCACTAGCAATAGCGACCTTAGTATTATGATATTTTTCATATTCAACATATAATTGATAAAATGCAATTGAATTCAGTCTCGCAATATAGTAATTATAGATTATAATGCAATGAAAAATCAACGCGATTTAACGTATTTTTTTTGATCGATTTTATTTGATTACTTTGTATAAAAACGTTAAAATTTGTGATTTATTATTGTAATTTTGAAATTAGATTTATTTATCAATAATAATGATCAAAACATTGCGTTTCTCTAGTATGAAAAGTTGGTTACCATGGATTTTATTGGCTTGTTTTTATATTGGTAAATCTCAAACAAAACGTTTTGACATTAATTGGGCAGACTCCATACGTATGAGCACCACCAGTGGTGCGATTGAACTCCCTTCTTTCAACCCCGAAAATTACAGCTTTTCGGACACTAAGGGTCTTACTTTTTCAGCAGAATGGAATGTAAACGGTCTTATTGATGAAACGTCTGCTGAACTGAAATCTATTGAAAGTATTGAGGTTTCAAATGCAGATCTAAAACAACTCCCGACAGGAACAATCCCAAACACACCACGTCTAAACGTTTCGAATGCCGTTTACAGAAACCGTTCCAAAGGCTATGTAGAAATTAGCCCAATCTTTTATGATAACGGAGTTCTAAAAAAGATTACACGCTTTTCGATTTCATTCCGTCTAAAAGCGCAAAACAGACGTGTTTTTGAGACTGCTTCTCTATCCAATTCTAAATTAAAATCAGGCGATTGGTATCGATTTGCTGTCGACACAACAGGTGTCCACATTCTAAATAAAAGTTTCTTAAACAGTTTGGGGATTAATACTGGAAATTTAAACCCCAGAGCTATTAAAATTTATGGCCATGGTGGCGCTTCGCTTCCGCTAAGAAATTCGAATACGATTTCTAATGACCTAATTGAAAATACTATTCAAGTGATTGGCGAAGAAGATGGCGTTTTTAATGATAATGACTACATTTTAATGTATGCGATTGGACCTAAAAAATTTAATTCCGAAAACAACTCTCACATCAACCCTTATAGCGATCAAAGTTATTATTACGTAAATATTAGCACTGGTAATGGCGCTAGAATGTCATCTGCTTCAGAACCTTCTGGAGATGCAAATGTTACATTTGATAGCTTTCACAACTATAAATTTATAGAATCTGACACTTACAATATAGCCAAAATGGGACGGCGCTGGTTTGGCCATCGCTTTTATGTCGAAAATGTAAAAATGTTTAGTTTCGATTTCCCTAATTTAATAAGCAGTAGCCCGGTAGCCTTAAAGGTATACACAGCTGCAATATCTGAATCAAATACAAGTATGCAACTGAAAATAAACAATACACTTGTTAATGATTTTTCGTTTTCAGCTATTGGCTCTAATGTTTTAGCTACAAACGGGGTTTTTAACGAATTTGTCTCTGTTTCCTCGCAGACGCTAAACGTGGAACTCACTTATAACAATAATGGAAACCCGTCGGCGATGGCGTATTTAGATTATATATCTATCGAAGCTGAATGTGCCTTGACTAGTTTAGGAACTCAGTTTGAATTTAAGCATCGTGAAATGGCAACACAGACTGGTATTGGTCAATTTGTAATTTCGAACGCAACCTCAATAGCGCAAGTATGGGATATCAGCAATCCTTATCAAATTCAGGTTTACAACAATGAAAATGCCGATGCACAATTTAGTTTCAAAACTAACTTAGGCAGCTTAAAGACCTACCAAGCTGTCGAGCCCGACTTTTATATTCCAAGAAAAACAGCGACAACACTTATACCAAATCAAGACATTAAAGGCTCCGTTTTTTTAGATGACCAAGGAAACTTTAAAGATCTTGACTACTTAATTATAACCCCTGATTTTTTACGCGCCCAAGCAGAGCGGCTTGCTCAAATTAATCGCACACAAAACAATTTGAACGTCAAAGTCTATAGTTTAGAGGCGCTTTACCAAGAATTTAGTTCTGGAATGCAAGACATTTCAGGCATTCGAAATTTTGTGAAATATGTGTATGATAATGCCAGCACACCTTCAAAAAGACTAAAATATTTGTGCCTATTTGGAGATGGATCTTTTGACTATAAAGACCGTGTACGAAACAACACCAATATTGTGCCGCCATGGTATACTGTAAACAGTTTTAGCTTAGTGAGTTCGTTTGTGTCCGATGACTTTTTCGGCATGATGGACGCCAATGAAGGCACCATGGCCAATTCTGATAAATTAGATATTGCGGTGGGACGAATTTTGGTGGAAAACACCCAACGCGCCAAAGAAATGGTGGACAAAGTAGAGTCCTACTACCAGCCCGAATCCTATGGAAGTTGGCGAAATAATTTCATGTTCGTTTCGGATGACATCGATAAATTAAGTGACCGTATTATTCAAGAAACAACGGAAGAAATTGCTGAAGATGTAAAAGCAGAAAAACCTTTTTTGAATGTTTCAAAAATCCATTCAGATTCATTTGTTCAAGAAACCACATCAGGTGGAAATCGCTATAGCTTAGTAAATAAAGCTATTTTTGACGCCCTTGAAGTCGGCGCCATTGTAGTCAATTACTTTGGACATGGAGGCGAAAACGGAATCGCATCAGAACGTATTTTTGACATCATTAATGCACAAGAGCTAAACAACCCTACAAAACTAAACTGTTTTGTGACCGTAACTTGTGAGTACACAAAATTTGACAATCCACTACGTGAAACAGCCGGTGAATTTTTGTTTTGGAATAAAAGAGGAGGCGCTATTAGTTTAATTACAACCACACGACGAATTTATGTCAATGTTGGTATTAATTTTAATAAAACCTTAAGCAAATATTTATTATCCTATGGAAGTGATGAATCCATTAGCATAGCCGAAGCACTTAGGCGCACCAAAAATGACCCCATGATTTCCAATGAGCCGCAGCGGCGATTGGTTTTTAATATTGGAGATCCCGCACTTAAACTCCCCATAGCAGATCCTGATATCAGAGTTACAAAAATTAATAACGAAGCTATTACAGCAAATACACAAGTCCTTAAAGCCCTAAGTCCTGCTAAAATTGAAGGTCATGTCGCAAATGCTCAAGGCGCAATTTTAGACACTTACAATGGCATCCTAACGGCTACCATTTATGACAAAGATATCCAACGGTCTACACTAGGAAATGATGGCACCAAAGATTCAGATGACGAATTAATTCTGATGGATTTTGATGTATTAGGAGAAGTAATTTTCAGAGGGCAAGCGAGTGTGACCAATGGCGAATTTGCATTTGAATTTATTGTCCCTAGAGACATAACCGTTGCTGAAGGCAATGGGAAAATAAGTTTATACTCTAAAGCCAATACTACCCTATCGGACAATAGAGGGTATAATTATGATATTAAAATTGGAGGCGTCAACCTCAATGCTCCAGAAGACAATAGTGGGCCTGGTATTAATTTATTTATGAACGATGAAAACTTTGTTTCTGGCGGCATTACGAACGAAAATCCGACACTTCTAGCAAACCTATATGACGAAAACGGCATTAATACGGCTAGTGGAATAGGCCATGATATTATTGCTATTTTAGACGGCGACGAAACAAATGTTTTCAAACTAAACGACTACTACTCGGCGGCAGTGGATGACTACCAACGGGGTTCTTTAAGCTATCCTTTTAGAGATCTAAGCCCAGGACTACACACCTTAACTCTGAAAGCATGGGATGTTTACAACAATTCGTCTACTCAAGACATTCAGTTTATAGTATTTGATAAAGACGACAGTCTAAAACTCACAAATGTGCTTAATTACCCCAATCCGTTTATAAATTATACAGAATTTTGGTTCAGCCACAATAGCTCGGATGTATTAGACGTTTCTATTCAAATATTTACCATTTCTGGCAAATTGATAAAAACAATTAATGGACAAACCAATACAAATTCTAATACAACGAGTTCGATTTCTCGAGATTTAACTTGGGATGGTACTGATGATTTTGGCAGTAAAATTGGTAAAGGCGTTTATGTCTATAACTTAAAAGTACGTTCAAACAGCACAGGAATGCAAGCAGAAAAAATCGAAAAACTTGTTATCCTATAATATTAATCTATATTTGTTAATTCATAACACCAAGATCAAAATGAATCCATTTAAAAAAATTAACTCACAATTTTCTATAAGCGTTGTATGTATTGCAGCTTTATTTTTAACCAAAGTAGCTGCTCAAACGACTACTGTTATTCCAAAATCTGGCGACACACGAGTAATCACCACTGGAGCACCATTTTTATTAATTGCTACTGATGCACGTGCAGCTGGAATGGGCGATATTGGTGTTGCTACATCTGTTGATACCTATTCACAACAATGGAACCCCTCTAAGTATGCCTTTTCTGAATCAAAATCAGGCTTTGGAATTAGCTACACTCCTTATTTAAGTAAATTAGTGAATGATATTTTTTTAGGAAATGTCACCTATTTTAATAGGCTTAACGAACGAAGTGCGTTTGCAGCTAGCCTTAAATATTTCTCATTAGGAGAAATTGAATTACGTGAAGATGAATTTGCAGAACCTGTTATTGTCAAACCAAACGAATTGACTTTAGATGCCTCTTACTCATTACGACTCTCAGATCAGTTTTCGATGGCGGTGGCTTTACGATATATTAGATCTGATTTAAAAATTCAAAGCTTTGACCCTGATGCGAAAGCAGCAAGTTCCTTTGGTGTGGACATTGCCGGGTATTATCAAAGTGAAGAAGAAGCCTACAATGACTTTAATGGGCGCTGGAGAGGCGGTTTTGCCATTCAAAATTTAGGGCCAAAAATTAAATATGACGATGGTGGAAGAGAAAATTTCTTACCAACAAACCTAAGATTAGGTGGTGGATTTGATTTTATTTTTGATCAATATAACAGAATTAATGTCACCGCTGAAGTCACTAAATTATTAGTGCCAACACCTCCAATTCTTGGAGATGAGTATAATTACACAGACACCAATGACAATGGCGTTTATGACGAGGACGTTGACACTCTTGGTGCACTTGTAGCTAGCAATGTAATCATCGAGGGAAAAGATTCAAATGTTGGGTTTTTACCAGGCGTTTTTCAATCCTTTGGCGATTCGCCAGGTGGGTTTAGCGAAGAACTCGATGAATTTACATGGGCCTTGGGCGCAGAATACTTATACCAAGATTCATTTGCACTAAGACTCGGCTATTTTAATGAAAATGAATTCAAAGGTGCGCGGAAATTTTTCGCTATGGGAGCAGGTTTTAAATACAGCACAGTCAACATTGATTTATCTTATTTATTTTCAGCGTCCAAAGTACAGAGCCCTTTAGAAAACACACTTCGTTTCTCTTTATCATTCAATTTGGGTGATGGTGAATACAGCGAATACTAAGCGATAACTGTAATTAAAAAAATAAAAACTATTGCATAAAGCAATAGTTTTTTTGGCTATACCAATTATGAAAAAAATAAAAATTGAAACGAGTTTTGAGTTGTATGACAGTGTTGATGAATTAGCAACACCTATTCAAAATTTGATACAAAAAGCGGCAGAGGCACGAAAAAAAGCCTATGCTCCGTATTCTGAATTTTTAGTTGGTGCGGCCTTGGAATTAGAAAACGGACAAGTAATCGCTGGAAACAACCAAGAAAACGCCTCCTATCCATCAGGATTATGCGCAGAACGTACTGCTATATATTACGCAGGAGCAGAATTTCCAAATCAAAAAATAATTCGCATGGCAATCGTTGCGGGATCTACACTCAATCCAACAACCAAGCCCATTCCGCCATGTGGCGCCTGTAGACAAGCATTATCAGAGTATGAAGTGAAACAAAACACCTCAATGGAATTGTATTTCATGGGGACTTCTGGTCAAATTGCATACTCGAACTCGGTTGCAAACATCCTGCCTTGGATCTTTGACAAAACCGTACTATAACGTTTTTTTAAAAAATTAACTCTTACTCTTTTTAGGTTATCATTCAAAGTATTACTTTTGTCTTTACATTAAAAACAATTACTGTAAACGCATGCAGAAAATAACTAAAGAAGTCTACCTCGATTGGTACGAAAATATGATGCTCTGGCGAAAGTTTGAAGACAAACTTGCAGCTGTGTATATCCAACAAAAAGTAAGAGGATTTCTCCACTTATATAATGGTCAAGAAGCTGTCCTTGCAGGCGCTTTACATGCCATGGATTTATCCAAGGATAAAATGATTACAGCCTACCGAAATCACGTACAACCCATTGGAATGGGCGTTGATCCACGTAGAGTAATGGCGGAGCTTTTTGGAAAAGCAACAGGAACATCTCAAGGATTGGGAGGTTCAATGCATATTTTCTCTAAAGAAAAAGGCTTTTATGGCGGTCATGGAATCGTTGGAGGTCAAATTCCTTTAGGAGCTGGAATGGCATTTGGAGACAAATACAATGAAACTGGAGCAGTAACGCTTTGTTATTTTGGCGATGGTGCTGCCCGCCAAGGGTCGTTACACGAAACCTTTAACATGGCGATGAACTGGAAACTTCCAGTTGTTTTTGTTTGTGAAAACAATGGTTACGCGATGGGAACTTCTGTAGACAGAACCGCTAACCATTCTGATATCTGGAAATTAGGTTTAGGCTATGAAATGCCTTGTGGCCCTGTGGACGGGATGAATCCGATCAAAGTTGCTGAAGCATTTGACGAAGCTATTCAACGTGCTCGACGCGGCGATGGTCCGACATTCTTAGAAATGAAAACCTACCGATACAGAGGACA
>JAQXCA010000053.1 GCA_029252105.1 Flavobacteriaceae bacterium | reverse complement strand
ACGTCTAGGCGTGAAGATTTTTGGTGGACAAGCAGCGATTGCTGGCAACATTATCGTAAGACAACGTGGTACTGCACATAATCCTGGTGAGAATGTGTATGCTGGAAAAGATCATACCCTTCACGCAAAAGTGGACGGACTTGTGAAATTTGCAAAAAAGAAAGATAATAAGTCCTATGTGTCTATTGTTCCTTTTGAAGCATAATACTCAAGAGTAAGTAAAAAAAAGCCTCGCATTGCGAGGCTTTTTTTGGTTACACGTGCGACTAATTATTAAATAAGTTTTTTAGCGATAATGATGGTTTCATCAGCGCTAAATCCATTTCTATTAGTTATAGGTTCTTTATAGGATTGCTTTGTTGTATGGAACCCAACTGATGACAACCGCTGTATTAAGCTTTCAACAGAATAAATTCGTACATGATCTTTTTGACCAAAGTGGAGTAGTCGCTCTTCTTCAGTTCTTAATGAGTTGTCTTCATAAATTTCTCCTGCTTTAAAAGGTGTTTGAACAATACAGATCCCATCAGGCTTAGTGATGCGATAGAGTTCTTTCATAGCAGTTAGGTCATTCTCTATATGCTCAAGTACATGATAACAAATGACAATGTTATATTGATTGTCAGGTTCATCAATAGATTCGATATTTAAACGCTTCATCGCTTCAAATTCACCAGCATAATCTGTTGTAATATAAGTGCCGTTAGTCAAGGACTCTAACCGTGACTTTATACTTTTTGAGGGTGAGAAGTGAAGGATTTTCGCGTTTTTAAGTTTTGGTTCTAGAAGTACCCAAAGTCTTCTCGTACGTGAGAGACTGCCGCATTTCGGACACAGTTTGTCCTCATTTTTTAAAGTAATAAACCGCGACATTTTAAAATCACAAACAGTACACTGAAATCTGTTGCCTTTATAAAACAGCGAGATGAACTTACGAATTATTGGTTCATTTCTTTTGATTAAGGTCTTTGGAATTAGTTTCTTCAGTAGTTCGTACATTCAATGTAGGCTTTAATTTTATATTAGTTTCTCATAGGCCAAACGCTTATCATTATTGTCTAAGTAAATCACGCCACAGAAATTATAGCCTAATTTTTTAAGTAACGTTTGCATTCCTAAATTATCTTCGTGTGTGTCGATTCGCATCGATCTAATACTATTTTGTTTTAATAGATTTTCGCAGTGTTTGAAAATGAATTTTGCAATTCCAGTACCTCTACTTTTTTCCGAAACCGCCATGCGGTGAATTACACCATAAGTTGCATTTTCTTTCGTTAGCCATTGGCCTTCAATATTCGCATAAGTTGGTTCCGTTCTTGTACTGAACATGGCTGTTGCGATTTGAACCGAATCATCTGATTTTACGACAAAACTCTCGTTGTTTTCTAGGTCATTTAAGATGACCTTTTTATTTGGGTAGCCGTTTTGCCACTGCTTAATATGTTGTGTAGCTAGGTAAGCTTGAGCTTCCGCAATAATTTGCAGTGTTTGAGGTAAGTCTTCTTTTATTGCACTTAGAAATTTCATTTTTTAAGGTTGTTTTTTGACGGGTTTTAATCAAAAAAAAGCCAAAGTAAAAACTTTGGCTTAGATATAAAAATAAATTTTTTAGTAGCGGTAATACTCTGGCTTAAAAGGGCCTTGTACTTCTACACCAATATAACTTGCTTGATCCTTTCGGAGTTCTGTAAGTTCAACACCAATTTTGGCAAGGTGAAGTTTGGCTACTTTTTCATCTAAATGTTTTGGTAACATATATACTTCATTGCTATAGGCCTCTCTATTAGTCCATAGTTCAATTTGAGCTAAAACTTGGTTTGTAAAGGAGTTACTCATCACAAAACTTGGATGGCCAGTAGCACATCCTAAATTCACTAAACGCCCTTCAGCTAGTACAATAATATCATTACCTTCAATAGTGTATTTGTCGACTTGCGCTTTGATTTCAACTTTAGTATCACCATGTGTATTGTTTAACCATGTCATGTCTATTTCGTTGTCAAAGTGACCAATATTACAAACAATAGTTTTATCTTTCATAGCTTCAAAATGAATGCTTTGAACGATATCTTTATTTCCAGTAGCAGTCACAACAATATCAGCAGTTGGCAAAACAGTCTCCAGTTTTTTCACTTCAAATCCATCCATCGCCGCTTGTAAAGCACAAATAGGATCTACTTCAGTTACTGTTACAATACTACCAGCCCCTTGAAACGAAGCTGCTGTTCCTTTTCCGACATCACCATAGCCACAAACCACAACACGTTTTCCTGCAAGCATAATATCGGTTGCACGACGAACTGCATCTACAGCACTTTCTTTACATCCGTATTTATTATCAAATTTACTTTTAGTAACCGAATCATTTACGTTGATCGCAGGCATAGATAAAGTGCCGTTTTTCATACGCTCATACAAACGGTGAACCCCTGTAGTTGTTTCTTCACTTAAGCCGTTGATTCCAGCCATTAGTTCTGGATAATGATCAAACACTAAGTTTGTTAAATCACCACCATCATCTAATATCATATTTAATGGTTGACGATCTTCCCCAAAAAATAAGGTTTGTTCGATACACCAATCAAACTCTTCTTCACTTAAACCTTTCCAAGCATATACAGGGATTCCTGCTGCTGCAATTGCTGCTGCGGCTTGGTCTTGTGTTGAAAAAATATTACAAGAGCTCCAAGTGACATCTGCTCCAAGTGCTACTAGTGTTTCAATAAGAACAGCGGTTTGAATAGTCATATGCAAACACCCTGCAATTCGTGCGCCTTTGAGAGGTTGGCTGTATTTGTATTCTTCTCGAAGACTCATTAAACCTGGCATCTCAGCTTCGGCGAGTTCAATTTCTTTGCGACCCCAATCTGCAAGAGATATGTCTTTTACTTTGTAAGGCGTGTAAGGAATAGTTTTTACGTTCATAAGGCAGTTTTTAAATGCACTATTTTGGGTTTAACCTATAAAATAGTGTATTTTCGTTTTTGAATTATTTTACGCTGCAAAGATAACTATTAACTTTTAAAAATGTAATGCCACTTTACAAATCCATAGCTTTAAATTCACAAACTATTGTTAAAATCTGGAACATTTCCGAACCCAAAGATTTTTTCTGTGACCATATAGTTTTGAAACCTGAAAGCCTAGAACGGTTAAATGGGATGAAGAGTGAATTGCACCAACGCGGCTTTTTAAGTGTTCGAATGCTATTAGTCGAGTTTGGATATACAGATGAAGACTTGGTATATGATTCGTTCGGGAAACCACATTTGAAAGATGGAAAGTATATTTCTATTACGCACTCTTATACGTTTTCAGCAGTAGTTATCAGCTCAAAAGCAGTAGGAGTCGATATTGAAAAACAACGTGAAAAAATAATCAAAATTGCGCCTAAATTTATTGGTTATGAAGCAGTTTACTTGAAAGGAGACAGCTCCAATTTAATTCAAAAATTAACGTGGATTTGGTGTATAAAAGAATCACTTTACAAATTATTTGCTACGCCAGGAATGGTGTTCAAAACACATTTTTTAGTACTTCCCTTTGACTCAGAGTCCAATAACACAACGGCTTGGATTGTTCAAGATGTACAGAAGCTTAAATACAACGCTATTTTTATGGAATTTGAAGGCTTTGGGTGTGCAATTGTAGTCTCTAATTTTTAATATATAATATGAATATTTCAGTAGAATTTACACTCATGCCTCTACAAACAGATTTTGAGCTTCCAATTATAAATTTCATAAAAGCACTTCGCAACTCAGAATTTAGAGTGATAGAAAACCCATTAAGCACACAAATTTATGGAGACTATGATGCTTTAATGTTATTTTTGGCTACGACCATCAAAAAATCTTTTGATGACATTGAGCATGTTGTCTTGAATATGAAAATTGTAAAAAGCGATCGCAGCGATTATGAGCCAAATTTTTAATTTTTTATTTGAACAGTACAGTAGTTCTAATCCTGTAGACATAGTTTTAGAAATCACTGCAGTTATTTTTGGTTTTGCCTCTGTTTGGTACTCCAAACAAAATAATATTTTGGTATTTCCAACAGGACTAATAAGCACGTCTATATTTGTATATTTATTATTTAAATGGCAATTGATAGGAGATATGATGATTAATGGCTACTACTTTGTGATGAGTTTATATGGATGGTATATTTGGACACGAAAAATTGATTCAGAACATGTAACACCAATTTCAAAAACCACTAAAAACGAACAATTTTTAGGAGGGGTTATTTTTATAACGACGCTACTAATGGTCTTTGTTGTATATCAAATTTTTGAAATGTGGACGAGCTGGGTGGCTTATGTGGATACTTTTACTACAGCTTTGTTTTTTGTAGGGATGTGGTTGATGGCAAAACGAAAAATAGAAAACTGGATTTTTTGGATTATTGCAGATATAATCTCAGTGCCTCTGTATTTTTATAAAGGCTTTACATTTACAAGTTTACAGTATTTAAGTTTTACAATTTTAGCGATATTTGGATTTTTAGCATGGAAAAAACACTTGAACAACATCCCTCAAGCTGCATAAAAGTAGTTTTATTTGGACCAGAATCTACAGGGAAAACGACCTTATCAAAAGCATTAGCCGGCTTTTATAACACTCCTTGGGTGGCAGAATTTGCGCGCGAATACCTTCAGAATAAATGGGATCAAGAACAGAAAACCTGTGAGCGTTCAGATTTATTGCCAATAGCAATAGGTCAAATGCAGCTAGAGAATGACGCTGCCGCACAAACAAATAATCTCTTATTTTGTGATACCAATCTTTTAGAAACAAAAGTCTACTCGGAAGTGTATTATGATGGGTATTGTGATCCAGCTATTGACTTTTTTGCAAAAAATAATTATTATAATTTATATTTTTTGTGTGATATTGATGTACCTTGGGAAGCAGATGATTTGAGAGACAAACCTAATGAGCGAAAAAAAATGTTTTCAACATTTGAAGGTGCTTTGCAAAAGCTTGACCTTCCGTATGTAGTTTTAAGCGGTTCTAATTCAGTTCGGCTAGAAAATGCTGTAAATCATATTAATAAACTTTTAAAACTATAGATTTGAATTATTCATCTTCTGACGTAAAACAAGTTGAAAACCTGGGGCTTAGTTTGATAGATATCGAAAAACAATTAGAGTATTATCAGTCTCCACCATCCTTCGTTAATTTAAAATCTTCAGCTACCATTGGTAATGGAATAATAAAGCTCTCCGACTCTGAGCTTTTGAATTTAATCACCTATTACGAACAACACAACACATCGCTCTCTGTTGTTAAATTCACACCAGCATCTGGAGCAGCTTCTAGAATGTTTAAGGTATTGCACCAATTTTTAGATGATTATGACCCTGTCAGTGAATCTATAAACTCGTACATAAACAAAAATAAAATCACAGAATTATTTTTATTTTTTGTGACCGTAGAAAAGCTTCCATTTCATGATGATACAGTTATGAAAATGCGGGCTATGGTATCAGATTATGATCTTCTTTCTTTAGATCAGAGACGACTGTTATTTGTAAGAACACTCTTGGACAAAGCGCATTTAAACTATACAAACATACCAAAAGGATTACTCCCTTTTCATAAATATAAAAACCACATTTCAACTGCTTTTGAAGAGCATTTGTTTGAGGCAGCTCAGTATGCTTCTGTAAATGGTAAAGCTGTTTTACACTTTACAATTACGAAAGCGCATTTAGAACAGTTTCAAACCAAGTTAAAATCTATTCAAAAGCTCATAGAATCAAAAACCAAAACCAAATTTGAAATTACGTTTTCGAATCAAGCATCAAATACAGATGTTTTGGCAGTAGATTTGAAAAACCAACCCTTCCGATTGAACAATAAATTGTTTTTTCGACCCTCTGGTCACGGAGCTTTAATAAAAAATTTAAACCAAATTGATGCGGATATTATTTTCATTAAAAATGTAGATAATGTTGTAGTGAATAAATACATGGAAGATGTTGTGAGATATAAAAAAGTACTCGCTGGCGTATTGTTAAAGACGCAACAACAATTATTTTCGCACGCAAGAGCTCTAGAAGCTGATGATTTGCCTGAAAATAAGCTAAAAGAAATAGCAACATTTTTGACTCAAAAACTAAATATTGTTATCAACCCACAATTTGAAAAGTATGCTATTAGGCATCAAATACAATTTTTAAAATCAAAAATTAACCGACCAATTCGTGTTTGCGGTATGGTGAAAAATGAAAGCGAACCTGGGGGTGGTCCGTTTTGGGTCAAGCACGAAAATGATGAAATATCTTTACAGATAGTTGAAGCTAGTCAAGTAAATACCGGGCTTAAAAGTCAGAAAGCTATATTAACGAATGCAACTCACTTTAACCCCGTTGATATTGTTTGTGGTGTCAAAAATCACAAAGGTGAATCCTACGACTTGGAGCAATTTGTAGATTTGAGTACTTATTTTGTGACCACCAAAACAAAATACAATCACAAACTCAAAACCTTAGAAAAACCAGGACTATGGAATGGCAGTATGGCGGATTGGAATACAATATTTGTAGAAGTTCCTATTATTACGTTCAACCCAGTTAAAACGGTTAATGATCTTTTAAAATTTACTCATCAAGTAAAATAATTTTAAAAATCCTTTTCATTTTTTCAAATCTAAACTATATTTGTAGTGTTCTCAATAAAGGGGTGCCGATATCGGCTGAGATCATACCCATTGAACCTCGAACAGGTAATGCTGTTTAGGGATGTGAGTTTCAATTAAAATTAATTTTAATTGAAGTTTTAATGAAGCAGTTGCTTCGATAATTTTATTAACCAATTTACAAAGAATAATGACCTCTTTTTATTCGATATTATTTTTATCGTATGAAAAAATCTACGCTATTATTTGCATTTTTACTAATCACATCTGTGATGGATGC
>JAQXCA010000047.1 GCA_029252105.1 Flavobacteriaceae bacterium | reverse complement strand
TAAAATACAAGAAGCCACTTTTGTGATTGATAATCCATTGCCTGCTATAATGGTGAGTTTAAAAAAACAAAGTGGAGATTTTCATATTGTAGCTGGAGCGTTTAGAGTGAAAGCAAATAGTCACCGAAAACTGAAACAACTGAAGGCTTTAGGCTATGACGCCCGTCTTATTGGCACCAACAGATATGGCTTACACCAAGTAGTGTATGAAAGTTTCGAAACGCGAAAAGAGGCTCAAAAGGCGTTATCTAAAATCAAAAAAACACACAATCGTGCAGCTTGGATGTTGATTAAAGACATTCCATAATACACCCCCGTTTTTTCAATATTCAAGCTGATACATTCTTCTGTATCTTTCACCACTATAGACTCTAAATACATGGAAACTAAACATCCACAAGACTCAAAAACTACAATGACCGACTTGGTGCTTCCAAGTGAAACAAATGCAATTCATACCCTATTTGGAGGTGAATTATTAGCACGAATGGACCGTGCTGCGAGCATCGCTGCACAACGGCACTCTGGAGAAATAGTAGTTACAGCTTCTGTAAACCACGTCGCTTTTAAACACGCTGTTCCATTAGGAAGTATTGTGACCGTAGAAGCTAAGGTGTCTCGAGCATTTAAAAGCTCAATGGAAGTGTTTATCGATGTTTGGGCTGACAATAAAACCTCTAAAGCTTCTGTAAAAGTGAACGAGGCCATTTTCACCTTTGTGGCTGTGGACGACAAAGGAACTCCTGTAACTATTCCACAGCTAGTGCCTGAATCCGAAGAAGAAATTCAACGTTTTGATGGGGCTTTAAGACGTAAACAATTGAGTTTGGTTTTAGCAGGAAAAATGAATGCGCAAGATGCTTCAGAGCTGAAAGCACTTTTTAGCTAGTCGCTTATAAACGGTAAATCCACTGAGAAGGATTTTGAGTAGAACTGTCTTTATAAATTCCAAAACTTAGAATAGATTCCCCTGAAGCTTTATTGGTTATCACCTCCCCGATCACTTGTTTTGTGGTAACCTTATCGCCTTTACTGACATAAAATTTAGAAAGATTTTTATAGACTGTGATGTAATTTCCGTGTCTAATCATAATCGTATTGTTGCCGTTTTTCGGTGTCATTATACCCTGAACAACACCTTCAAATACGGCGCGTACTTGACCGCCTTTACTCGTCGCTATTCGAACACCATTGCTTTTGATGGTTAACGACGGATCAATTGGAGACGGATTATTTCCATACCTCAATTTTACAACACCATTGACCACAGGCCAGGGTAATTTTCCTTTGTTCGCTGTGAAATTCGCAGCTAAAATTTTCTGCTCAGGCGTTAACGAAAATACTTTAAGTTTAGAAGATTTTCCAGCTTTTTTGTTAGAAGCTGCAATCGCAGCCTGAATAATTTTACGGATTTCTTTATCTATTTTTTTTGATTCAGTTTGCTTGGATTTTAGTTGTACTGTAAACTGTGATAAATTACTTTTAATTTCTTGTATTAAAACGCTTTGTTGTTCTCGGTCTTTATCAAGAATAGATTTTGCTTTTTTATTCTCTTCAATAAGAATTTGCTTATTCTTTTTTTGAGCGAGCAGTTCAATATTTAACGCTTGCATTTTAGCGGTTTCCGTCTTAATGAGTTCCGCTTGTTGCATTTGATAATCGGCATATTGTTTTATATACTGTAGTCTTTTATAAGCTTGTTGGAAATTGGTGGACGACAACAAAAACATGAGTTTGTTTTGGTCAGATCGACTCTTGTAGGACTTGACAATCATCTCAGCATAGTCTGCTTTCAATACTTTAAGTTTATCTCTTAATTTAGAAATTTTGGTTTGATTACTGCTAATTTCTCGTGTCAATAAATTGGCTTGCTGGTTGGTAATCTTGATGAGGTTTTTTCTAACCTTAATTTTAAAATCTAAATCCTCCACAACCGATAGTACCGATTTTTGTTCTTTCTTTCCTTCGAATAACAACACCCCTATTTGCTGAATCTCTTGACGAAGTTCACGGCGGCGTTCTTCTAATTCTTGCTGTTTTTTACTTTGTGAAAACCCACTAAAATGCAACATCAAAATGAGCAGAAAAGCGGTGAAGGTAAAACGTGTATTGGATAATTTCATTGTAATTCAATAGCTTTAAACCCTTTAGGTATCTTAAACGGAAATCGTAAAGGTTGATCCAAAATTACGGATTTTATATTCAAATTTAAGGTCGTTTGCTCATCCGTATTTATTGCCTTTATAGACAGACTTTCGGGGATAACAATTCCATGTATTTTTTGATAAGATTGATACTTGATATTTAGGGTGTTTTGCTTCAATGATTGACTGAGTTGTTGCGCATCTAATTTAAAATATACAGGATTAATTATATATAATAAATCAAAAAGAGGGTTTGATTTTTTCGGAGTTAATTTATAGGCACTCGCGTGTTTGAGTTGTTTAAATTCTTTGGGGTTGATGTCAAAAACAGCTTCACCAAGAAGTAAATTTTGAAGGTTTTCAAACCCAAGATTCGTTCCTAGTAATTCGCTTATGAGCGCATAATCGCCATCAAAATAAGTCTTATCTAATTTATTATAAAAACGGACACGGTCAGGGGTGATTTTAACCCGTACCATATTAAGAAATGCGTTTACCCAGATGGTGTTGTCATAACCCATCCGAAGTGTCAAAGTGTGCGTTTCAGAACGATCGCCTTGAATATATTCTACTTTTAAACGCCCCTGTAATGTGGTGAATTTGGTTTCTAATTTATTATGATTTTTAACGACTTGCCTCACAGACATGTTTGAGTCTAAGGTTCCAGAAGACTGGAGTGTTTTCGTGGATTTACAACCAGCAAAAAGAAGGCTTAAGACGATGCTATAAATAAGGTGTTTCATTCTGTTTGTTCTAATGCGATTGCTTTTTTAGTAAACGTTTCTGATGCCTCAATATTA
>JAQXCA010000045.1 GCA_029252105.1 Flavobacteriaceae bacterium | reverse complement strand
GCTCATTATATTTTATTTTTTTCTTGTAATACTTTTATTGCTTGAATTTGGTCTGCAAATAAACTACTTTTTTCTGGATATTTCAAACTTAAAATACGGTAAGACTGTATTGCATTATCATAGTTTTTTTGCTCCACATAGATTCTTGCCAAAGTTTCGGTCATTAAGTCCTCAGTCTCAAAGATTGATTCTTCCGCAATATTGATAAGTTTCGACTCCTTGTCTAGGGGTTTTAGTTTGGGCTTATTGGAAATAAAAGCATCAATAAGGGCAAACTTTTCGTCGCGTTCAGATTCACTTTTTGAAATAGAGGGCACAGAACGGTCAATAGGTTTTTTTTGCGCTACACTAAGCCATTCTGAAAACGAGAAGGTTTCAGATTTGTCAAACTGTAAAGGTTTGCCCAGTTCCAAAAGAGATTCCGAGTGATCTTTTATTGATGCTGATTTCAGGTCTGTTTTTACAGACGAAATAGAAGAAATATCTTGAAATTCTGTAACGTTAATCGTACTTATCAGCTCAAAATTTTGTTTAATATGTGTTGAAATATCGTTTTGCAGAAACACTTCTGAGGTAATAAAATCAAACAACACACTCCGATCTGTTGTGTAAGCAGCTGTTGTTTTTAATTCCTGATTATATTTAAAACTACCGAGATCTTTTAATCCTTTTAAGTAAATAGCTCTAGCCGATTGAAAATAAGGAAACTCTTCAATAATAGCAGACATATCACTTATTTTATCCTTGTCTAAAGCTGAAGGGTTGTGTAACAAATATGTAAAATCAGATGTATTCATAAAATTACCAATTAGCTAATGAGGCGTTAATAACATCTTGTGTAATGCGTTCAAAAATTTCTTCAATAGCTGTTGTTTTTTGGGATCCCACGAGTTGTGCGCTACCTTCAAAATCATAAAAGAAAGAAAATCGTTTTTCAAAATCTGCTTCCGAATCATTTTTATCTGTAAAAATCACATTAACCCCAATCGTTAATCTGTTTTGCGCAGCCGTATTGCTCGAAGTAGCGGTAGTTGGTGAAATTCGGTACTCTACAATTTCACCTTCATAAACGATATCTCCATTGGAGTTGACAAGACCTAAGTTTGTTTGGTTTAAAATCAAATCTTGAAGTGCTAAGGTAAAATCACGATCAATTCCAGGTTCAATAAGCGCCGCCGTATTTTGAAAATAATTCACTTGAAAGGTCTTTGTGTTAGTGCTTAGAGAAATTCCCGTAAAGGAGTAGGGACCGCAGCCAACAAATAAGGAGATAATGCTGATCGCTACACTGTATTTTAAAACGTTAAAGGTCATATTGTTTTATTTTTCTGTATAAAGTACGTTCGCTGATTCCCAATTCATCTGCCGCTAATTTACGCTTTCCTTTGTGACGTTCAAGCGATTTCTTAATAAGTTCTAATTCTTTATCGTGTAGAGACAGCGTTTCTTCTTCCTCTTCAATAGCGTCAATATAAGTATATTTTTCTTCGTTATCTTTTACAATCTCAACAGCATTTTCTTCTTGAGGCTTTGCAGGAAGTGAAAGAAATTCAGGTTCTTTTTTGGATTCTAGGGTGTCTTCTTTATTATAAATTTTCTGAATTAAGCCTTCATTATTTTTTTGAACATCACTGTGGTTTTCGTTTTTCATCAATTCCATGGTCAGTTTTTTGAGATCATTCAAATCACTTTTCATGTCAAATAAAACCTTGTATAAAATTTCTCTTTCAGTACTAAAATCACTTTGACTCTTGTCTTTCTCTTGCACCGTCGGGAAATTGCCTCCCATATTTGGTAAATATGTTTTCAATGTCAATACATCAATCAGTCTTGAAGATTCTAATACGGAAATTTGTTCAGCAATGTTTCTCAGTTGTCGCACATTTCCACTCCACCGATAATTGATAAGTGCTTCAATTGCTTGGTCATTGAGTCGAATAGTGGGCATCTTGTATTTTAAGGCAAAATCACTCGCAAACTTTCTAAACAACAAATGAATATCGTCTTTTCGATCTCGAAGTGAAGGCAGTAAAATTTCAACGGTACTCAGTCTATAATAAAGATCTTCACGAAATTTTTCTTTTTCAATGGCTTCAAACATGTTCACATTGGTAGCGGCAACGATTCTAACATCTGTTTTTAAAACGGTACTAGAACCTACTTTTATAAATTCACCGTTTTCTAACACACGTAACAACCGCACTTGGGTGGTGAGCGGAAGTTCTCCTACTTCATCCAAAAATATGGTGCCTCCGTTGGCAACTTCAAAGTAGCCCGAACGGCTTTGAGTTGCACCCGTAAAGGCGCCTTTTTCATGCCCAAAAAGCTCACTATCTATAGTCCCTTCTGGAATAGCGCCACAATTAACGGCAATATATTTTCCGTGTTTTCGATGTGAAAGTTGATGTATTATTTTAGGAATACTTTCTTTTCCAACACCACTTTCACCTGTCACTAACACTGAAATGTCTGTAGGTGCCACTTGAACGGCTTTTTCTATGGCACGATTTAAACCCGTATCATTTCCAATGATACTAAACCGCTGTTTTATAGATTGAACTGTTTCCATAATTAATTATTTTTAGATAAACCGATGGCTTTTCCAATAAGGGTAGCACTTGTGCATTTATGTATTTTAACCATTACAAAATCTCCGATCTTATAGTCTTCTTTAGGAAATACTGCCACCGTATTTTGAGCACTTCTTCCAGACCATTGAGAAGTAGATTTTTTTGATTCTTTTTCAATCAGCACTTCTACTGTTTGATTTAGAAATTGCTCAGTTCTGAAAAGGCCATGAGCACGTTGTAATTCAACAACTTCAGCTAAACGTCTTTTTTTAGTTTCAAAAGGCACATCGTCATCGAGTTTTCTCTCAGCCATGGTGCCTGGACGTTCGGAATAGGCATACATATACCCAAAACTATACTTAACAACGTCCATTAAACTCAAGGTATCTTGATGGTCTTTTTCCGTTTCGGTTGGAAACCCACAAATCATATCTTGAGAAATTGTACAATCAGGAATAATGGTTTTAATATTATTTATGAGCTCAATGTACTCTTCCCGTGTATGCTGACGGTTCATTTCTTTTAAAATCCGGTTACTTCCACTTTGAACAGGGAGGTGCACATGGTTGCAGATATTCTGATGCTTTGCCATCGATCTGATCACATCTAAGGACATGTCTTGCGGATTGGAAGTCGAAAATCGAAAACGCATATTTGAGTGTGCTTTTGCACATAGATCCAAGAGTCCAGCAAAATCAACTGCTGTCGCTTTTTGCATGTCCGTAGCTTTTGTAAAATCTTTTTTAAGTCCACCACCGTACCATAGGTAGCTATCTACATTTTGCCCCAAAAGAGTTACTTCTTTATAGCCTTTGTGCCATAAATCATTAATTTCCTCAAGAATACTTTGAGGATCTCTACTGCGTTCGCGCCCCCTTGTAAAAGGCACCACACAAAACGTACACATATTATCGCAGCCTCTTGTGATGGATACAAAAGCTGTAACACCGTTTGTATTTAGCCTTACAGGTGAAATATCGCCATATGTTTCATCTTTAGAAAGAATGACATTTACGGCACTTCGTCCTTCGTTCACTTCAGAAATTAAATTGGGAAGGTCTTTGTAAGCATCGGGGCCTACAACAAGGTCTACAATTTTTTCTTCTTCTAAAAACTTACTTTTAAGTCGTTCTGCCATACACCCCAAAACGCCTACTTTCATTTTTGGATTGATGCGCTTAACAGCATTGTATTTTTCGAGTCGTTTGCGTACCGTTTGCTCTGCTTTATCTCGAATAGAACAGGTGTTAACTAACACTAGATCGGCTTCTTCCAAAATTTGAGTCGTATTAAAGCCTTCGTTAGAAAGAATAGACGCCACAATTTCACTGTCGCTAAAGTTCATAGCACAGCCATAACTCTCGATAAACAGTTTTTTGGTGTTTTCTAGTTTGGGTGTAATGGCTAATTTTGAGCCTTGAACCGTTTCGTCAATTGTGTTCTCCATAATTTTTTTGATATCCATTGAAGGACAATAAGCATGCAAAGATACAAAAAATTTATTTTTTATGACAAAGTGTCATGGTTTTCATTTTTTATTTTGATTTTACAAAACAATCCTCTTTATTTGGGGAAAATTAACCATAAATAACAATCTATGTTTTCATTTCAAAGTTTATTAAATAAAATTCAAACTTCAACATTAATTGATTTTGGAGATTTGTTTAATGAGTCGTTAGAATTGTTTAAAAAAGTATGGGTTCAAGGGTTGCTGCTTCAGTTGTTTTCAATTTTAATCATGTTACCTTTCATTATTTCGTTTTATCTTCCTTATTTCAACATTGTTTTAGAAAACTCATCTAATGGAGTGATGGATTCTGTTGCTCTAAGTCAGGCACTCATAGATGAATACGGCGCATCTTTGGTGTGGATTTACCTGCTAATGCTAGTCGTAAGTCTGGTGTCTTCACTTTTATATTTAGGATTTTACAAGATTATCAAAGCAATGGATCATGGAAATTCGGTTGTAATTTCTGATTTCTTCTATTTTTTCAAGACCCCTAATGTGGGCAAAGCACTAGGTCTTTTATTGGCCTATTTGGGCATCACTATTTTAGCGGCACTTCTTTGTTTGTTCCCATTGGTTTACGCCATTGTTCCGCTCATGTTTATGTTGCCTGTTTTTGTATATAACTCACATTTATCCATCTCTGAAGTTATTAGAGTTGCATTTTCACTTGGAAACAAAAAATGGGGTATTACCTTTTTAACCTTAGTTCTAAATAGTATTTTATTATACGTCATTATTTTAGTTACTTGTGGATTAGGGAGCTTGTTTTTTAGTTTTTTTCTGTACTTGCCTCAATATATTATTTATAAAAAAGTAATTGGATTTGAAGCCCCAGAATCAGCCTTTCAAGAGATTGATTCATAAGTTTTTAAATCTATACCAATTGTCATTAAAAACGACTGCAATTTGCAGTCGTTTTTTCTTTTGTCGAAAAAATAAAAGAAAGAAATAAAAAAAATCCTCTACATTTGTACTTCTCTAAAAATAAGATATGGCTAAGAATTTAGTGATTGTTGAGTCCCCTGCAAAGGCGAAAACTATAGAAAAATTTCTTGGAAAAGACTTCAAGGTTGAGTCCAGCTTTGGACACATTGCAGACTTACCTTCCAAAGAGTTGGGGGTAGATGTGAATGGTGATTTCAAACCAAAATATGAAGTTTCAACCGATAAAAAAACAGTTGTTAGCAAACTAAAAACATTGGCCAAAAAAGCTGAAATTGTTTGGTTAGCAAGTGATGAAGATAGAGAAGGAGAGGCTATTGCATGGCATTTAGCAGAAACCTTAAAGTTAGATAAATCCAAAACCAAACGGATTGTTTTTCATGAAATTACAAAAACAGCAATAGATAAAGCGGTTAAAAATCCGCGTGGAATTGACTATAATTTAGTAGATGCACAGCAGGCTCGACGTGTTTTGGATCGAATTGTTGGTTATGAATTATCTCCTGTCCTTTGGCGAAAAGTTAAAGGAGGACTTTCGGCTGGGCGTGTTCAGTCAGTTTCTGTTCGATTAATTGTAGAGCGTGAACGTGAAATCCAAAAATTTCAATCACAAGCAACTTTTAGAATTGATGCAGAATTTACAACTGCTAATGGAAAGATGTTTAAAGCAAAACTTCC
>JAQXCA010000070.1 GCA_029252105.1 Flavobacteriaceae bacterium | reverse complement strand
TTTTTTGAGAATCCCTAACAGAAATGTTAGGGATTTTTTTTGTCTTTTTTTGTAGCACGTGCATGATGCTCGCGCTAACGGGGCCGAATCTTCGATGTCGTGCGGTAGCTATGGATTGTAAATCAATAGATGTTATTTAAACATTTTAAGTTAGATATAAAACTCCATCTCAAATCGTCATTTGGTTTAACTTTGTTTAGTATTTTGATTAAATATCGGTATTCTTTGGATTTGTTTATATGAAAGCTGTAAACTGCTAATATAGGGAGCTATTGGCGATGGAAAATTTCCACCGCAAAGCAGTTGATTTATTATTTTTTAGTATGTTAATTTTCTAATATTTAAGTGAATGAATGCTATTTCGAAAACGCTAGTATAGGCTGACACTTTTGTTTTAATTCCTTTTTCAGGTGATCAATCCATTCTGTTTTTAAAATACTCAAAACAATGCTATCTCTTCTTGTGCCATTAGCTTTATATCCGTTACTTCTTAAAATACCTTCTTTTGTACAGCCAATTTTTTTCATGGCTTCAATGCTTCTTTTGTTGTCATTATCCGCTCTAAACTCCACCCGTTCAATTTCTAAAGTGTCAAAGGCGAATTCTAAGAGCAGAAATTTACAATGTCTATTCAGTCCTGTTTTTTGAAACTGGTTTCCATACCAAGTAAATCCAAGTTGTAAACTAGAACTTTTTAATTGAATATCATAAAACCGTGTACTACCAGCATAGCGATTGTTTATCTTGTCATAGACTATAAAGGGGTATTCTTTTTGGTTTTCTCGGCCTTTTAAAGCGATGTCTATATAGTTTCTTAAATTTGGTTCAGTACTTGCTTGTACCAAGGAATAGGTCCATATTTCGGGTTCTTGAAGAGAAAAAGGCAGTAAATCCTTAAAGTGATTTTCTTGTAAAGGCTCTAAAACGACATAATTATTTTCAAGACGATAATCAGTACTAAAATCAAAATCCATGGGTAGGTTTATTTTAAAAATTCCATTAGTTTTTCCGGGGCATCAATAGCTTTAAAACCAAATTGTTCGTATAATTTATGGGCATCATGCGTTGCCAAACGCCAAACATTTATAGTTTTTAGTTTTTCAGAATTCATGATTGCCTTCATCAGTTTTTTTGAATAGCCTTTTCCTCTGTAATTTTCAGAGATAAAGAGGTCCATGATATATGCAAATTGTCCAAAATCGGTCGCGATTCTTGCATATCCGATTTGTTGATCATCTAAGTACACTCCAAAGTTTAGAGAGTTATCAATGCAGGTTTGCATTGTTTCTAGTGTACGCCCTTTAGCCCAATAGGATTTAGAAATGAAGGTATATATAAAATCTACATTCAACTTCATTTTTTCAGAACTAATTACAATGTCTGTTTCCATTTAAGTTGATTCTTTAACGCTTTATTTTTTAAAAGAGTTTAAGCATTTTTTCCAAGTATGGGAAATAAGTGATTATAAAAACGATTATAAATGTGAAAGCGGCAAAAGCCACAGCACCCGCAGAGACATCTTTAATAAAGCCTATTTTAGGATGATTATCTTCATGAACAAAATCGGCAATTTTTTCGACCGCAGTATTTAGCCCTTCAATACTCAACACTAATCCCATGGTTATGGTTTGATTGATCCAGTCTTGTTTTGAAATTTCTAAAATAAAACCTAATAAAATGATTAATGAAAAAATGAAACTCTGAGTCATAATACTATGCTCCGTTTTGATCAAAAGATATACCCCTTTAAAGGCATATTTTAGACCATGAAGTCTTCCTTTTAAAAATAATTTCATTGCAATCAATTTTATTAGTATTACTATTCACTACTGTTTTGTAAAATTAGTGATTTTCAAAATAAAAATGTTCTACCCAAGAAAAAAATTAAATGTATTTATTTGGAACTTAGATAGAGTTCTATCTTTTGTATTGAAGCTGTAAGGATTACTGCTTTTTAACGACTGTATGGACAAACTATTTTGGTTTCATAATCAGTTTAATATTAATTAACGTCAAATAAAACACCTCAGCTGATGATTAGATATTCTTCTATTTTTATAATCTTATTTTTCTCTATTTCATTACAAGCTCAAAACAGCTCTTCATTTTTTTCTTTAACAGATCAGTTTCTAAAAACACACGTCAAAAACGGCGCTGTCGATTATGAAACTATTTATGCAGATCCTAGGGCGTTAAATGATATTCTCCATCTCGCTTCGACTTTATCTATCTCCAAAGATGCTGAAAGCTACAAAGCCTTTTGGATTAATGCCTATAACCTTTTTGTAATTAAGGGAGTTATAGACAACTATCCTTTGAAATCGCCTTTAGATAAAGCAGGTTTTTTTGATAAAGTATCGTATAATATAGCAGGCAAAAATGTCACCTTAAATACCATTGAAAACAAATTATTAAGAGCAGTGTTTAACGATGCACGCTTACATTTTGTATTGGTCTGTGGTGCCAAAGGTTGTCCACCTTTAATTCCAACGGCATATCTACCTGATATTCTTGAACAACAACTGCAAAAGCAAACAGAATTAGCCATTAATGGGACTTCTTTTATAAAAGTTAATTCAAAGAATAAACGTGTGGAGGGCTCAGAAATTCTAAAATGGTACAAAGACGATTTTGTTAAAAAAGGACAGTCAGAAATTGATTTTTTAAACCAATTTAGAACAGAGAAAATTTCAACGAAATTTAAACTAACCTATTCCAGCTATAACTGGACTTTAAATAGCCAATCAAAAAAATAAAATACTCAAAACAAAATACCTATGAAACTTAAAATCACATCACTTCTAGTTTTAATGATCGTATTTACAGTCAGTGCACAAGAAGAACAACCAGAAGAAAAAAGTAATATCATTACCTACACGCCCTCAAAACTATTAAACAAAGGTCAATGGGATATCAAATGGTTTAATAATTTATACACACAAACCAAAGATTCTGAAAAACCTAAAAAACAACCTAGAGAAACCTATTTCACTTCTACAATTGATATTTTTACGGGGATTTCCAAAACTAACAATTTAAATGTTGGCTTACTTTTTGAAATTCGTTCCAATGCCGTTAATGGACTTGATGCGTCTGAGGTATTCAAATTTAAAAATTACCCTTTTAAAAGCACACGAACTGGGCTCACATCTTTTGCCCCAGCAGTGAAATTCAACCCTTTCAAACGACTGAGTAATTTAACAGTACAATCAGCCTTCCATATTCCTTTAGTAAAAAATGAATCCGTAAAAAACGAATTTGGAAAAGGCGTTTATTTAGACCAAAAAGGATATATATTTCAAAACAGACTCCTGTATGATTACACATTTTCAGGGGATGAATTTCAATTGTTTGCAGAACTAAACACCGAACTTAATTTTGGAGACAATGAAGATAGTTTTGCCAACGACAGCTTGGTTTTAGCACCAAGTGTCTTTTTGAGCTATTTTCCAAGTCAAAAATTTACTGTTTTAGTACTGGCACAACACGCTCAACGTATTGATCTAGGCAACGATTTTGCTCAAGATTATTCGGTTCTAGGGGCAGGTGCTAAATATCAACTAAGCAAGGTAGTAAATATAGAAGCGTTATATACTAATTTTGTGAGAGGGTCTAACACAGGGCTAGGCCAAACCTTTAATATTGGTTTACGTACGTTATTTTAAAATCAAGAATATCGAAGGGCTATGAAATGGATTGTTTGTTTTTTTACTTTTTTTTGTATCGTTGTGAGTTCAACATACGCACAAACCGAACACGTAAATGAACTGCATTTTACGGGGCTTAAAAAAACAAAGACAGCATTTATAAACAGATTCTTAGAAACCAAAAAAGGACAGCCCTTAGATTCAGTTCAATTACAAAGCGATATCATTCGATTAAAACGTCTGCCCTCCATTGCTAATGTCTCCTATAAAGTGATTGCACTTCCAAATAATCAATACAATATAATATTTAATTTTGAAGAAAACTTCACTCTAATACCCGCGTTTAACTATTGGACCACAATCAACACCACCGCCTATAAGTTTGGAGGTTATGAGTACAATTTATTTGGAGAAAATATAACCTTTGGCGGGTTCTATCAAAATAATGGACAAAACACATTTGGTTTAAATGTTTCCGCCCCTTATTTATTTTCAAATAAATTTGGTTTCGGACTAAATTATCTAAACTGGAAAAGTGAAGAGCCGCTTTATATTGGCGATCAATCTGCTAACTATGTCTACCAAAATACTTCCTATGAATTATTGGGGTCTTATGAACTGAATTCAAAAACTACTTTTCAGCTCGGCGTTTCACTTTTCAATGAAAAATACAACGCGACGGAAGAAATCACAGGGTTAGACATTCCCAACCAGATGGATGCCAACAAGCAACTTGTTAAATTTATTTACACCCACCAAAATCTAGACTATTTTTATTTCTATATCAGTGGGTTTAAAAGTGTTTTTAATGGGCAATTTGTCACTGCCAATAACAATGCTCAAAATAATTTTTTTATCGCTTGGAATGATTTTTTGTACTACAAAAGAGTAGGCACAAGAGGCAATTGGGCCAACCGGTTGCGCTTAGGTTTATCAACTAATAACGATAGTCCATTCGCCCCATTTTCCTTAGATAATAATATCAATCTAAGAGGTGTTGGAAACGCGGTAGACAGAGGTACTGGAAGTGTTGTGTTTAATACGGAATTCCGCTATACACTATTTGATAAAAAAAATATTGTACTTCAAAGCAATGGGTTTATTGATGCGGGGTCTTGGCGTATTCCTGGCAAAAGCCTAAAAACGTTTGCTGACTCCGAAAACATCCAAGTCTACTCTGGAGTAGGTATCCGAATGATTCATAAAAATATATTTAATATCAATTTCCGTATCGATTATGGCTATGGTCTCACCAAAAATGCTAATCGAGGGTTTGTGTTTGGCATTGGACAATATTTTTAAAATACTCACTAATTTATTTTTTTTGGGCGGGCTTTCCGCTACAAGTCCACACGCAGTGACTTAGGGGTCTTTGCTACTTTACAGTTTAAAAATAACAACTCTAGTATCACTACTCGAAATGGTTTTGGAACTGTTTTGTCTGCTAATAGGAATTCCTTTAAACCCCTGGGCCTCCAAAAGAAGTTTTCATAACCATATTAAATTCGTTTTTTAACTCAGTGTATTTAAAATCATGTATTGAAGATAAGTGTTTAATCCTATTCTTAATATTCTTGAGTTTGTATTGTGCAAAAACATAAAATAACAGAATACAAAAAACAAAAGCTCCAAGTACAATTGCCATTACTGTTTTTAATGTATTATAATCTGTAAAAGCATAAGATTTTTCTGTTACATATACTTCATACATCCCAAAAACAAGTATTACACTAATAGTTAACGCATTATACAAGTATCGTATCCGCTTAAACCGGACATACTCTATGTAAGTAGCGTTTAATTTATCTTTTTCAATAGCTGATAAATACTTTAATTTTTCCATTTCACTCATTGGTTTTCCTTTTTCACTGTTATTAAAATGATGTTATTAAAACCGAAGCCTATAATTTGCTCTACATACAATCAAATAGCTATCGCATGTAGATGTAACAAAAAACACCTTTTTAGGCCTATAGTTAAGGAAATCTAATAAGATACTATCGAGATAGATGGTTAAAATGAAGAATCAGATTTGGAGTCTAAAACTATTGTAAATGTACTAAAAAAATTATTTCCGTCCAAAAAGGCTGTCCATAATGGTGCGGATTCCTTTAAATCCAAAGAAAATTGCTGCACCACAAATCAAAATGCCTACAATCACTAAAGGGATGTAGAGCGGTTTATCGGGATTAGTCAATCCCGCATGTAGAATGAAAGGGCCTAAAAACGCTAAAAACAGAGTAATCCCCATTGTTTTAAGTCCATCAACTAAAAGGTCTTTATTGGTTTTTGGTGTGTCCATCGGAATAGTATTTAAGTGCGTTACGTACATTTTTATGAGTCTCTAATAACTGGAGTGCTTCAGGTTCAGGAATCGTTAACTGGTCCATGAGCATGTTTACACCACGTGCCACCAATTTATCATTGCTAAGTTGCATGTCCACCATTTTATTTCCTTTTATGCGTCCGAGCTGTATCATGGTTGTAGTGGTAATCATATTCAGCACCAATTTTTGAGCGGTCCCTGCTTTCATACGTGAACTTCCAGTGACCACTTCAGGACCAACGACCACTTCAATCGGGTAATCCGCCACTTTAGCGAGTGGACTCCCCATATTACACGTCACACATCCTGTACTAATTTGCTGTTGCTGACAGTCTTCTAGAGCAGCAATTACATAAGGCGTGGTGCCTGAAGCCGCAATACCAACTACCATGTCGTTAGACGTTATAGAATGGGCTTGTAAATCCTTCCAACCTTGTAGCGTGTCATCTTCAGCAAATTCAACTGCATTTCGGATTGCGGTATCTCCGCCCGCAATCAGTCCAACAACCATACTTGCTGGTACGCCAAAAGTAGGCGGACATTCAGAAGCATCCAAAATCCCCAAACGTCCACTAGTACCTGCACCCAAATAAAACAAACGCCCTCCATTTTGAAGGTGTTTTACAGTCTGTGCAACGAGAGCTTCAATTTGTGGAAGTGCTTTTTCGACTGCTTTAGGAACACTTTGGTCTTCTGTATTAATGACCGACAAAAGGTTTTTAATAGATTTAGTTTCTAGATGATTGTAATGCGAATCTTGTTCGGTGGTTTTTGTAAAACTCATACACAAAAATAGAATTTTTGAAACACTTTTATACTATTCTAAAACTAAACTCGCGTTATAGGTTTCAGAAAGTCTAAAATAGCCCATCGGATAATGGTCTGGATTGGTCATATTATAGAGGTTCCCGCGCACCGTTGATGGTGTTGTGCTAAAAGGATTGCCACCGTCTTCGGTTTGCTCAATCAATATGGTCATGAAATTAAAATGCCGTTCGTCAATCCCCATGATTTTAATAACCGCTTCATCACCTGCTTTTAAATCTTCATAAAAAAAAGAAAACGTAAAGAGATTCCCTTGATAGAATTCATCTTTAGTAGCCAAATACCTTTGAAGTCCAAAGTCAAGCAGATAAAAATCATCTCGTTCAGCACTGTCGGAATAAGACACAAGAACTTCAATTTCATCCCCTTCAAAGAGAGTGCTGTCACCTTGTTCTAAGTCGTCAATAGGTACGGCGTGCATCAATTGCTCTATGGAGGATTCGTAGGTTTCATCAGCATACACTATTCTTAATTTATAATCCGTATCAAAACTTGGTGTGAAGTCTAGCCTGAAATCATTTTTAAGTACGGCATCATATTCAAAGTCGAATGTTTGGTTGTTGCTTAGGTCTAGCAACTGGACAGTAGCATCAGAAACAATGGTGTTTTCTTCTTGGTAAAAACCGCCTGTCAAACTCAACTTTATGACTTGTGTTATTGATTCATTAGGCGTCATTTCAAGCGATGCTTCTACAGCCAGACGTGAGGTTTCCGTTGGCAAATCGAGCTGAACAACTTCTTCGCAAGCACTGTAAATAAATCCAAGACAGATGATTAAAATTATTTTTTTCATAGTTCTAAAATTTAAAGTTATACGTCACAGCACCTATAGCACCAAACAGTGATAATTTGACCGCTTCGTTCTGACCCGTTTCTTGATTCTCTCTGAAATTTAACGACTGTGTGTTTTTTCGATTATATAGATTATATACACTAAAAACCCATTCGCCTTTCCATCGTTTATCATTCTTAGCTTTTGGCGTGTATGTTCCCGAAATATCAAAACGATGATACGCGTCTAAACGGCTCGAATTTCGGGCTTCAAAAGTTGGCACAACCAAACCATTGTATGAATATTGTCCGTTAGGGTAGGTGGTTGGCTGTCCTGTTTGAAAGATGAAATTGGCATTCAAGTTCCACTTTTTTGTGAGATCATAACTAGCTGTGACGGAAATATCATGTGTTTTATCATAAGGCGTGTTATACCAGTTTCCAGTATTAATCCCGGGGCCTGAAACATTTTGACCCTTGGTTTGTTGTTCAGATTTTGATAGGGTATAAGCCAGCCATCCCGTAAATCTACCTTTGTTTTTTCGAAACAGAATTTCCATTCCATACGCTCTAGAGCGACCGTTGAGTATCACTTGTTCAATGGCGTTGTTAGCAATTAAGTTAGCGCCATCAATATAATCAATGCGGTTTTTAATAATTTTATAAAAACTTTCGACTTCTAAGGAATAGATGTCATAATTTTTAAAATACCCTACAGCAACTTGGTCTAAGATTTGGGGTTGAATAAATTCCCCACTAGGGGCCCACACATCTAAAGGTGCTGGTGAAGTTGTGTTTGAAAGTAAGTGTAAATATTGAGTCATTCGGTTATAACTCGTTTTAAGTGAAGTGTCATCATTTAATTGGTAAGCCAACGCAAATCGTGGTTCGAGATTTAGAAATGACTTGATCACTTTTCCATGGTTATCACTTCGAGATCCAATAGGATTTATTTTTTCATACAATTGTAGATCGCTATTAAATTCGACTGCTTGGTTGTTTTCGTACACATTTAGTTTGTCCTGTCCCAAGCGTAAAAACGAACTCAATCGCGCGCCGTAGCTAAGCGCTAAGCGGTCCGTTAATTGCTGATTAACATCGATATAAATAGCGTTTTCAAAGGCGAATTTATTTATTAGTTCTTCTCTGTTAATCCCAGAACTTGGACCATTTGGGCTGATTACTCCTGGATTAAATCGGTAGTAGGTACTATGAAATCCATATTCGAGTTTATAACGGTCATTAATATACTGCTTAAAATCATATTTGATATTCATATTTTGAATCCCTGAATTCCATTCAAATCCTACAAAATTTAAATTTAAACCATAATAGTAGTCGGAATAAATAAGCGATAAATTGGAAAACAATTGATCTGAAAATAAATGATTCCAACGAAAGTTAACCACAGTGTTGCCATAAGTGTTTTCAAAACTGTCAGAAATATTAAAGACGTCTCTTCCAAAATAACCTGAGAGATAAATGCTATTTTTTTTGTCGAGGTTATAACTCAGCTTGGTGTTTAAATCGTAGAAATAAGCAACATTATTTAGGTCAAACAATGGTAAAAATAAATGCGCATAAGTGGCGCGTCCTCCTAAAAGAAATGAACCCGTTCCTTTTTTTAGAGGCCCTTCAAGCAGTAAGCGACTGGCGACTAAACCTAATCCTCCGTTGGCTTGGAATTCATTTTTATTCCCATCTTTTTGATAAATATCTAAAACCGAGGCCACACGTCCACCATACTTTGCTGGAATACCTCCTTTGTAGAGTTTTAAATTTTTGATCGCATCAGGATTAAATACAGAAAAGAATCCAAATAAATGTGAGGAATTAAATATGGTTGCTTCGTCCAATAATATTAAATTTTGATCTGTGGCTCCACCACGTACATTGAAACCAGCAGCGCCTTCGCCGCCACTAGAAACACCTGGTAAAAGCGTAATGGCTTTGATGACATCGGCTTCGCCAAAGACCACTGGAATTTGTTTAACCGTAGAAGCATTTAATGAGTTGACACTCATTTGAGGGGTTTTGATGTCTAAGCGTTCAATATTAGTTTCAATCACGACTTCGTCCAAAGTTTCTTGTACTTCTACGAGTGTGAAGTTTTGAGAAATATTGCGGTCGAGTGTAATTGTTTCTTGTTGTGTTGTATACCCCATTGTGCTCACGGTAATTTCGTAAGTACCTTTATTTAAAGTAATGGAATAGAATCCGTATTCATTAGAAATGGTTCCAGTTTTAAGATCAAGAATAAGGATGTTAGCACCAATCAAAGTTTCTTGTCCTGCAGCTTCAAATATAGAGCCACTAAGTGTGAATTTCTCTTGGGAATAGCCTTGTAAACTAAGACCTACAAATAGGAAAAAGATGAGCCGTGTCATTAGTTGAATTTTAGATTGCAAAATTAAAATAAAAAGCACCTTAAAAAGGTGCTTTTAACAAAACATTTTGATAGAATTTTTATCCTATAATGTTATTTAGCGTGGCGCTAGGACGCATCGCTTTGTCTGTTTTTTCTGCATTTGGAAGAAAATAACCCTCAGTTTCTATTGAATGTCCTTGAACATTTATTAATTCTTGAACAATGGTATCTTTATGTTCTAAAAGTGAATTTGAAATACTTTCAAACTCAGCTTTCAAGTTAGTATCATTGCTTTGAGCAGCTAAAGCTTCTGCCCAATATAGGGTAAGATAAAAATGACTCCCTCTGTTATCCAATTCATTCACACGTCTTGACGGTGATTTTTTCTCATCTAAAAACTTTTCAGTAGCAGCGTCTAAAGCTTCTCCAAGCACTGCTGCTTTTGGGTTGGAATTTACTTTACTGAAGTGTTCTAAAGATACAGCCAAAGCTAAAAACTCTCCTAATGAATCCCAACGCAAGTGGTTTTCATGATTAAATTGTTCTACGTGTTTTGGAGCAGATCCACCGGCGCCTGTTTCAAATAAGCCTCCGCCATTCATTAGAGGCACAATCGATAACATTTTTGCACTTGTTCCAACTTCAAGAATTGGAAATAAATCTGTTAAATAATCCCTTAAAACATTACCAGAAACGGAAATTGTGTCCAAGCCTTGCTTTAGTCTTGAAAGTGTATAATGAGTCGCTTCAACAGGGCCCAGAATCTGAAGATCTAATCCGTCTGTATCATGGTCTTTTAAGTAAATGTGTACTTTTTTGATTAGCTCTGCATCGTGAGCGCGTTGTGCATCTAGCCAAAATACAGCTGGAGTTTGTGAAGCTTTTGCTCGTGTAACTGCTAATTTTACCCAGTCTTGAATTGGTGCATCTTTCACTTGACACATGCGCCAGATATCACCAGTTTGTACTGAATGTGAAATTAAAACAGTTCCATCTGCATCAATCACATCTACCTGTCCATCCGATTGGATTTCAAAGGTTTTATCATGCGATCCATATTCTTCTGCTTTTTGAGCCATTAACCCTACATTGGGAACGGTTCCCATAGTTGTGGGGTCAAATGCCCCATTTTTTTTACAAAAATCGATGGTAGCTGTGTAGATCCCCGCATAACTACTATCAGGAATTACAGCTTTTGTGTCTTGTGCTTTTCCATTTGCATTCCACATTTGACCAGACGTTCGAATCATTGCTGGCATAGAAGCATCAATAATAACATCGCTAGGAACGTGTAAGTTGGTAATGCCTTTGTCAGAATTAACCATAGCTAAATCTGGACCATTAGTTAGTGCTGAATCAAAATCAGCTTCAATTTCTTGACACTTTTCAGATGATAATCCGGCTACCTTTTCTAAAATATTTCCATAACCATTATTAGCGTTTACGCCAATTTCGTCGAAAGTTGCTTGGTGTTTTTTAAACACATCAGCAAAAAAGAGTTTAACCGCATGTCCAAAAATTATAGGGTCACTAACCTTCATCATCGTTGCTTTCATGTGTAACGAAAATAAGACACCTTCCTCTTTAGCGTTTGCTATTTCAGTAGCTAAAAACGCTTTTAGTGCTTGAAGGCTCATTACAGTAGCATCGATAATTTCGCCCTCTAAAAGTGAAATATTTGATTTTAATATAGATTTTTCAGCCTTAGTATTTGTATGAACAATACTGACTGTAGTTGCATTTGCAACTGTTATAGATTTTTCATTATGTGCAAAATCTCCAGCAGTCATTGTGGCTACATGGGTTTTGGAATTTGCTGCCCAAGGCCCCATACTGTGTGGGTTTTTCTTGGCGTAGTTTTTCACAGCTTTTGGTGCACGACGATCTGAGTTTCCTTCTCTCAAAACAGGGTTTACGGCACTTCCTTTGATTTTATCGTAACGTGATTTTATAGCTTTTTCGTCCTCATTTTGTGGAGTATCGGGGTAACTAGGTATCCCAAATCCTTTTGATTGCAGTTCACTAATAGCTGCTTTTAGTTGAGGTATGGAGGCACTAATATTTGGAAGCTTAATAATATTTGCTTCTGGTTTAGTTACTAATTCACCAAGTTCTGCAAGTGCATCTTCAACCTGTTGTTCCTCCGATAAGAATTCTGAAAATGTAGAAAGAATTCGGGCCGCCAAAGAAATATCTTTTGTTTCGATTCCAATCCCTGAACTTTCGATAAAAGATTTTACGATTGGAAGGAATGACCGTGTTGCAAGTGCTGGGGCTTCGTCTGTGATAGTGTAAATGATGTTTGCCATAATGGGCGAATAAGGTTTAGTTTTTCTTCAACAAAAATAGGTTTTGCCTTACATGAATTAAAGCGTGCAAATATATGAATTTTGAATGATTTTATGGGGTAATTTTTTTCTAAAAATCTTCGAATAATTGAATCGTAATATTTTAAAAATTGAGATGAGAATTACTCAGAAAAATAGGGTAAAAAAAAACTCTAAATAATTAGAGCTTTTTTGAGAGTTTAAATTGAAAATCGGACTAACGTCTTCTTTCTTTAATTCTGGCTTTTTTACCAGTAAGTTCTCTAAAGTAAAAGATACGAGCTCTTCTTACTTTACCACGTTTGTTGACTTCAATTTTCTGTAAGGCAGGTAAGTTTACAGGGAAAATTCGTTCAACTCCGATAGTACCAGACATTTTTCTGATTAAACTCTCAAAAAAGCTCAAATTATTAAGAG
>JAQXCA010000032.1 GCA_029252105.1 Flavobacteriaceae bacterium | reverse complement strand
TGGAGCGAACCTTTTCAAACGCCAGAATTTGATGAATTTACCTACATCATAAAAGGTAAAAAACAGTTTAATATTGAGGGAGATATCGTAATCCTAGAACAAGGGCAGTCCATAAAAATTGAAAACAATACTCGCGTTCAATATTCAAACCCTTTTGATGCGCCCTGTGAGTACCTTGCGATTTGCACCCCTGCATTTTCAATGGAAAACGTAAACAGAGAAGAATAGACACTAATACATGAAATCACTGATCCCAAAACTTATAGGCGCTATCATCAATTTAATTGGGATTTTTAGCTCAGCCTATGCTGCAAAACTTGCTTTACAACTGTTTTCGAAACCACGGGCAGGGCAACTCACACCAAACGGAAAATTATTTTTAGACACAGCGACAAAAAGGACCTTATATTATAGGGACTTGCCAATTCAAACCTACCAATGGAACGGCTCAAAAGAGACTGTGTTGTTAGCTCATGGCTGGGAAAGTAACAGCAGCCGATGGCGGTTTGAAATTGAAAAACTTCAATCGGAAGGCTACACCATAGTTGCTTTAGACGGGCCTGCACACGGCGGCTCTGGAAGCGATACGTTTAATGCAATCCTCTATTCAGAATTCATTAATGTGGTGAGTCAAAAATTCAAACCTACATTATTTCTAGGCCATTCGGTTGGGGCAATGGCAGTTGTCATTTTTCTTCAAAAACAGACCTACAGAAATGCTAAAAAAATTGTGCTCTTGGGCGCACCCTCGGCTTTCACAGGTATTATGGAACGTTACAGTAGCTTGATGGGATATAGTAAAACCATAGACCGCGGCATCGATAGACATGTTCAACAAAAATTTGGACAGCCTTGTAGTTACTTTTCTACGGCGAATTTTGTAAGCACTATTGATTCCGAAGGCTTGATTATACACGATAAAAAAGACCCTATCATTCCCTATCAAGATGCTCTCGATATTGATGCACAATTCAAAAACGCCCAACTTATTTCAACAGAAAGTTTCGGTCATTCTCTAAAGGGAGAGTTTGTTACGGGTGAGATCATAAAGTTTTTGAACCACTAAACTTTTGTAAATTCGCCACATGGAACCAATTTCAACAAGACTAAACAAATATTTAAGTGAAGCCGGGTATTGCTCGCGTCGGGCTGCCGATAAACTCATTGACGAAGGTCGGGTTACTATTAATGGTGTTGTGCCAGAAATGGGGACTAAAGTTTTAGCGGGTGACGAGGTTAAAGTGGATGGAAAAACCATTCGTAATGAAGCTAAAAAAAGAACGTATATCGCATTCAATAAGCCTGTAGGAATCGTTTGTACGACCGATACTGGTGTTGAAAAAGATAATATTATAGATTACATCAATTACCCCAGTCGGATTTTTCCAATAGGACGTTTGGACAAAGACAGTGAAGGCTTAATTTTATTGACCGATGATGGCGATATTGTGAACAAAATTCTTCGGGCGAGCAACAACCACGAAAAAGAATACATCGTTAGTGTGGATAAACCCATTTCTCAAACATTCATCCAACGTATGTCGGGTGGTGTTCCCATTTTGGATACCGTAACAAAACAGTGTGAGGTTCAAAAATTAAGCACATATGAATTTAAAATCATCCTTACTCAAGGGCTTAATCGTCAAATTCGTCGCATGTGTGAATATCTTAACTATGAAGTTCAATCCTTGAAACGCACACGGATCATGAATATCCATTTGAAATGTGAAGTCGGTAGTTACCGCGATTTAACAGAGGATGAATTGAACACATTAAACGAAACACTAAAACATTCTAAAAAAGCTCTTTAATGTCTGTAGCACCTTTTCACTTAGCCATCCCCGTTTGGAACCTAGCCACCTGTCGTATTTTTTATCGCGATATTTTGGGTTGTGAAGAAGGCCGCCATAGCGATCATTGGGTCGATTTTAATTTTTTTGGTCATCAGTTGGTGATTCACTTCAAACCAAAAGAAGAAAACACTGATGTGCATGCCAATCAAGTTGATGGAAAACAGGTGCCTGTTCCTCATTTCGGAGTGATTCTTCCGTGGGACGATTTTGAAACATTTTCGGAACAATTAAAACAGAAAAAAATAGATTTCATCATTGAACCTTACATTCGGTTCGAAGGTCAGGTTGGCGAACAAGCCACGATGTTTTTCTATGATCCTGCGGGTAATGCTTTAGAGTTTAAAGCTTTTAAAGATACGTCTCAGATTTTTGCTAAATAGAGGAATTTGCCTCGTGACGTTCGCAAGCGAGCAGCGTATTTTTGAGTAACATCGCGATAGTCATTGGCCCTACACCGCCTGGTACAGGCGTGATATAACCTGCTTTTTCGACTACACTTTCAAAATGCACGTCACCTGCGATGCGATAGCCTCTTTTCTTAGTCTCGTCAGGAACTCTAGTGATGCCTACATCAATAATAACAGCGCCTGGCTTTACCATTTCAGCAGTTAGAAATTCTGGAATTCCTAAGGCAGCAACGACAATATCAGCCTCTAAAGTCAGTTCTGCTAAATTAGTCGTGCGGCTATGTGCTATGGTTACCGTCGCATCTCCAGCTGGCCGTTTCTGACTCATTAAAATACTCATTGGACGCCCAACAATATGACTTCTTCCAATGACTACAACGTGTTTTCCAGAGGTTTGGACTTTATAACGTTCTAAAAGCTCCATAATCCCATAAGGTGTAGCGGGTAAAAACGTTGGTAAATCCAAGGTCATACGCCCCACATTCGTAGGATGAAAGCCGTCCACATCTTTGTCGGGATGCACCGCCATCAATACTTTTTGTTCGTCGATATGTTTTGGTAACGGCAATTGTACTATAAATCCATCAATTTCAGGATTGTTATTTAAAGCATGAATCTCAGTTAACAACTGATTTTCAGTGGTTTCAACGGGTAAATCAATCAGTGTAGAATTAAATCCTACAAGCTCACAGGCTTTGACTTTAGCCCCAACATAAGTCATGCTCGCGCCATTTGTACCCACAAGAACGGCAGCCAAATGCGGCATACGCTTTCCTTGAGCTTTGAGTTTTGAAACTGCAGCAGCAATCTCAACTTTAATTTCTGCACTGGTTTGTTTTCCGTCTAGTAATATCATTGTAAAGTGGTCGTTAATTTTAGCTATCGTGGCATGTTTTTCATCATCTGCATCATTTTTTTACCGCCACCGCCTTGCATCATTTTCATCATTTTACTCATTTGATCGAATTGCTTCATCAATTGATTTACTTGTTGAATGGACGTTCCAGATCCTGCGCCAATTCGTTTTTTACGACTGGCGTTCAAGAGTGTTGGTTTAGAGCGTTCTTCCGGAGTCATCGAATGGATTATGGCTTCGATATGTTTAAATGCATCATCGTCAACATCGACATCTTTCATCATTTTTCCAACCCCAGGAATCATCCCCATAAGGTCTTTCATATTACCCATTTTCTTAACCTGTTGAATTTGTGATAAAAAGTCATCAAATCCAAATTGGTTTTTGGCAATTTTCTTTTGGATTTTTCGGGCTTCTTGTTCATCAAACTGCTCTTGAGCGCGTTCAACTAAGGAAACGACATCTCCCATCCCTAAAATTCGCTCGGCCATACGTGCAGGATAGAATACATCAATGGCTTCCATTTTTTCGCCTGTACCAATAAATTTAATTGGTTTATTGACGACTGATTTTATGGAAATGGCAGCTCCACCACGAGTATCACCATCTAGTTTGGTAAGAATAACCCCATCAAAATTTAGAATATCATTGAAAGCTTTGGCGGTGTTTACAGCATCTTGACCTGTCATTGCATCGACAACAAATAGTGTTTCTTGTGGTTGTACTGCTTTATGAATGTTAGCAATTTCGCTCATCATCGCTTCATCAACTGCCAAACGTCCGGCAGTATCAATAATCACAATATTACAGCCTTTGGCTTTGGCCTCGGCAATACCTGCTTTGGCAATAGCTACAGGGTCGTTATTTCCGCGATCGCTATAAACCTCAGCACCAATTTGTTCTCCAACAATATGCAACTGATCGATGGCCGCAGGGCGGTACACATCACAAGCTACTAATAGTGGATTTTTGGATTTTTTTGTTTTTAAATAATTGGCAAGTTTTCCAGAAAAAGTCGTTTTACCAGAACCTTGTAACCCAGACATTAAAATTATACTTGGCGTTGCAGACACGTTAATCCCTTCAACATCACCACCCATTAGGGTTGTTAATTCATCTTTTACAATTTTGACCATCAATTGGCCTGGCTGAAGTGTGGTTAAAACGTTTTGTCCTAATGCTTTTTCCTTTACACGATTGGTAAACTCTTTCGCAATTTTATAGTTGACATCGGCATCCAACAAGGCGCGGCGCACTTCTTTGAGTGTTTCGGCAACGTTGATTTCTGAAATACGCCCGTGTCCTTTGAGGACGTGGAGGGCTTTATCTAATTTTTCACTTAAAGAATTGAACATAAAATGCGATTTTTATCGAGGTACAAAAGTAAAGAAATATTTTAGTTTAAAACCGTTAACGAGCTGTTAAACCCATCAATTTAAAAAAATAATTTCATTCGATTTAGGGAGTAGAGCTAGAGATTTGCAACAATTTACCGTTATAGAATTGCTGACTATTTTTAGCAAATTCAAAAATATAAGCTGCCATTTGTGCCGCAGTTGTTGGGGCTTCATAGCCTGGAAAGGCTTCGGCTAGCATTTCGGTTTGCACAGCTCCCAGTGCCAACACATTAAAGGAGGGCCCTGTTTCTTTATATTCTTCTGCAAGCAATTCAGTGAGTGTAATCACAGCGCCTTTACTTGAGCTATAGGCCGAAAGTCCTGGGAATTTTACAGAGCCTTGTACGCCACCCATGGAGCTTATGGTGACCACATGGCCTTTTGCAGGCATGAACGGAATTAAGCGTCGAGTGAGCTCGGCTACCCCAAAAACATTGGTGCTATAAACGTGTTGAAAGTCTTCAAAAGTAGTATCGGAGAAAGGCTTATTTAAAAGTGTTCCTGCATTGTTAATCAAAATATCAACATGGGCCCATTCTTTTTTTACAAAGGCTTCTACACGATCATAATCTTCGGATTTACTCAAATCAAAAGATAAGGCTGTGATGTTTTCAAAGTTTAAGTTAGAAACAGGTTTTGCATTTCTGGACAGTGCCAAAACATGATAGCCTGCATTGGCAAAAAGATGGACGAGTTCAAATCCAATACCACGGCTTGTTCCTGTAATTATAACTGTTTTAGTTGGTTGCATACATTTGTATTTCTTTGGAACCGGTATTGCAAATTTGCACGAATCCAGGAATTAATTTATTAATTGTTGTCGCCATAAAAACGAAATCTAATTGGTCAATTTCATCATCTACATGATGATAAAAATCAAAATTAGTCAAATCGCAAGAAGAAATGGTATGACTAGGCACTTTAAATTCTTTATAAAACGAATAATTATCAGAACGCTTAAAAAGGTTGTACTTTTTAGCAACATCTGAAATACCAACTATGGTAGAATTGGTATAGGTGTTTAATTTATCCCCTAAATTAGATAATTCATATCCTGTTAGAAAAATTTCATAATCACGATCTATAAACGGAACGCCAATCATTTCAAAATTGAGCATGGTATATAGATTAAGGTTTTGTGTTTTTAATTTTTTGGACAACGCTTTAGAGCCTAATAATCCTTTTTCTTCGCCTGAAAATAAGGCTACTATAATGGAGCGTTTGTTGGTTCCTAATCGTGCTAAACAATCGGCAATAGCTAATACACTGGCAGTGCCAGAAGCATTATCATTAGCACCATTGGCTATGGAATCATTTTGAACTATGCCCGCAATTCCTATATGATCATAATGTGCGCCTAGCAACACGACTTCATTTTTTAATTCAGGATCTATACCTTCAATAAACCCAACGACATTAATTCCCTTAAACCGCGTAGATTCGAAGGTGTCAAAATAGGTGTCAAAATAGGGTTTAATACCAGCTTCAATAAATTTTGATCGAATAAATTGCGCCGCCACAAGTTCGCCTTGAGTTGCGGTTTCACGGCCTTTAAGAACGTCAGAACTTAAAAAATCAACACTGGATCGGAGGTCTTGTGGCTTTACTTTTTCAAAGTCTTGTGCGAACACTATTTGAATAAAGAGGCCCACTAAAAGTAGGGTTTTGAGTTTCATAGGATGAGGTATATATTAGTTTTAGTAGCTAAGATAGTAAAGTCCGTTCATAACACTATTTAGTAGTTTCTTTTTGTGTTAAATTTTAATGTAGAAAGCCCATAAAAAATAGACATTAAAATAATGATAAATACTTCGAACCACAACAAATAATAGGGCCAATTTCCGATGATTAAAGGATTATTAGCTTGTGGCGGGGCTGCTAAATACATATAATTTGAGCCTAAATAAAAGTTTAAAGGCATGATGATGATTAACAATATATTCAGAATACCAAAAGATCTAAGAACTGAATATTTAGAAGGTCTGATATTTAAATTTTGAAGCATGTATAAGGGCATCAAAAAGATGAGTACATGTCTTACATAGTATTCTAGGTACGAAAAATCACTGCCATCAAATCCATTCATTTGTGGGGTGAGTACGGACATGATTCCTCCGATAATTCCCGTGTAAAACACAAAATCAAACAGCCCTTGTTTACGTTTCAAAAAAGGTAGAAAAGAACAAATCAGACCGGATATTCCACATAAATGAAACGGCAAATCTGTGACTATATTCCAGTGCCCATTTAGGGCCGTACGCAAGGGTGTGACCACAGAAGTAAAAAACAAAATTACACCCATAAAATAAGTGACTCTAACATTTTGTTGTCGCGACAAAAAACGACCCAGTATTAACACAAAAATAATGACCACTAAAACAGCACAATTATTAACGATCCATTCATCGGACATAAACTTAATTATGTAATTGGGAAATGTTTGGTTGGTTAAAAACATCAAGATTCTAAATT
>JAQXCA010000024.1 GCA_029252105.1 Flavobacteriaceae bacterium | reverse complement strand
CACCCCGCGATTGCAGAGGGTACACACGCCATCAAAAAAGACACTAGTTTGCATTATTTTTTAGAATTCACATATTCCAAGCGGTCAATATTAACCGTCGTTGTAAACAGTCCATAATTAACCACTGCTTTGTTTTTTTCGAGTTTATCCAAAGTCCCCACAGCGCGGCCATCTTCCAAACGCACCGAATCTCCAACTTCAAGAACACGTTTTGGTTTTGGCGGTATCAAGGCTGCTTTTTCTTTTTGTTTCTTTTTCTCTTTGCGAATGACAGCCACTTTTTTATCCACTTCTTTCTTAAGTTCCGTTTCTTTGGCTTTAAGTGCTTTTTTCTGTTTTAGGCTTATTTTTTGACGTTTGGAATTTTCAATCTGAACCAACTTAAACAGTTCATTCATCAATTCGCGTTTCCGTTTGTTTTCGAAAAAGCGCTCTCCTAAATCACTGATTTTTTGCCCGAGATAGACCAAACGTTGGTTGCTGTCAAAAAGCTCTTGATAGCTTTGTAGTTTTTTCTTAGCCTTCGCATTAGTCGTTTCTAATTTGTCGGTTTCTAAACTCTTTTTAATCTCATTTTGTTTCAGTGCTCGCTCTGTTTTCTCCAATTTAGAGCGCTCTTTTTGCAGTTTTGCAATCGTTTTATCGAACCGAATTTTGCCGCGTTCAATCTTCTTTTTAGACCGATTGATCAAACTGTAGGGAATGCCATTTTTCTGAGCCACCTCAAAAGTAAAGGAGCTACCCGCTTGTCCAATGACCAACTTATACAAGGGCAGCAACGTTTTTTCGTCAAACAACATATTTGCGTTCTGGATGTGTGGCAATTCGTTAGCCAAAAGTTTTAAATTACTGTAATGTGTCGTAATAATACCAAAGGCTTCTCGCTCATAAAAAACTTCCAAAAACGTTTCTGCCAAGGCACCGCCCAATTCAGGATCACTCCCTGTTCCAAATTCATCAATTAAAAAGAGGGTGTGTTTGTTACACTTCTTTAAAAAATAATTCATTTGCTTCAAGCGGTAACTATAAGTGCTTAAATGGTTTTCAATGGATTGATTGTCGCCAATATCACTCAAAATGGAATCAAACAAACAGAGTTTTGAGCGTTCATGAACAGGAATCAACATCCCCGACTGTACCATGAGTTGCAACAAACCTACTGTTTTTAAAGTGATACTTTTTCCACCAGCATTCGGTCCAGAAATCACGATAATCCGACTGTCTGTCGTCATGGTAATCGTTTGTGGAAAGGTCGTAATACCTTCACTTTTATTCGCTACCAACAGTAAAGGATGGTAAGCATCGACAAGATCTATTTCTTGGTGTTTGGTTATTTCTGGGAGGACAGCATCAATGGTTTTTGCATACTTCGCTTTGGCATAGATGACGTCTATTTTGGTTAGAAATTGTTGATAGGATTCTAGCAGCGGACTGTAACCACTGATGAAACTTGTAAGTTCCAGTAAAATTCGCTTAATTTCCTCCGTTTCTTCAAACTCCAAATTATTAAGATCGCGTTGGTGTTGTTGAGTCGTATCTGGTTCAATATAGACAATACTACCCGTTTTACTAGCACCCAAAATACTGCCTTTGACCTTACGGCGGTGCATAGCTTTTACAGCCAATACACGGCGGTTTTCCATCACCGTTTCACGAATATCATCTAAATAATCAGCACTGTTATACAGGCTTAAAGCCGAGTTGAAACTGGTGTTTATTTTTGTGCGAACTGATTGAATCGATTTGCGCAAACCGTACAACGTATCAGAAGCATCGTTACGAATTTCGCCAAATTTATCAACCACACTATTAATAGCTTCAGGGATTTCTTTATTGGCATCGAGTTGTAAAGACGTCTTGTGTAAAAGGGGGTAATATTCATGAAATTTCTTGAAGAATTTCAACAGTATATTAGTGGTGACGCAGATACTAGCTATTCGACGAAACCCGTCTATTTCAAGATAATTATTTTCAATCCGAATTAATTTTAATTGTTCCGTGATGGCATCAAATCCATGATTAGGAATTCGATTTTCATTGTCAAAAGACGATACAAATTCATTAGTGAGTCGAAGTGCTTCGATGACATCGTTTCTTTCTGAAAATGGTAAAGTCGCTAGAATCTCAGCTTTTCCCAAAGTTGTGACATTGTGAAAAGCCACCTGTTGAATTACAGATTCAAATTCTAAATCTTGTAAAGTTTTTTTGGAAATATTAATCATTTTGTTCTAGCATAAGTCAATACAAATGTAGGTATTAAAGTTTAAAATATATAGCTTAAGTTTGTAGTCTAAGCCTTAAATTTTAAGTAAATTAATATGTTACAGCTTAAAGGAACTTGGCGTTCCCATTTAAAATCGGAATTTAAGACTCCCTATTTCGAGAATCTAGACCGTTTTGTACGTGCAGAATATGAGTCCTATCCATGTTATCCACCAGCTAAACAATTGTTTAACGCATTTGATGCTTGCCCCTTTGAAAACGTAAAAGTGGTTATTATAGGTCAAGATCCATATCATGGTGCTGGGCAGGCCAATGGCTTATGTTTTTCTGTTAATGACGGCATGGCACATCCACCGTCTTTGCGAAATATTTTTAAGGAATTAGAATCCGATATGAATCTTCCATATCCAACAAGTGGCGATTTAAGTTCATGGGCAAAACAAGGAGTTTTACTTCTAAATGCAACTTTGAGTGTCCGTGCAAATGCCGCAGGAAGTCATCAAAAACAGGGATGGGAAGATTTTACAAACCAAGTTATTAAAACCCTATCTGCAGAAAAATCGAATGTAATTTTTTTGTTGTGGGGGAGCTTTGCTAAACATAAAATTAAACTCATTGATACCGAAAAACATACCGTTCTAGAAAGTGGACACCCCACTCCAATGAGTGCCAATCGTGGGTATTGGTTTGGAAATAAACATTTTAGTAAAACGAATGCAGTGCTGACATCATTTGGCGTTTCACCAATTCGTTGGGGTTAATCGTCTAAATTTGTGACCAACTGTTCAAAAGGAATTTTTTTAGAAATGATATCTAATTTTAGTAACTGATCCTGAACGGCTTCTACTGTAATAGCCTGAATGTTTTGTTGTGACCATTCTGTTAATGCTAACCAATTTTTCACATCTTCGTTCTTTTGCCGATAGCGCTCAGAAATAATTGTATCAATTTTAGGAATGTGTTTAAAACCTGCTGTAATGGAATTGATGACTTTTAGAATGACTTTTAGGGTTTCCTTTTCATTGGTAATAAATTCATCGCGTACCGCAAGAACAAAGCAAGGCCAAGGTGTAGGGCAGTCCCCTAAACGACGGAATATTTTCTGATCTACGAAAGGTTTAGTCGTAAACTTTTCCCACATAAAATAGTCTGCTTTCTGATGCGTAAGCGCCTCCACTGCGCCGTCTAAATCTTTGACAACTTCAAACTGTAAATCTTTTACTGTGTCCCACTCTAAATTTTGCGCATTGACATACGCCATCAAATGAGAACCAGATCCGTAACGACTTATGGCTGCTTGTCTTCCTTTGAGATCACTCAGATGTTTAAAAGCCGATTTTTCCGCCACATGGATTCCCCAAATTAACGGCGTTTCTACAAATACTTGTACAATTTTGCAGGGACTTCCTTCCGTAATATCTTTGATGATGCCTTCGGTTAGAATGACAGCGATGTCAATTTCGTTTTCTCGAAGTGCTTTGGTCATCTGACCAGTACCGCCAAAATAATCCTTCCAACGTACATTGATATCGTGTGGTTTAAAACGACCTTGTTTTAAAGCCATATACCAAGCATAATTGAAGTGTTCTGGAACTCCGCCAATGCGTACATCTTTCATCTAAGAAATAAGTTTGTTCAACGTATATACGATCAACTTATCAATAGTGGCTAGTGGTGTTTTGCTAAAAGTTCCCAAGGCTCTATTCGCTAAAATAGCATTCATTGAACAAGCTTCATGTCCTAATAATTTGGACAATCCATATATGGCAGATGTTTCCATTTCAAAATTGGTTACTCTTAGGCCGTTATAGTCAAAACTATCCATTTTATGATTTAAGCTGTCGTCTTGAAGTTCTAATCGTAACACACGGCCTTGAGGGCCATAAAACCCACCACAAGTCGCTGTAAGCCCGTTGAGAGTTTGGTCACTTTTTAGTTTGGCTTCTAATTGTTTTGAATTTTCGATGATAACAGGGTAAGGTTTTTGTGGACTCCATTGCGTATGAGCTACAAAAGCGGCTTCTATATCCGCATGTTTGATGGCATCAATTTTATAGGATTGAAGCATTCCATTAATATCCATTCCGTAAGAACTTATAACAAAACTATCCACGTCAATATCGGGTTGTAATGCCCCTGAAGTTCCAATACGCACTATGCATAAACTCGTTTTATTAGCCTTGATTTCACGAGTTTCAAAGTCAATATTCACTAAAGCATCCAATTCATTGAGTACAATATCTATATTATCTGGACCAATTCCTGTAGAAATAACAGAAAGACGTTTTCCTTTATATAGTCCAGTCTGCGTTTTAAATTCGCGACTTTGTGTTTCAAAATCTATGGAATCAAAATACTTTGTAACCTCACCAACACGTTCTTGATCGCCCACAAAAATGATGGTATCTGCAATATCCGAAGGTTTCAAATGAAGATGGTAGATGCTACCATCAGAATTAAGTATGAGTTCAGAATTTTTTATAGCCATTTAATACATTTTTTAACCTCCAACACGTTTAACATTGAATCCTAATTCTTTTAAAAACACCATAATTTCATCACGGTAATCTCCCTGAATAATAATAGCGTCGTTTTTAAAACTTCCACCAACACTAAACTTTTTCTTGAGATCTTTTGCTAAGGTTTTGAAATCTTTATCAGCCCCTGTATAGCCTTCTATGATTGTAATGGGTTTTCCTTTTCGTTTCTCGTATTTACATATGATTGGGGCCTCTTGCATCCAAATAGAGGAATCTTTGACTTTAGGACTTTCTGAAGGACTTTCAGTATGTTCTGGAAATAGGTTCTTTAGTTGATCTTTTAAATCCATTATTTTTTGGCTAGTCCTAATTCTTTTAGACGTTGATCCAAATATTCGCCTGCGGTAATATCATCAAATTGTTTTGGATTTTCAGCGTTAATACAGCTCTCTAAAACATTTAATTTCATCGCACTAATTGGATGTAAGAAAAAAGGAATTGAAAAGCGCGATGTCCCCCACATTTCACGCGGTGGATTGACCACTCTGTGTATGGTTGATTTTAATTTATTATTGGTATGTCTCGATAACATATCTCCAACATTAATCATTAATTCGTCTGGATTAGCAATGGCATCAATCCATTCGCCATCATGATTTTGAACCTGTAATCCTTTTCCTTGAGCCCCCATTAACAAGGTAATCAAGTTGATGTCGCCATGGGCTGCGGCACGTTCAGCATTTTTTGGTTCTTCTTTAATAGGCGGGTAGTGAATAGGACGTAAAATACTATTCCCATTATGGACATAATTGTCAAAATAAAATTCATCTAATCCTAAGTGAAGGGATAATGCTCTCAAAACATATGTAGCTGTTTTTTCTAGCATTTTGTACGTTTCTTTTCCAACAGAATTAAATTCAGCCAATTCCTTAACTTTTACATTGTCATGGTATTCTGCTTCGAGCTCTGGATTGTCCTCTACATACTGTCCAAAATGCCAAAACTCCTTTAAATCCCCCTCAGTTCTTCCTTTAGCACTTTCTTTCCCAAAGGATACATAACCACGTTGTCCTCCAATTTCAGGAACTTCATAACTTTGTTTTAAAGCTGTAGGGAGCTCAAAAAACTTTTTTATCTCTGAATATAATGTATCCACTAAAGTGTCATCCAAAAAATGACCTTTAAGAGCTACAAATCCAATAGTTTCATAAGCTTCTCCAATTTCGTCAACAAATTTTTGTTTGACCTTGGGATCGTTTGATAAAAACTCTGATAGATTAACACTTGGAATTTTGTTCATTGCTTTTGTTTAATGATGAATATAACAAAGATAACAAATCCAAAGTTTTACAAAAGCAATTTTTAAAGTTAAACGTTTTTAACTAATATTTTCCTATTTTTGAAAGACAAATAATTCAGATTTGAAACCATCATTTCATTACGATTACAAAGAAATTAATAAGCAGACACAAAAGTCTTTGTATTTTAACATGTTGAAATCGAGGCTTATTGAAGAGAAAATGTTGATTTTACTTCGACAAGGAAAAATCTCTAAGTGGTTTTCAGGAATTGGACAAGAAGCGATATCGGTAGGGGTTACCCTAGCCTTAGACAAAGATGAATATATACTTCCAATGCATCGTAATTTGGGCGTGTTTACAACCCGAGAAATTCCGTTATACCGTTTGTTTTCTCAGTGGCAAGGCAAAGCGAGTGGATTTACCAAAGGACGAGATCGTTCTTTTCATTTTGGAACACAAGATTATAAAATCATTGGGATGATTTCCCATTTAGGCCCTCAACTCGGGGTTGCGGATGGCATTGCATTATCACATGTTTTAAAACAAGAACCGAAACTAACAGCCGTTTTTTCAGGTGATGGTGGCACAAGTGAAGGTGATTTTCATGAAGCGCTTAATGTGGCATCTGTTTGGAATTTACCTGTTTTGTTTTGTATTGAAAATAATGGCTACGGATTATCAACACCATCAAATGAACAATATAATTGTAAGTCAATTGCCGATCGTGGCGTGGGCTATGGCATGGAATCACATGTAATCGAAGGCAATAATGTCATGGAAGTTTTCTCCAAAGTGGATGCCATTGCTAAAAGTGTCCGCCAAAACCCGCGACCAGTTTTAATGGAGTTTAAAACCTTCAGAATGCGGGGCCATGAAGAGGCGAGTGGCACTAAATATGTACCTCAAGAGTCTTTAGATTTGTGGGCAGAAAAAGATCCCATCTCCAATTTTGAACAGTACCTTATTCAACAAAAGGTAATTTCTATACAAGAAATTGAAACTTATAAAGAGACCGTTAAAAAAGATATTAAAGCTGGATTACAAACCGCTTTTGATGAGCCAGCGATCGTTCCAGATTTAAAAACGGAGCTAGCAGATGTCTATAAATTGTTTGAGTATAAAGATGTAATTCCCTCCTCAAACCAAGAAGAAAAGCGTCTTATTGATGCGATTTCGGACGGTTTGCGCCAGTCCATGGAAGTACATCCAGAGTTGGTGATTATGGGACAAGACATTGCCGAATATGGGGGCGTTTTCAAAATCACAGAGAATTTTGTAGAACAGTTTGGAAAACAACGCGTTCGTAACACCCCCATTTGTGAATCTGCCATTGTAGAAACCGCGATGGGCTTGTCTATAGCAGGTGTTAAATCAGTCGTTGAAATGCAATTTGCTGACTTTGTAACTTCGGGGTTTAATCCTGTGGTTAATTATCTAGCAAAATCCCATTACCGCTGGGGGCAAGCTGCAGATATTGTAGTGCGTATGCCCTGTGGAGCTGGCGTCGCAGCAGGTCCTTTTCATTCCCAAACTAACGAGGCTTGGTTTACCAAAACACCAGGGCTTAAAGTCGTATATCCAGCCTTTCCTTACGATGCAAAAGGCTTATTGGCAACCGCTATAAACGACCCTAATCCGGTATTGTTTTTTGAACATAAAGCCTTGTACAGAAGTATCAGACAAGATGTGCCAACAGATTATTTTACATTACCATTTGGCGTAGCATCAAAGCTAAAAGAAGGTACAGATGTTACAATAATCGCCTATGGCGCCGCTGTACATTGGGCATTGGAAACCTTAGATCAAAATCCAGACATTTCAGCCGATTTAATTGATTTAAGAACATTGCAACCCTTAGATTTTGAAAGCATATTGTCATCTGTTAAAAAAACAAGTAAAGCTATTATACTGCAAGAAGACTCGTTATTTGGAAGTATCGCCTCTGATATTTCATCTCAATTGATGGAGCAAGCCTTTGAATTTTTAGATGCGCCTGTTAAAAGAGTAGCGAGTATAGAAACTCCAATTCCATTTGCAAGTGCGCTCGAACAGCAGTATCTTGCAAAGCGAACTTTTCAACAAGAATTAATAGCGTTAATAGCGTATTAAATGGAGTATTTAGAATTATTTTTTAACGCCTTTTTAGGTACTGTACAGTGGACATGGAAATCCATTTGTTTTGAGGTACCTTGGACGCGCAATTATTTTTGGGGCTTAATAGCGATCTCCTTAATTGTATGGGGCATTGAAATGGTTTTTCCGTGGCGCAAACAACAATCTGTTTTTAGAAAAGATTTTTTTCTGGATGGGTTTTACATGTTTTTCAATTTTTTTATCTTTAGTATCTTTATTAGTGGCGTGTATAAAATCGTCACAAAAATCACTGTTGATGAATTTCAGATAAGTCCAAATGCCATTGCCCTTATTGATTTATCAAATTTTTCTCCAATACTCCAATTATTAATCTTCTTTGTAGTTTTGGATTTTGTACAATGGTTGACACATATATTATTACATCGTTTTTCGTTTTTATGGAAGTTTCATAAAGTACACCACTCTGTAAAAGAAATGGGTTTTGCAGCGCATTTGCGTTACCATTGGATGGAAAACATTCTTTACAAACCTTTTAAAGTCATTGCGCTGATGTTGTTGGGAGGCTTTGAACCGGAACAAGCCTTTATCGTTCACTTTATAGCTATTTCAATTGGGCACCTGAACCATGCTAATGTGAAGTTAGATTATGGTCCTTTAAAATATGTGTTTAATAATCCTATAATGCATTTATATCACCATGCACAAGCCATACCCAAAGGGTTTAAAACGGGCGTTAATTTTGCGATTAGCCTAAGTTTATGGGATTATATGTTTAAAACCAATTATGTACCAACACCTGATAAAAATCTTGTGTTAGGCTACAGCGATGACCAACATATGCCATCTGGTTTTTTTGGTCAGTTGTTTTATGGGTTTAAAAAAGGCGATTAATTTAATACTTTTTTCGAGCACTCATAAAATCTGTAATCAAATAGGAGAGCAATTTTCCAGTTTGTGCGTTTGAACTTTCATTTCCTATAGTTGCTTCGCAAATATGTAAGTAAGTAGCATTCGGATGATTTCCAAAATAATGTACAAAACGACGTGTTTGATTTACTGAAAACCCACTCGGAGTCTGCGCACTACTAGGGATGTTTTGAATGGCATCACAATCAATCTCAATCCCAAACTTTGAGTTTGATATAAAACCCATTGCTTTTTTAGATGCTGTCTTAAAAGAACTTGTTTTTCGGACGATAAGGTCTTCAAAAGTATTGAATTTTATAGTTGATTTTGATGCCTCTATATAATTTAAAATTTCTTTAGAAGTATAGTTTTCATGCATTCCAAAAATATAATAGCGGTCTACATATCCTTCTTCAATAGCGTAGCTAAAACCATTGCCACTATGCCGACCTTCAAGTGCTCGTAAATCGGTGTGGGCATCAAAATTTATAACATTAATTTTGGTATTTAAAGCGAGAGAACTTCCTTTTATAGCGCCGTAAGCATTGTTGTGACCACCCCCAATTAGAATGGGTATTTTGCCAGCTTTTACGATTGTACTGACCAGTTGAGTTACACATTGGTCAATTTTTTCTACATACTGTCGATAGGAGTATTGTAGATGATCTGATTTGATAGAGGATACTGCATCATATAATTCCGCAAAGTCTAAATGCCCTAATATAAGTGCATTTGAAGGATTTGTAAATTGATTACTTTGAAGGTTTAAAAGAGATTTTAAGGCGACTTCCCAAGTATCTTTTGCACCAGGTTGTCCATTATTTGCCAAAACACCAATATCTTCTTTGATTCCAAAAAGCACAAATTTCACTTCAGTACGCGCAAGTTCCGAAGATAATTCACTCGTATTTGATAAATACTTGGCCTGTTCAAAAAACTTAGTTTCACCAGCTCGTTTGGTTGTCAGTTTGTTTAACGTTTCAGTAGAAATTATTTGAAGATTATTCATTTTTTATGATACATTTGCTGAAGTTTAAAATTACACTATTTTTTAATATTTCTAAATACCATTTATTTTAACCCTTATTACACTCTATTATGAATACAACGTCTTCTAACAAAGGTTCAAAAATTACAATTATAATTTTAGCTTTAGTGCTTTTGGGCACCTTATTTTATAGCTATCAACTGCACACAAACAATAAGGCAACTCAACTGATTCTTGAAAATGAAAAAATAGAAGTCCTTAAAGATTTAGATAATATGTCTTCTCTTTATGCAGAGGCAAACGCTGATAATGAAGTAGCGAATACAAAACTTATAGATGCACAAGCACGTTTAGAAGCTCTTGTAGCAGAACTTAAAACTTCAAAATCAAGTATCGCTGCTTTACTCAAGTACAAGAAAAAATATGTTGAGTTAGAATCTGAAATGGAAGTTTTACTAAATGAGAATGCAACCTTGAAATTTCAAAATGCATTATTAGAAACAGCCTTAGATAGTACGCAAGTTCAATTGAATTCCCAATTAACTTCAAACAATCTTTTATCACAACAAAATCTTCAGTTATCTAAAACTGTGAATGAAGCAAAAAAACTTCCTGTAGAACGTTTAAAGGCTTATGGTGTTATTCAACGTAAATCAGGTAAATTAGTACCAACTACACGCGCTTCAAGAGTTGATAATTTAAGAATATGTTATACCGTTCCTTCAAATCTTTTAACAGAAGCAGGAGAGAAAAAATATTTTGTTCAAGTTATTAATCCAAATCTTTCGGTGATGGGGTCTAACTCTCCTGTACAGTTTGATGAAGATGTTTTAAAATACAGTTATGTCAGTGCGTTCTCCTATCAAAATGAACTCTTAGATGTGTGTGATTTTGTAACCGCTGATGAAGATTCGTATGAGAAAGGTGTTTACACTGTCAATGTATTCGATCAGGATGTGTTGATTTCAAGTACTACATTCACTTTAAAATAAACACAAATTAATCCACAAAAGTGCCATTAATCATGACCTTGTGTATAGGGTTATTAGCAAAATGATACGGAATTTGACGGAAAGATGTCATGTTTTTTGTGATGATTAGATTTGCTTTTTTTCCTTTTGTAATACTGCCGTGGGTGTCTGAAATATCCATGGCATAGGCGCCATTTAGTGTTGCTGCATTGATGGCTTCTTCAGGCGTCATATTCATTTTGATACAGGCCAAACTCACTACAAAATTCATATTTCCACTAGGAGCAGACCCCGGATTAAAATCAGATGCTAGAGCTACAGGCATCCCGGAATCCATAAGTTTACGAACAGGCGTATATGGTATCCCTAGAAAAAATGAACAACCAGGCAATGCAACCGGCATGGTATTGGTGTTTTTTAAATCTTTAAGGTCTTTATCAGTAACAACCTCCAAATGATCCACAGACAAAGCCTTGTGTTTAACGCCTAAACCAACACCACCAAAGGCATTAAATTGATTCACATGGATTTTTGGAACGAGGTTATACTGTGCTGCAGCTTCTAGAATTCGTTCCGTATCTTCTAAAGAGAAATAGTTTTTTTCGCAAAATACATCTACAAAATCAGCTAACTTTTGACGGTCTATTTCAGGAAGCATTTGATTAATAATAAGATCAATATAGTCTTTTTTGTTATCCTTATATAGTTTTGGAATGGCGTGAGCCCCCAAAAAAGTTGCTTTTACTTTTAGGGGTGCTGTCTCTTTAATTTTTTTAATAACGCAAAGCATTTTAAGCTCCGCTTCGGTACTCAGTCCATAGCCTGATTTGATTTCCAAAGCGCCAGTGCCAAGTTGAATAAGTGCCTTAACACGCTCCATAGATTGTGTATATAGAGAGTCTTCGCACGTGTTTTGCAAGGTTTCAGCAGAGTTCAGAATCCCACCACCTCTTGCAGCGATAGCTTCATAACTTAACCCTTTCAAGCGATCTACAAATTCTTGAGAGCGATCGCCAGCATACACCACATGAGAATGACTGTCGCACCATGCAGGTAGTATGAGTTTTCCCGTCACATCTACAACTTCATCCGTTTCTTGAATGACTACATCAGCCATCGGTCCGAAATCTAAAATTTCATCTCCTTGAATTCTTAAAAACGCATTTTTTATATGCGGCAAATCAGCCATTGCTGTACCCATAACTTTCACTTCCGATTGAGGTCGTGTTTGAAGTAATTCTTTAATATGGGTGAAAAGGATAGCCATGAATTTAGTTTAGTTTTCCAACCATCTGTTCGGGTTTAACCCATGCATCATAATCTTCTGCTGTAACATAGCCAAGGTTAATGGCTTCCTCTTTTAGAGTTGTTCCATTTTGGTGGGCTGTGTTTGCTATTTCAGCCGCTTTATAATACCCAATTTTGGTATTTAGTGCTGTGATTAACATTAATGAATTATTTAATAATTTTTCAATGACGTCGTGGTTGGGCTCAATTCCTGAAGCGCAATGTTTGTCAAAACTCACTGCTGCATCTCCCAATAGTTGTGCAGATTGCAAAAAGTTAGCCGCCATCATCGGTTTAAAAACATTAAGTTCATAATGACCTTGTGTTCCGCCTACCGAAATAGCAACGTCATTACCAATAACTTGCGCACAAACCATCGTGAGTGCTTCACATTGCGTTGGATTCACTTTGCCGGGCATGATAGAGCTTCCAGGTTCATTTGCCGGAATGGTGATTTCCCCAATACCAGATCGCGGACCTGATGCCATCATACGAATATCATTTGCTATTTTATTTAAGGAAACCGCAAGTTGTTTTAAAGCACCGTGACTTTCTACAATCGCATCGTGAGCCGCTAAGGCTTCAAATTTGTTAGGAGCGGTGATGAATGGTAACCCTGTGAATTTCGCAATATAATCAGCCACTAATTCCGAGTAACCATCTGGTGTGTTTAATCCTGTGCCAACCGCAGTGCCGCCCAAAGCGACTTCACTCAAATGCTCAAGCGTATTTTTAAGGGCTTTCAGTCCGTGGTCTAATTGTGAAATATAACCTGAAAATTCCTGTCCTAATGTTAGAGGCGTGGCATCCATGAGGTGCGTGCGTCCAATTTTTACCACAGATTTAAAGTTCTCAGCTTTCGCTTGAAGTGTATCTCTTAATTGTTGAATCCCTGGAATGGTCGTTTCAACTACTTTTTTGTAAGCTGCAATATGCATCCCAGTAGGGAAGGTGTCGTTAGAAGACTGCGATTTATTAACGTCATCGTTCGGTTGAATGACTTTTTCGCCTTCACCAACCGTTTTTCCTGCAAGCTGTTGCGATCGGTTTGCAATCACTTCATTGACATTCATATTACTTTGCGTGCCAGAACCGGTTTGCCAAATGACTAATGGAAATTGATCGTCGTGTTTACCGTCTAGAATTTCATCACAAACTTGAGCAATCAAATCGCGTTTTTCGGACGATAAGACGCCAAGATCGCAATTGGTATAAGCAGCAGCTTTTTTAAGATACGCAAAACCATAGATAATGGAAATGGGCATGGAAGCCGCACTTCCAATTTTAAAATTGTTTCGTGAGCGTTCGGTTTGGGCGCCCCATAATTTATCTGCGGGAACCTTTACATCTCCCATTGTATCTTTTTCTATTCTAAACGTCATAACATTCTGATTTGAATACAAATTTACAATTTTTTAATTTCAATTCAGTACTGTTATCAAGCTGTTGATAAATCTGAAATTTTAGATTGTAAAACTAGTTTTCTTACAGACTATTTGCAGCCTAAAACAAACGTCCGTTATGCGGCTACCACGCTAGTGGAAAATTTATGGGAGATTTTCATAAACTATTTCTTTTTTTTGATGATAATTATTACTTAATTTTGGCAGCTCTATGGAAGAATTAACATTAACAACACCTGCACTTTTATTTTCTGCAATCTCTCTAATTATGTTGGCGTATACCAATCGTTTTTTAGCCTATGCTGCAGTAATTAGAAATTTGCATGGTATTTATTTAGAACGCAAAGAAAAATCTTTAATAAGACAGATTAAGAATTTAAAATTACGTTTAAACTTAACCCGATGGATGCAGATTTTTGGAATTTCAAGTTTATTGTTCTGTGTGTTGACCATGTTTTTAATCTATATTCATCAACATAACATGGCCGTTTGGATTTTTGGGTTCGCTTTAATTTTATTAATCATTTCTTTGGCATTATTGATCAAGGAAATACAGATCTCTGCTCAGGCGTTGCAATACCATATTGCAGATATTGAAGAACATTTAGAAAACAACTAAGGCGTCTTATTACTTTTTTTGTCATAGTTCATTTTGCACTTTTTTTAGTTTCGCGAAGTCAAAGACTTTGCGCAGTGGGGTTCCTAAAAACAGTTTCTATATAGGTTTGGTTTTTGCAAAATATTTTTTTAATAACATATACGATACCGATTATTTTTTCTAAGAATCATGTCTTGAAAATCCCTAAAAAATTTTCATATCAGAACCCTTAAAATATGGTATTCATTAAAATAATATCTAAAGCTTCGGTTAAATTGCTTATTGAAGAATTAGATTTGGGGTCTATCAACACTCAAATTTACACTAATTTTTTAAATATCAAAAAATCTAAACGAGTTCAATATATAAATCTGAAACTTTATGTTGTAAAACTATTTTTCTTATAGTATATTTGCAGCGTAAAACAAAAGTATACAACATGTTTGATTTTGATCAGTATTTAGGATTTTTAGCATTTTTATCAATTTTAACCTTAGGGTTTTGGTTAATGATCTTTTTATTAACCTTTGCGATCCCGTATTGGGTGGTTGGTTCTGCACTAGAACACTTTAAAGAAAAAAGAGACGCTAAGAAAGCAAAAGCAGAAGCCGCTTAAATCATTTTTCCTTCATATAAATCAAAATCCAAAACATTACGTTTTGGGTTTTTTTTTGTTACCCCTCAAAATTTCCCCCAAAACCACCCCCTTGAGAACGTTTTTTCTTTTGATTAAAACGGTATGTAAATGATAGATTATACGAACGAACACGCCATCGATAAACACTATCACTATAAAATGTGGGTGTTGTCGATTCTAAATTTCGGCGTTGGGTATTAAACAAATCATTAATATTAAAGGAAATAGACGCCTTTTCTTTGAACAGATCTTTACTAAATGCCATGTTTGAAGAAAATCGACCTTCGCGCTTGTTAACGGCATCAATTCTTGGGCCATCATAACTTATACGTGTTTGCCATTCTACCTTGCCTGGTAAGGTATATTTGTTGTTCAAACGGATGAACCAGTTTAGGTTTTCGGAGTCATAAACCAATCCTTTATAGGTTCCTCTAATGATAGATTGATATACATTAAAATTGACATTCATAGTCCACTTTTTAGAAGGCTGAAAGGTCAATGTAAATTCAAATCCATACCGATCGTTTTCGGCTAAGTTAATTGGGCCGCGTCGAACGATGGGCACGCTCTCGCCATCAATCAGCACTTTTTCACCTGTGTCCTCACTTACATACGTAAAAACATCTGTCGCATGGTTGAAATACATTGAGGTGTTAAGGGTTAAAACACCTAAATCATTGAGATAGCCAATGTCAAATCCATCGGAATAACTAGGCGTGATGTTTGGATTGCCTTGAAATAAATTGGTTGCACTGCTTCTTGATGGGAACGGATTTAAAAACCGCGACCGTGGCCTGCTGATACGACGGTTGTAGCCTAACGTTAAGCTTTGAGTATCCGAAAATTCATACCCCAAATTAACAGTCGGAAAAAGTCCAACATAATTAGTATTGGTATAATCATTCCCACGGAGCTGCTGGACAGTTACTCGAGTCGATTCTAGTCTTAGTCCTAATAAAAATGAAAATCGATCTTTCAGTTTGCTACCAAATTGACTGTAAAATGCATTGACATCCTCTTTGTAAATTAGGGTATTACTTACTCCAGTATCTAAAACAAAGGTGTCGTCTTCCGCAAATTCCAGTGTATAGTCAGTCATGTTGTTGCTAAATCGCCCGTTATAGCCCACCTCAAAACGACTGTGTTCGCCAATTGGAAGTGTGAAATCAGTTTTAAGTAATATACGTTCTTGTGCTTCTATAGTTTGGACACGCTCAGCAACGACAGCATTATTATAAATGATGGAGTTTTCATCCTCAGAATTGTTTTCAACTTGAAAATCAAAGGTCAAGCGGTGTTCGCTATTGCCGTTAAACTGTTTGTCAAAATTAACAGAAAACTGTGTCGTTTGATCCGTTTCAAATTCGGGGTCATATCGCAAAGACTGGCTTACAAGTGTTTTTGAGGCATCAAAGGTTTCTGCGTTGTTAAATGTCTCATTAGTATTAGTGCTGTTCCTTATTAAATATGCCGTCGTTAAAGATGTGGTTGGGTTGATATACCACTCGATACCTGTATTGGAGTTGAACCCTTTTTGAATCCGTTCAAACGTGCGGTATTCATTACGAAATGTATTTGGAGCATCTTGAATAAGCAGCCCATTATCGTCATAATCTGAGTTGAAAAATTCAGTTTTTGTAGTGGAATTTCCAGGGTTATTTCTGTAGGAATAGCCAGAAGTGTTAAAGATATTTATGTTTCCTGTACGGTAATTGATATTTCCCGAGCCACCTAATTGATCGGGATGCCCCGCGTTTAAAATAACAGCACCGTTGAGTCCAAGTAATTTGCTACGCCTCAAAATAATATTTAAAATACCAGCAGTGCCTTCAGCATCGTAACGTGCAGATGGCGAGGTGATAATTTCTACTTTTTCAATAGCGTCTGCGGGTAACTGTCGCAACGCATCTGTGGAATTCAATCCAACGAGTCCTGAAGGTTTTCCGTTAATTAAAATACGGACGTTTTCATTGCCTCTTAAAGCGACATTACCTTCGAGATCCACAGAAACAGAAGGCACATTGTCTAAGACATCACTCACACTTCCGCCTCTTATCGTGAGGTCTTTTCCAACATTGTATATCTTTTTATCTAATTTAATTTCAACCGTTGTTTTTTCTGCAATGATATCGACCGTATCTAAGGCCTGTAAATCCGCTTCCATTTTGAGGATGCCAAAATCGGTATTTTGATTAAGCTTGAAATTTAATTTTGAGAGGGTTTCGAATGAAAAATATTCAAAAGAAATATCGTAAGTTCCTTTAGCAATAGCTATACTAAAATTTCCTTGAGGATCTGTAATACCACCACCAATCATTTTATTTTCAACCTTATTAAAAAAAGCGATAGTCGCATATTCTAGTGGTTGCTGGCTTTCTTTCTCTATTATTTTTCCAGATACTATATAACTATCCAACTTTCTTTGCGCACTCAAAGTGGTGTGAATCAAAATAAAAGTAATTACAAATAGGATACTCTTCTTAATCATTGGTCAAAAATCTACTTTCAAAAGTAACTTGCAAAGCAACTAGTTCTGGTTAATGTTGTGTTAAAAAAAATGGATTAGACTACTGTATAATTTTAACGTAGGAGCTTAATGCTTATTTCATTTTTTTTCGAAGTTCCTTAGCCTGTTTTGTCGCTTCTACATTTCTTTCGATTACATGTCCTGGACGCGTCCACTTAACAGTGTCATCTTTTTTTAATATAGATTTTCGGATTTTGAATTTATCAACGTTTTCTTTTTTCTTTTCGGTAGGAATTAACCCCAATAAAGAAAACATTTCGGCATCTTTTTCTTCTCCAGGATTGGGAGTTGTCAATAATTTCTCACCTGCAAAAATAGAGGAAGCTCCCGCCATAAAACACAAGGCTTGTGCTTCCATGCTCATTTCTGTTCTTCCTGCAGATAAGCGTAAGGTGGTTTTTGGCATCACTATTCTTGTGGTCGCAATCATTCTAATGATGTCCCAAACCGGAATGATGTTTTCGGTTGCTAAAGGTGTTCCCTCTACAGGAACCAATGCATTTATAGGGACGGAATCGGGAATTCGTTCTAAACTTAATAAACTCATGAGCATTCCAATTCGATCCTCCACACGTTCTCCCATGCCTATAATTCCTCCTGAGCACACTTTTAAGGTGCCTTTATTTACATTTTTCAATGTTTCTAAGCGATCATCATAGCCTCGTGTCGAAATGACTTCTTTGTAATACGCCTCGGAAGTGTCTAGATTATGATTGTAATAATGTAAGCCAGCCTCTGCCAAGCGTTTCGACTGACTCTCAGTAATCATTCCCAGTGTACAGCAAACTTCCATATTCAACTGACTGATACCTCTAACCATTTCTAATACATTTTCAAAATCATCTCCTTCTTTTACGTTACGCCATGCGGCGCCCATACACACACGAGAAGAGCCGTTTTGTTTTGCTTTTTTAGCTAAATTAATTACAGTATTAACAGGCATTAAATCATTTTTTTCAATACCAGTATGGTATCGAGCCGCTTGCGGACAGTAGCCACAATCTTCGGGGCAGCCGCCCGTTTTTATTGAAATTAAGGTGCTTACTTGAATTTTTGTAGGGTCGTGATGCAGTCGATGTACCGTCGCAGCTTCAAAAACCAATTTCATTAAGGGTTTGTTGTATATTTCTAAGATATCTTCTTTTGAGTAGGCTTTCATGTTAGTTTTTCTTTAATTTAGGGTTATAAAAAACAAGTATATTAATTTAAAGCTATCAACAAACTTACCGCATTTCCTCCAAAACCGACGGCGTTGACGAGTATTTTTTTTAAGTTAGTTGGGTGTTTTTGATCTTTTAAAAATGGAATTGAAATAAATTGCTGCCGCTGCAGCATTAGTATAGCAAGCTCTAAACTCAAACCACCAGACGCTCCAAGTGTGTGTCCAATTTTCCATTTATTGGACGTTAGTGCGGGTGTATTGTCTTTAAATACATGTTTGATAGCATTGTATTCTGAGGCATCTCCTTTGATCGTACCGGGGGCATGCATGACGATAATATCAATATCTTGCAACTGAACAGCCTCTGTGGCCATGGCCATGGATTTCTGAAAACAATCTGCATTGGTTGAAATGGAAATATGATGTTTCAAAGGTTCTGTTGCATATCCAACCCCTTCAATGATTGCGATTGCATTTTTTTTAGGCCCCTTTTCTAAACAAAATACAGCAGCGCCTTCGCCCATAATCATTGTATTTTGTTTTTTATTTAAATCCAGCGTTTTACATGGATACGCACTTTTGCCTTTAGAATAAATTTTCAAGGCTTTCATCTGAGCTATTGTAAATGGCGTATTAGAAGCTTCACTACCGCCCACCAAAAAACGATCGGCCATGCCACTTGTAATCCAAGCAATACCATTAAGAATTGCATGTAGGGCTGTAGAACACGCGATAGAATGGCTAATCGTTGGTCCATTTGATTGCAAATCGTGCCCAACCCAAGACGATATGTTTCCTAAGGTCGTTGTTGGAGAACTTAAGGTAGAAACCTTAGCGTTTTTACTATGTATAAATTCCGAGTGGTATTTTTCAAATAGGGTCGTAGCCCCTCTCGAAGATCCAATATTAACTCCAAAAGATTTATTGTTCCAAGATACTTTTGCTACAGCCTTTCTAGAGACTTCAATTGCCAATAAAACAGAAGGATCTAAATTTTTAAATTGTGGAGATTCTTTTAATCTATTGACAGTATTCCAATTGTTATCCGATAGGCCACTCACCAAAGATTCAATACCGTTCAAGGTTTTGTTTTTAAAGCTATGGTTTTCACTGAGGTATTGCATCCAAATTTGTTGGTCATTATTACCAAGTGCGGATACAGATGCCATACTCATTATTGAAATTTTTTCTTTCATTTAAACCAATTCTAATGCATTCTTAATGACTTCGTAAATTCTATCTAATTCTTTATCTGTAATTACAAATGGAGGGAGTATGTAAATCGTATTGCCCAAGGGTCTTAAAAACACCCCTTGATCCATAAAATAATTAAATAAGGTATCTCGTAAGGATCCATACCGGTCCATTTTTAGCTTTAAGTCTAATGCAAAAATCACACCTAAAGTTCGTGTAGCGTATATGTTTTTGTGATCTTTAATATGATTTTGAAAGGTCAAGTGTCGTGCACTGATTTCTAAAATTCGCGTTTGAATTTCATCAGATACCAATAAATCAATTCCTGCAATTGCCGCCGTGCATGCCAGGGGGTTTCCAGAATAGGTATGCCCATGAAAAAACCCTTTTGCAATATTGTCATCACAAAACGCCTCATAAATATTTTGAGTACAAGTCGTTAAAGCCATTGGTGCGATGCCAGCAGTAAGTGATTTAGATAGGCACATAATATCAGGTTGATGAAGCATGTATTCAGATGCAAAATTCTTAGCTGTTTTTCCAAAACCAGTCATCACTTCATCAGCGATGACGATAACATTATGTTCTTTGGCAATGGCTAACAATTCGTCTAACAAATCGGCATCATACATCCGCATGGAATTTGCACCTTGTACTAGTGGTTCATAAATAAAAGCTGCAATTTCACCTGTAGCTACCAATTTTTTGAAATTACTAAACACCGTTTTTGAAGTATCTTTTGTGGGAACTTTAATTCTGTCAATCGTTAATAAAAATGATTCAAAAGGTCCATTGTAAACCGATAAGCCAGAAACAGACATCGCTCCAAAAGTATCGCCATGAAACGCATCTTCTAGTGCTATAATCCGGGTTCGTTTCTCTTTTTTATTAAAAAAATATTGAAATGCCATTTTTATGGCCACATCAACAGAAGTAGAACCATTGTCCGAAAAAAATAATTTGTTCTGGTTCGAAGGAAGGATCGCCATCAATTTTTCTGATAATTCTATTGCAGGTTGATGCGTAAACCCACTAAACACAACCTGATCCAATTCGTCCAATTGCGCTTTGATTTTTGAAGTAATATATTCATTACAATGGCCATACATACAGGTGTACCAAGACGCGATGCCGTCGATATAGTCTTTACCTTGATCGTCATAAAGTGTGCTGCCTTTTGCTCTTAGAATTGGCAAATGGTTTGGTTTTAATTTATGTTGAGTTAAGGGATGCCATAAATGGGCTTTATCTCTTTCGGTTAAGTTCATTACAGGGTTTCTAATTGAGGCTTTAGAAGGTTTGCGTATTTTCTTATCACTGCTTTAGTAATTAGTTCTTCATCATTAATTCTTCCTAATAGAGGAACGTTGGTCATTTTTTCAATAATTCGTTCTGAGGTTTTAACTTCATTACCGTTAAATATAATTCCAGCAATTTGCACCCCTCTGCTTTTTAACTCTTGAAGCGTTAAAAGTGTATGATTAATACTGCCTAGATAATGTTTGGACACCACAATAACTTTATAGTCACTTTTAATAAGGTCTAAAATAGTTTCAGAATCATTTATAGGAACGAGAAGCCCGCCAGCTCCTTCAATTACTAAATTGTTTGTGGTGCTTGGTATTATTATTTTTTTTGCTTCAATAACGATGCCATCAATCTCGGCTGCTGCATGTGGACTCATCGGCGTTTTTAAGGCGTAGCTATTCTTAAATATTTTTGTGTGTGGATTGCTAATTAACGCTTCAACTTTGTGGGCATCCGAATGTACTAATTCGCCTGCCTGAATAGGTTTCCAATAATCAGCATTTAAGGCTTCGGATATAATAGCTGATACTACTGTTTTTCCGACATCAGTTCCAATTCCAGTGATAAATAGGGTTTTCATGAGGTAAATATGAGGGGTTTAAATTTTTCAACATAGGGAATTAAATAAATGAAGAAGTCCTTCAATTTCTGCAATGGAATTATAGCTATGAATACAGCAGCGAATCCGTTCAGTTCCCAAAGCTACCGTTGGAAATAAAATGGCTTTTACATCGTAATTCTCTTTTTGGATTTGAGCAGCGATCTGTTTTGCTTTTACAACATCTCCAATAATACAGCTTTGAATAGCACTCTCACTTTCAATAAATTTGTGGTCTAAATTATGCGCTTTAATTCTCTCCCTAAACACACTAATATTTTTCCTAAGCCTCTTTAATTGAACTGTGGTTTCAAGTTCTTTGATGGCGAATTTTAGGGTTAATACCGCTTGTATAGGCATTGCGGTCGTGTATATAAAAGGCCTTGAAAAGTTGATTAAATAGTCTCGTAATTCCTCTGAACCTAAAACAACAGCCCCATGACAGCCCAATGCTTTACCAAACGTAACAATTCTAGCAAAAATAGAACCGCCTAAACAAAGTTCGTCAACCAAACCTTTGCCTTGAGTTCCAAAAACGCCAGTAGCATGCGCCTCATCCACAATTAAATAACAGGAATGTGTGCTGCAAAATTTAGAGAATTCCTTCAAAAGTGCTCGGTCTCCATCCATGGAATATATAGACTCTACAACGATGTATGTAGTTGCTGATGCCTTTTTTGTATTTAGATATTTCTTTTCTAAATCCGAAAGTGTGTTATGCTTAAAACCATAAGACATTGCATTCGATAATTGAATGCCGTCTCTAATAGAGGCATGACAAAGTTCGTCATATAAAATAATATCGCCGCGTTGAGGTACGCACGAAAGTAGTCCTAAGTTTGCATCATAACCTGAATTAAAAAGGAGGGCACTCGGCGTTTTAAAAAAAGTAGCAAGTGCGTTTTCGACTTCTGTGTGTATGGTATGATTACCAGATAGAAGTCTAGAGCCCGTACTTCCATTGACAAAAACTATTTTTTTTGAGGCGGTTTCTACAGCTTTAGTAATGGTTTTATGTCGTGCAAAACCCAAGTAGTCATTGGATGCAAAATCAATCCGTTCATGAGAAGTCGTCAACGTTCTAAACGAATTATTGTTTTTTCTTGAGGTTAGTTTTGAAATTAGAGGATTTGGGAATTTCATACAGCTAACTTAAAAAAAAAATCGAACATTTTAGTATTCGTACTCCAGCTTTTGCAAGGGTACTATAAAGTGTCCGATTTTTCTTTTTGCCCCATAAGCATTAAATACGCTTTTAGGAAAGGGGTGATGTCTCCATTCATCACGTTGTCAACATTTCCTGTTTCTTTGGCTGTGCGTACATCTTTTACAAGTTTGTACGGATGCATAACATAATTTCTAATTTGACTGCCCCATTCAATTTTCATTTTTCCAGCTTCAATATCTTCACGCTGTGCTAATTGTTTTTTGAGTTCAATTTCATACAACTGAGATTTCAGCATTTGCATTGCTCTCGAACGATTATCATGTTGTGAACGTGTTTCTGAACATGAAATTTGAATCCCTGAAGGTTTGTGGGTCAGTTGTACTTTCGTTTCTACTTTATTCACATTCTGTCCGCCGGCGCCACTAGACCGTGCGGTAGTGATTTCAATGTCAGCAGGATTGATGTCAATTTCAATGGTGTCATCTACAAGCGGATATACATATACAGAAGCAAAACTTGTATGCCGTTTGGCATTGCTGTCAAAAGGAGAAATTCGCACTAAACGATGCACACCATTTTCGCCTTTTAACCATCCAAAAGCAAAGTCACCCTCAATTTGAAGCGTCACTGTTTTGATACCAGCAACATCGCCATTTTGCAGGTTAAGTTCTTTGATTTTGAAATTATTTTTCTCAGCATACATGACATACATACGCATCAGCATATTTGCCCAATCACAACTTTCGGTACCTCCAGCACCCGCTGTAATTTGCAACACTGCACTAAGGCTGTCGCCTTCTTCAGAAAGCATATTTCTGAATTCAATATCTTCTAGGAAACTAGCGGCGAGATCAAATTGTTTTTCGACTTCTTCAGCGGTTGTATCGCCTTCTTTATAGAAATCAAATAAGACTTCTAAATCTTCAGTGTACGTTTGAGCTTTTTCAAAATCGGTTAGCCATTTTTTGTTAACTCGTAGAGATTTCATGAGCAGCTCTGCTGCTTTTGAATCGTTCCAAAAATCAGGTGAAAATGTTTTTTCTTCTTCATTTTGGATTTCGATGCGTTTAGCATCTAAGTCAAAGATACCTCCTTAACGCTCCAAGGCGATCATAAAGATCTTTAATGTGATCGTGTGTTATCATAATTTCTTTTAGAAATACAAAAATAGAATTTATAGCATAGAATTAAAATAATATGTAGTTTTATATCCAAAATAAAATTCATGCAAATAGATTTAAGAAGCGATACCGTTACAAGACCTTCCAAAGGGATGTTAGACGTTATGAAGACTGCCAAATTAGGAGATGATGTCTATGCAGAAGATCCGACGGTCAATGCCTTGGAAGCCCGAATTGCAACCCTTTTTGGATATAAATC
>JAQXCA010000022.1 GCA_029252105.1 Flavobacteriaceae bacterium | reverse complement strand
AATACTTGTTTTTAAGGTATAAAAAAACACTTCCTAAGAAGTGTTTTTGACTTGATTTATTCTAAAAATTACTTTCCATAAACCTCTTTAACGAAGGCTTCATAGGTTAATTTTTTGTCTTTAAAATTAGCATTTTCTTTGTAGAACTCTAATAATTTTTGACTTGTCAGCTGTTCAGAAACACGCTTAACTTCCTCTTGGTTGGATAGTACACGTGCAACGATATCGTCAATTTCTTTTTCTGTAGGGTTCATTTGACCGTACTGAGCCATTTGTCCTTTAATCATTTCAGATGTGTAGGCTTTCAAATCTTCAAAGTTAACTTGAAGACTGTTATCTACAACAAGCTTACTTTCAATTAATTGATAGCGCATGCTTTTCTCTGACTTCTCAAACTCCTCTTTGGCTTGTTCCTCGTTTAGTTCTGTTTCACCAGCAGTTTGAATCCATTTTTGAAGAAACGCAACGGGTAAATCAAATTTTGTGTTTTCTACAAGATATTCCGTAACATCGTTCAGAAATTTTTGATCTGCTTGTTGTACAAATTGTTTTTCGGCATCTTCTGTAATTTTAGTTCTGAGCTCTGTAACCGAAGTCACAACTCCTGGGCCAAATAACTTGTCAAACAATTCTTGATCTAAATCTGCTAATTCTCTTGTATTCACTTCATTGATAGTAAAAGTGACCTGAACATCTAATCCATCAGCGGTATCATGATCTACTTTCAAATAGGTCATCAAATCCTGCGCATCTTTAAATAAGCCTTTAGTTCCTAAGGTTAAAACATCATCAACATTTGCTCCTAAAAAGGCATTTAAATTTGATTTACCTTTTAGTTTGTCTAGGGTCAAAGTTGCAGTGGCTTCAATTCCTTCTGCATCATTGAAAAACACTCCAGTAACCTCATCGTCATTAGCAACTACGGTTTTGGCTACTAATTTTCCGTATTGTTTTTGAATGTTGATCACTTGATCATCAATCATTTTTTTATCGGCAGTGATGGTATATTTTGTAAGTGCTTTTTTAGCTTTTAATTTGATTTCAAATTCTGGACTTAACCCGATTTCAAATTCAAATGAAAAATCCTCAGCACTCCAATCCAAATCGTCTTGTGCTTTTGGTAATGGACTCCCTAAAACATCTAGCTTTTCATCAGTTAGGTATTTTCCTAAAGCCTCTTGAAGGGTTTTATTAACTTCGTCTGCCAACACAGATTTTCCATATTGCTTCTTGACCAATCCCATTGGGACTTGACCTTTTCTAAAGCCAGGGATATTAGCTGTTTTACGGTAGTTTGCTAAAATTTTCTCTACGTTTTCAGAATAATCAGCTTTCGCAATATCAATCTTAACAACGGCATTTAACGTGTCAATGTTTTCTCTTGTAATATTCATTGTAATGAAATAAAAATTGGGTGGCAAAAATACAATATTTTTATCGCCTTACAAACATTTTTAAACTTATGTGAATCAAGTGATAAACACACGGACATTATGGTAAAATTCTACTGGATTTTCGGCGTGTAACCAATGGCCTGCATTTGTGATTGTTTTGATAACTGCAGCAGGAAATTGAAGTTTTATGAGTGTTTCGTCCTGAACAGAAATATACTCTGACTTGTCCCCTCTTAAAAACAAGCTGTCTTTTTGGAAATTTAACGCCGATGGCAAGGCTTCTCCAACTTCGGAAACATTGATTTTCAGCGTTTCTAAATTTATTCGAAGTCCTAAAATTTCTGAAGACACTCTATAAATGTTTTTTAATAAAAATTGACGTGTTCCAAGATCTTGAACATACTTGGATAGCTGAACTTCTGCTTCTTTTCTTGATGTTATTGCTTCAAAATCTAATGCGGATAAACCTTCCAAAATAGCATCGTGATGGACGGGATAAAATCGAGGTGCAATATCAGCGATAATTAATTTTGAAACAATTTCTGGATGAAGTGCTGCAAAAAGCATGGCTGTTTTTCCGCCCATAGAATGCCCCAAAAGAACGATATCCTCTAAGTTATGAAAACTACAATAGGCTTGTAAATCTTCAGCCAAAACCTCATAATTAAATTCTGAATCATGAAAACTGCGCCCATGATTTCGTTGGTCTACAAGATGAACTTGAAATCCTAAAGTTGAGAACTGCTTCGCAAGAGTTTTCCAATTATCACCCATTCCCAAAAATCCATGAAGAATAATAAAGGGGTGACCTTCACCAATAATATTGGAATGTAAATGCATTATTTCAATTTATTCAAATACATATTAATGACATTATCTATCCCTAAATACAAGCTCTCCGAAATGAGCGCATGTCCAATAGAAACTTCTAAAAGTCCAGGAGAATTTTCTTTAAAAAATTGAATGTTTTCGAGTGACAAATCATGACCTGCATTCAAGCCTAAGTCCAATTGCATTGCGTGTTGCGCACATTCAGTGTATGGTGTCATCGCGTTTTTATTTCCGAGCGAATATTGGTGTGCAAAGGCTTCAGTGTACAATTCAATTCGGTCCGCACCAGTCGCTTTTGCGCCGTCAACTTGGTGTAGCATAGGGTCTAAAAAAACCGAGGTTCGAATGTTATTTTGCTTAAATTCTTGAACGACTTCAGTTAAAAACCCTTTGTGCTTGATGGTATCCCATCCTGCATTAGACGTAATCGCATTTTCAGCATCCGGCACTAACGTGACTTGTGTGGGTCTGATTTTTAGTACCATATCTATAAATTCTGGAATCGGATTTCCTTCAATATTATACTCTGTATGTACAATTTGTTTTAAATCGTATGCATCTTGATACCGAATATGGCGTTGATCTGGACGCGGATGAATTGTGACCCCTTGTGCGCCAAATTCTTGCACATCTTTGGCAAACTGAACAACATTGGGAGTATCGCCTCCTCTTGAATTTCTTAGAGTCGCGATCTTATTGATATTAACGCTTAACTTTGTCATTAAAAATTAAATTTGAAACAAAAATACAAAGTACTTAACGCTTAAAGTCTATTATTTTTGATTAATTTGCATCTGATTATAAATGAACTCATGCCTTTAAATCAATTTATTATAAACGATCTAAGTCCTTCAAGTCCTAAAACACTTGTAGGAGAAGTACAGACTATTTTTAAACAATTAACCTATTCGCATATTCCCATTCTAAAAAAACAGGTATATCTGGGGTGTTTGTCTGAAACCGACGTCTATTGTTTTGAACCCGAGCAACCCCTTTCGGAAGTACTCTATGCTGTGGAAGGTTTTTATGTTAGAAATTCTTCTTTGTGGTTAGACGTTTTGGAAGCATTTGCACAAAACAATTGTAATATCATGCCTGTATTGGATGCAGAAAATAATTATATCGGATACTATCAATTAATCGATATTATTTCATTGTTTAATAAAACACCATTTTTTTCGGAACATGGTGGCGTTATTGTGGTTGAAAAAGGATATAACGATTTTTCATTTAGTGAAATTAGTCAAATTGTAGAGTCTAATGATGCAAAGTTATTAGGTGCTTTTGTGTCTAAGAATGAAAATGACTTGACACAAATTACACTTAAAATTGGAAGTACTGGTTTAAGTGCTGTTTTTCAGGCTTTTAGAAGGTACGGATACACGATTGTTTCTGGACATGAAGACGATACGTTTTTGAGAACACTTAAAGAACGATCGGCGTACTTAGATAACTATTTAAATATATAAGTGAAAAAAATAAGTCAAATGAAAATAGCGGTTTACGGCCCCCTTTATAATGAGCGCTCAAAAAGCACAATTCAAACACTCATTGCGTATTTGATAAAACGTGATGCTAAAGTCGTTTTTGAAAACAACTTTCATGCGTCGATTTCATCTGATTCTGACATTGATATAGAGGCTTATCAGTTTGATACTTTTGAGGTTTTAGAGAACTCCTTTGACTTATTAATTAGTATTGGAGGCGATGGAACTATCTTAAGAGCTATTACATTTGTAAAAAACTTGAACATCCCAATCGTTGGCATCAATACAGGACGTTTAGGGTTTTTGGCAACCATACCAATGAATACTATTCATAAAGCTATGGATGAGATTTTTGAGGGCAATTACAGGATATCAAAACGTAGTCTACTCACAATTAAGACCGATACTAATGATGCATTTTTAGATTTAAATTTTGCATTGAATGAAATTGCTGTCAGTCGAAAAAATACCACATCAATGATATCTGTTGAGACATGGTTAGACGACGAATACCTAACGTCTTATTGGGCAGATGGGCTCATTGTTTCTACGCCTACAGGGTCTACAGGCTATTCTTTAAGTTGTGGAGGGCCCGTAATTCTTCCTGAGTCAGACAGTTTGGTACTCACTCCAATAGCACCACATAATCTGAACGCACGTCCGTTGGTCATTTCTAGTGATAAAGTCATCAAGTTAAAAGTAAGTGGTCGGGAAAATCAGCACCTTGTATCCTTGGATTCAAGAATAAACACTTTAGAAAATAACACTACAATTACCATTCAAAAAGCACCTTTTTATCTTCACATGATTGAATTAGAAGACGATGGGTTTGTGGAAACACTTCGCAAAAAACTGCTGTGGGGTGCAGACCCGCGTAATTAAGCAATATATTTTCAGAAATTAAGTTTAGTGATTAGCGAGAAAACAAATTATTTGTTAGCCCTCTAAATCATTATATTTGCAACCTTTGAAATTACAATGAAATTATTTTTAATCAACATATGCCTTTTTTTTATTTCAAGTTTGGGTTTTTCTCAAATCTATGAAATTGGGGGGTTTGTTGGAGGTAGTAATTTTATTGGTGATGTAGGATCCACGACGTTCATCAACCCAAATGAACCCACTTTTGGTGGTGTTCTTAAATGGAATAGAAGCCCACGACACTCCTTAAGAGCGAGTTTAATTTACACAACATTGTCTGCTGATGATATAGAATCGACTGATCCTCGAAGAAAATTAAGGGGCTATAATTTTAGTGCAGGAGCTTTAGAAGCCTCTTTTGGAATAGAGTTTAATTTTTTAGATTTCGACTTACATCCCGGAGTTCCAATCTCGACGCCATATTTATTTACTGGATTAAGTGTTGTGAATTATCCAAATTTTCACTTTTCAAGTACGGATTTAGTTTCTGAAAAAACAAGAACCAATGCCGTTGGTATCCCTATAACATTAGGATTCAAAACAACATTGACTTCACATATTATCATGGCTTTCGAAGTTGGAGCACGTTACACTTTTTCTGATAATATTGATGGAAGTGATCCCAAATCTGAAGAATTAAAAAAAACCGTGCGTTTTGGGAATTTTAATAATACCGATTGGTATATGTTTAGTGGTTTTACATTAACTTACACCTTTGGTAGAAAACCTTGTTATTGCAATCTTTAATATGAGTCTTAAAACTAGTATCCATCCGCAGAACCTTCCCAAGCATATTGCCATCATCATGGATGGAAATGGGCGTTGGGCAAAAGAAAAAGGCCTTCGTAGAGTATTTGGACATGAAAATGGTACCAAGTCTGTAAAAACTACGGTCGAAACTTGTGCGGAACTCGGAATCGAAAATTTGACTCTTTATGCGTTCTCTACTGAAAATTGGAATCGACCAAAATTGGAAGTAAAAACCTTGATGCAACTTTTAATTTCTTCATTGAAAAAAGAAATGAATACGTTACAAAAAAATAGTATTCGATTAAACGCAATTGGAAACCTTGAACATCTTCCATCAAAAGTTAGGAAAGAATTATTACATGTTATTGGGGAAACTAAAGACAATTCTCGCATGACATTAACGCTCGCTTTGAGTTATGGTTCTAGAGATGAACTCGTAAATGCGACGCGACAAATAAGTGAAAAAGTTAAAAATAATATAATTTCAGTAGAAAATATTGATGAAACGCTAATTAATCAGCATCTTTACACCCAGAATTTGCCAGATGTTGATTTATTAATCCGTACAAGTGGCGAGAAACGCATCAGTAATTTCCTTTTATGGCAGATTGCTTACGCAGAATTATATTTTACTGATGTATATTGGCCAGATTTTACAAATGAAAA
>JAQXCA010000110.1 GCA_029252105.1 Flavobacteriaceae bacterium | reverse complement strand
TTTGAAGATTGGCAATCAATGTGTCTACCTCATTTTTAGAATAATACACCTCCCAACTACTACCATTATAATAGTAAAAGCCTGTTGCACCATCTGTTTGATACACCATCAGTCCTGTGGCAGGGTTTGATGGGCTATTAATAATATTACGCTGGTCTTCTGTCATACGTGGTACAAGTAACCCCCCCGTAGTAGAAGTAATATCCAATGCCGCAGAAGCGTCTGGGTTTTCATTATTAATACCTACTTGGGCAAAAGTTGTTGCAGTTAGTAATACTGCTGCTAATAGTGTAAAAAATTGTTTCATTGGTTGGTTAATTAGTTAATTAAGTCTGTAACAAAAATAGAACATTACTTTCTAAATACAACTATAAAAGTGAACCTTAATAAGTCGCTTTTTATATCGCTTTTAAGCGGGCTGTGAAATCACTCAATTTCTCTAAATCTTGCAAGAATAAGTTCGATAATTGGAGTGGGGTGTGTACGAATTAAAACCTTAACAATCAAATTTACTGAAAGTTGAGGTTTTTTTATTTAATTACTTATACGGTTTTCGTTCGAAAAACGGAGTTTTGCACTACTTTGGTGTTTGGCTTTTTCTATTTATTTCATTAATTTTGTTTTACAATCTAAAATCAACTTATAAATGAAAAAAATATTATACTTCTTTTTATTCCTACCGTATTTAATTTACAGTCAAGTTGATTGGAGTGTACCTACAATTAAGGCTCCAAAAATAAAAGCCAGTAATCCCTATCAACAACCTGTACAGCTAGTAGTAACTCAAAATCCTTGGGTTTCAGCAGCAAATGCACAAAATATGGCTAACCAAAATTTCGCGAACAACATGCGAGCTGCTGCTGCTAGAGGTGCTTTTAAAACTGCAGGACAAAAAGCAGAAGATATTGTCTCCTTAAAAGATAAAAATTTAAATCAATATAAGTATATAGTTATATCCAATATTTCTGCCGCAGCAAATAAAGAAGTGAAAAAAATGAAAGCTGTTGTTGTAGAGGAGTTGAAACAAACAAATTATATTATTTTAGATGACTTTAATAAAATCCCAAAAGAATTAGAGGATAATCTTGATATGTGTTTATTATTATCTGTAAGTTCCCAAAATGACGGTTGGCCATTCAAAAAAGTAATATTATTTATTACTGATTATGATGGAAATATAATTCATCAAAGAGGAGTAAGGCATGATAGGTCTGCACATTATTTAACCAAACTAACATTAAGTAGCATTGTAAGTCACCCACATGTTTTTAGAAAACAAATAGTTTTAGACAAAAATAAAATTACAAGACAGGAAGCTATAAAAAAATTAAAAGAAGCAAAGGATTTGTTTGACTCTGGTATAATAAACAGTGGAGAATATGAAGTCTTTTCAAATAAGTACAAACCAATAATTATGAATATTAATGACTAACATAATAAAAATGGACTCTTACTCTCTGCTTTATTAATCTTCTCTTTTTCAGATGACCAAGGCAATCCTTCTGTCTACTAGCCAACTCTAACCACACAAGATGCTAATGATATTATACAGGCAATAAAAAATTCAATTGAAGATTTAGAGGCGCTTTACGGTACCATTGACAAAACGAGTTAAACCGTTTTGTACTGTTGTCTACTAGATCTTGGCATGTGACAACAGTGGAAGAAATGACGCTTCTATTCATAATTGACAAAATCACTTTGGGTTTCCCACCCTTGTAATGGTTTCACAAAAAAAACCAACAACTCTTATATAGAAATGTTGGTTATATAGTGTTTTATCCTGCCCACAAAAAAGGAAGTCGGGAGTTAAAAAGTGTGTACTGCACACATCTCGCAAATTTAGCTGTTGTGTATTCCTACTTGAGCAAAACTCAATATTGAGAGCAGTATGAACACAACTTGTGTGGCTTGTTTTGTCCTACTTTTTGATGATTTTAAATGTAGATATCTGGTTTTGACTGTTTTGTAAATTCAACAAATAAACACCAGACGGCAGCTGCATAACATCAAGTTCTTTGCTATTGGTTTCTAGGAGTTTTTGTCCTGCAATATTAAATAGTGATGCGTTTTGAGTCGTCTTGGACACAATATACAAGCGGTCTGTCGTTGGGTTTGGATAGACGCTCACGACATCGTTAAGAGTTTCTGTTGTAACGGTTAGTGTGGTTGAAGCATTACTAGCAGTTATTTTGGAGACCCCAGAAAGAGCCGTAAAATTATAGCTCAAAGTATTGTTGTCATTATCTCTATCAGGAACTACGCTTGTCCATCCGTTGTTGGCATCAAAAACTTCTAATACCAAATTGGTTTCGGGAACGGAGTTGAGTTCGTTGTCTAAGTAACTAAAGGTAAGTACTCCGGTATAGTCCGGTAATGCCGTGGCAAATTCATAGACTCTTTCGATACTACCCTCTTGAATAGCAGTACCAGAACGCGTAATGGAATTTGGTCCAGTAATTGTATACTCTGCACTTGTTGGTGCGAACGCCAAGCCATCAATTGAAATCGAACTGTTAGAATTAATGTTTATGGAGCTTCCAGACTCAACTGTTAACGATTGGCCAAAGCTCATTAGGGTGCCTGTTAAAAAAATAAATATAAATGATTTCATAAAAAAATTAAATTGGTTATTCAAATATAGTGAAAAATTATAAGAGGTGTTGGTTTTATTATATCCTTTTTTTTCGATAGAGAAGAGTGAATTTCATAGACCAAAGTTGGAGTGATGACATAAAAAAAAGGCTCCCAAATGGAAGCCTTTTAAAAATTAAATTGGGTTGGTTAAACCTTATTTTACGACTAATTTCTTAGTAGCAGAACTTGCACCTTGAGTCATTTTCACGAAATACATTCCAGGGTTTAAGCTAGAAATATTAAGTTGAGACTGTACGTTTTGAGCATCCATTACTTGTTTTCCTAATAGGTCAAATACTGAAACTGTTAACGCATCGTTAGCAGTTGTTGAGAAATATACAACACCATTTGCTGGGTTAGGATACATTTTTACTGCGTTAGCTGAAATATCTTCTACGCCAGCTGTAGAGCAGTCTGCTCCTCCTACAAGATATGTGAAGAGTCTTGAGGTAACTAGACCACCTGCATAGGCGCCTCTAAATTTAAAACTAATCTCATCTCCAATAGAATAACTGTCCGAAAGCGTTGCTGTGTAAGTTGGTGCATTAGAAGCATCCATATTAATAAAAGTAGAAGGCGGAAAATGTATCTGAGGTGAAAAACCAGTCTTATCTGTATCTAATAACTCAAAACTGACAAGCACATCTGTCCCAGAAGACGTAAAAGCATAGTTAATCCCAGTGGAATAAGTACCTTCACTAGCCTCATCAGTAAAACCTGAACAATCTGTTGGCAGGGAAGCTATTTGTTGACAAGAATCATAAGTTTCTGTATAAATAAGAGGATCAGTAGATAACCATTTTCTATTAGCATAATTGCTATAGTCTGTAACTATATTTCCCGCATCAACTCTTGTTGTACACTCTCCACCGGCAGCGTTATCAATTAAATTTTCTTGAACTCCATCTACTACAATGAGATATTCCATATCACTCCCCGCACCATTGAGGCTAATAACCCAATCGCCGTCAGAATTTTGAGCTGCTTCAGGACCTCCATTGGGATCCCAATCCCACCATGGTCCAGTAATTTTAACTAACGAAGCATCTGTGGGTGCTGTAATAATTATTTCACTTGGTTGTGCGTAAGCTTGCATCGCTGCAAGAAATAACAATAATAATGTAATTTTTTTCATGTTAAAAGTTTTTAAAATTAGTTGAATGTAAATTTAGTTTAATATAAATGTATAATTGTTAAACAACACACTACAAATGTCATACAGTATTAGTTATTCGTTATATTTTTTGTCATATTCACACTTTTAATCAGTAAAAATTTAATATTACAGAAACTATAAATCCTATAAAATTGCCGTAAAAATTTACAATGTATAGGTTTTGTATAGTTTTTATTGTGCAATGTTGTAATTTAAAAAATAAACATTTAAGATACAAAAGGGTGTAAAAACGCTAGAATCATCTAATCCTTGACTAATCGTTTGTGATTTTCGCAATATAACGCTACACTAAACAACGCTACTTCATGCGCACAAACTCACAGAGCAGTAAATGCAGTTAAATACAGAAAGCATGATGAAACAAAAAGTCATTACGACTTATAAAATCGCCTTATCAAATTATGTGACATACTCATTTATTACAAAAGTGAACGGACTCCACAAAAAAAGCCTCCAGTACTGGAGGCTTTTTTGAAATTAAATCTGAATGGTTAGTTATAATTTAATTTACAAGCAATTTTTTAGTAGCCACACTTGCTCCTTGTTTCATATTTACAAAATACATTCCAGGATTTAAACTAGCGATATTAAGTTCTGATTGTATGGTTTGTGCAGGGATCACTTGTTTTCCCAAAAGGTCATACACAGAAACTTCTAAGGCTTCGTTTGTGACCGTTGAAAACTTTACAATGCCATTGGCAGGGTTTGGGTGTAGTTTTACGGCCTTAGCGAAGAAATCATCAACGGAGGCGGTAGGGGCTTTCCAGAAATATAAATTATCCACATACATTGTTGTATCATCTACAATGTCAACTAAAACCTGGTCTACACGACCTTGCGCCGTGGCATCCCATGTACCTTGTGCCTGACTAAAATTGCTTATATCTATATCAATACTATTCCATTGACCTGCTGTAATGTTTGCTATTGGGTAAATAGAGTTACCTTCATTTGGACCGTTTGCTGCATCTAGAATCTTAATTAAAAGACCAGCACCAGCACTTGGTAGTTCTGGAAGCCAAACATCCACATGTAAAGTGTGATCTGTAACATCAATCGGAGTTGTAATTGCAAACGGTAAAAAGTTGGTTGTCTTTAACACCGCGTTACTAGCATGAGTTTCTGCGGTTACTGCTTCATTCCAACCTGGGTTTGTACTACTGGCTTCATCTGTATATGCATCACTAAAAAGTGAAATGACATCAGCAGATGGATGAGTTGGTGTTGGAGCTGCTACAGTAGGTGGTGATGGACAAGGGTCACATGTGCTTCCTCCACAATCGACTCCAGTTTCATCTTGATTTTGTATACCATCGCTACAGCTTGCCGGCGCGTTAGTAGTTAATGAAACATTATCATAATAAACTCCATCAGTGACACCAAAACCTCCCATTAAAAACCCAATCTGAACATTAGTATTGCTAGAAGTGGCATTAAACGTTTTAGTGTAGGTAGTCATAGTAGTAGTAAGACTAAAATTCTCTCTAAATTGATCAGTCCATACCCCAACATTCTGAATCGCTAATGTAATATTTCTAGCTGCATCTACTCGGGCATCAAAAGAAATGGTATATTCTTGTGCGTTAGTAAATGCTAAACTTCCTTGTACTAACTGAGTACCCCAAGGATCTCCTGCAGAAGCGGTGGTTGCGAATGCTGCTTCACCACTTACCACGGAACCTCCTGTAAGAGCCCAACTAGCGTCACCATTTGAAAAATCTCCATTAGTTAGTAATTCTGTTTGTGAAAACCCAATTGATGTCATCAATAAGGTTAGTAATAAAGTAATTTTTTTCATAATAAATAGATTTAGAGTTATACTTCCAATATTAAGAAACGTCCCCCTTGATGCACAAATAATTTACCACAACAAAAAATATACATTACGCAATTTTTATATAAAAACTTTTAATTATTAATAATATAACCTGAAATAATTGCGAAATATTCACATAACTTGCATTTTAAAAGAAAAAAATGCAACACAAAACACAAGGTACTGTTGTGGTTATGTATAGAAATCAAAGCCATACGAAACCCCATTATGAAGTGCATATTTTGTGGATTTAGGAGAATTTTCACTAATTTTAAAAAATATTATATAAACTGTCTTAATAAAAAAGCATGAGCAATACCTATTATGAGCCCTCTGATTTGCGAAAATTTGGAAACATTACAGAATGGAATGAAGACCTCGGGAAAAAATTCTTTGAGTATTATGGAAGCGTATTTGAAGAAGGCGCTTTAAGTGCCCGAGAAAAAGCGTTGATTGCCCTTGCGGTGTCGCATGTAGTAAAATGTCCGTATTGTATAGACGCCTATACCCAAGATGGTCTAAAACGCGGTATCACCAAAGAAGAAATGATGGAGGCTGTCCATGCAGGTGCCGCCATTGAAAGTGGCGCAACCCTAGTACATAGCGTACAAATGATGAATAAGTATAAAAAACTATCCATGTAAGCCCATGAAGCTAAAGTCCCTACAAAAGCGTGAAAATGAACTTGCCAACGCCAAACGCCAATTAGAAATTTTATCTAATGGCATCTTTCAAAATGAAGAACTGCCTAAGTTTAGCACTAAGTTAGCCGCACAAAATCAATTTCCACTTAAGCCAAAAACCTTAGAAATCCTACAAATCAATGTAGGGTATATGTGCAATCAAGTTTGCGCACACTGCCATGTGGATGCAGGTCCTGACCGAAAAGAAATCATGACCCGTAAAACAATGCAGCAGTGTTTGGATGTGATTAAAGCTACCGGTGCTCATACCCTAGACCTTACTGGAGGCGCTCCCGAAATGAACCCCGATTTTAGATGGTTTATTGAAGAGGCTACAAAAGTGGGCATTAAAGATATGATTGTGCGTTCCAATTTGACCATCATTACGGCTAATAAAAAATACAATGATCTCCCTGAGTTTTTCAAAAAACATAATGTACACGTGATTTCATCGATGCCGCACTGGACCGAAGGCAAAACAGATCAACAACGGGGCGACGGCGTGTTTAATGCCTCTATCAAAGCTTTGAAAATGCTAAATGCTGTAGGGTATGGCATGCCCAATTCTGAACTGAAATTAGATTTGGTCTATAACCCTTCAGGTGCTTTTTTGCCTGGAGATCAAATGGCATTAGAAGCCGATTTTAAAAAAGCATTAGCCACAAATTTTGACATTCAATTTCACAATTTATTTTCGATCACCAACCTGCCCATCAGTCGGTTTTTAGATTA
>JAQXCA010000101.1 GCA_029252105.1 Flavobacteriaceae bacterium | reverse complement strand
ACGTCTCTAATAAAATCTAAAAAGGAAAAATCTTTCATCCAGTCATAGTTATTGACTAGAACTGCAGCGTTTTTTTCACCGTTATCAAAATCTAGAAAATGAGCAAGTTGTTGTTTGATTGCTTCTTGGTTGTGCCGCAGTGTTTTTTCGTCTAAAAAGTTACGTTCAGTAGATTTCCCAGATGGATCTCCAATCATTCCTGTTGCCCCGCCTACTAAGGCAAAGGGTTTATGTCCACACTGCTGGTAATGTGCCAAAAGCATAATTGGAACCAAATTTCCGATATGCAAAGAGTCAGCTGTCGGGTCAAAACCTACATATGCACTTCTCATTTGTGCTAACAAATGGTCTTCTGCTCCAGGCATAACATCGTGGATCATTCCTCTCCAACGTAACACTTCAATAAAATTACTGGCCATTATCATAAATTTAATTAAGACAAAGATAACAGTTTCATGAGTGATGGGAAAAGAAAAAATACTAATTTAGTGCTATGGTTTTAGTCACGGGGGGTACAGGATTAGTAGGGAGTCATTTGTTGTTTGAACTTAGCAAGTCACAACTCAAGATTCGCGCCCTATATCGAACCAAAGAAACCATTGAAAACGTTAAAACAGTATTCTCATTTTACACAGATCAGGTTGATGATTACTTTAATAGAATTGAATGGTTAGAAGCCGATTTGGAAGATCTACCAAAACTGGAAACTGCATTTCAAGGGGTTACACATGTGTACCATTGTGCAGCCTTAATTTCATTTGACCCAAACGATTACTATAAATTACGAAAAACTAATGTTACAGGGACTGCAAACATTGTAAATCTGAGTGTGATTAATGCAATTGAAAAATTGTGTTATGTGAGTTCTATTGCAACTCTGGGTTTTGATCCCGAAAAAATCACTGAAGAAACGACTTGGAATCCAGAAGACAGTCAAAGTGTGTATGCAATGACAAAACACGAAGCTGAAATGGAAGTTTGGCGTGGTGTTCAAGAAGGGGTACCGAGTGTTATTGTGAACCCAGGTGTGATCTTAGGACCTGGATTTTTTGAGTCGGGCAGCGGACTTTTATTTAAACGCATCCACAAAGGATTAAAACACTACACTTCAGGAGTGTCTGGATATGTCGATGTCAAAGATGTTGTCAAAGGTATGATTTACCTTCTGAACAGTGATTACAAAAATGAACGGTATATTATGGTTGCCGAAAACATCTCATTTTTAGAACTCACAACGCTAATTTCAAAGGCGTTCAAACGAAATCCGCCTCAAAAAGCTGTGAGCAGCTTAAAGCTTTCTATGGCATGGCGATTGGATTGGTTAACTCATAAGTTAACGGGTAAAAAACGAAAACTTACTAAGAATTTGAGCAAAACTTTAACGAAAAAAAGCTATTACAGTTCGGAAAAGCTTTTAGAAGCTGATGTTAGTTTTAAATTTGAACCTATTTCAGCGGTTGTTTCTGAAGTGTGTCAGATTTTTTCGAAGACCGTTTAAGCTTCGCTTCAAATAGCTTTTCACGCCTTAGTTTCAAGGTGTCTATTTTAAGTTTATTTTTGATTTTTTTTATAGAATCCTTAACTCGTTTTTTTTCATCAGCGAGAGCTTCAAATTCTTTTTTTTGAGCAGTTAATTTTATTTCAATTTTTTCGTAAATAGCTTTATACGTATCACTTTTGTAAGTATAATAGGCGTTACTCTCCACAAACTGAAGGCTGTCTATATTATAAATGTTGTAAATATATTGTTCAGGGTTTTGGATGGTTTTTTCCAGCAATTGCTTATTGATTCCTTTCGCAGAATTTAAAAGCATCATATCATATAAAATATCAACCATTTGATCCTCAGAAATCAAATTAGGAGGCTTCTTCATCGCTTTGTTCTCACAAGACATAAAAAAGAAGGTAATTGCTACTAAAAGAATCGTTTTCATCTGTTAAAAGTTAGACGCATGGCTGCATTTTGATTTGTAAATTTGGCGTTTTCATAAACCACTGTACCGTTCAGAATGGTGTGTGTAACTCGAGATTTAAAGGTTGAACCTTCAAAAGGCGACCACTCACATTTATACAGAATATTATCTTTATTAACGGTCCATGGGTTGTTTGGATTTACCAATACTAAATCTGCAAAATAGCCTTCTTTAATGTAACCCCGTTTTTCAATTTGAAACAAAATTGCAGGATTATGACACATTTTTTCAACCATTTTTTCAATAGATATTTTTCCATTATGGTGTGCTTCCATCATGGCGACCAAAGCATGTTGTACTAAAGGACCTCCAGATGGTGCTTTTGTATAGGTATTTGATTTTTCTTCAAGTGTGTGTGGAGCATGATCAGATGCAATCACATCAATTTTATCGTTCAAAAGCGCTTTCCACAAGGCATCTCTATCTTTGGCTGATTTTACAGCTGGATTCCATTTGATAAGGGTGCCTTTTTTGTCGTAATCTTCATCTGAAAACCAAAGGTGGTGAATACAAACTTCAGCGGTTATTTTCTTATCTTTTAAGGCTTTCTTGCTTGAAAATAAAGCAGTTTCCTTAGCCGTTGAAAGGTGAAACACGTGTAAACGCGCTCCTGTTTTTTTGGCTAATTTTATGGCTTTTGAAGAGGAGATATAACACGCATCTACGCTTCTAATTTCGGGATGGCATTTAATAGGAATGTCCTCGCCATACGTTTCTAAATACTTAGCAGTATTTTGTTTAATTGTGGCTTCATCTTCACAGTGAACAGAAATTAACAAGTCAGTACTTTTAAATATTTTTTCTAGTACCTCTGGGTTATCAACAAGCATATTTCCAGTTGAAGATCCTAAAAACAGCTTAAGCCCTGCAACTTTAAGCGGGTCAACTTTTAATATTTCATCCAAGTTATCATTAGTTCCTCCAAACATAAATGAATAGTTTGCAGAAGAGGTCTGAGCTGCGATTTGAAATTTATCTTCTAGCTTGTCAATCGTTGTGGCTTGCGGACTGGTGTTAGGCATTTCGATAAAAGACGTGATACCTCCTGCAATAGCCGCTCTCGATTCTGTTTTAATGGTTGCTTTATGAGTTAATCCAGGTTCTCTAAAATGGACTTGATCGTCAATAACACCAGGCATAAGGTAATTATTTTCGGCATCAATTACAGTCACATTTGAGTTTTTGACACTTATAGAGCTTGCAATTTCTTTGATATATTGGTCCTCAATTAATACATCGCCTTCGAAAATTTTACCTTCATTAACAATACGAGCATTTTTTATGAGTATAGATTTTTTGTTCATTTATGATGTTCCTAAAATTGTTTTTAATCGTATTTTGATAACGCCTAGAATAGCTTCTTTTATGATTCCTTTATTCAGTTTGGAAACCCCATGAAGTCGGTCGGTAAAGATAATTGGGATTTCTTTGATATTAAAGTTTTTTTTGTAAGCAATATATTTCATTTCAATCTGAAATGCATAGCCAATAAACCGTATTGCATTTAAATCAATAGCTTCAAGGACATTTCGCTTATAGCACACAAACCCTGCTGTAGGATCTAGCACTTTCATTCCTGTAATGATTCTCACATATAAAGATGCTCCATACGATAGTAGGACTCTTGACAATGGCCAGTTTACTACGTTGACTCCCTTTATATAGCGTGACCCGACGGCAACATCGGCTTGTTGAGTTTTACAGGCTTCATATAGGGATTGAAGATCCTTAGGGTTATGAGAAAAATCGGCATCCATCTCGAATATAAATTCATAATGACGACTTAAGCACCATTTAAACCCTTCGATATAGGCCGTTCCTAAACCTAGTTTTCCAGTGCGTTTTAGCAAAAAAAGACGATGTCCAAAAGTAGCTTGGAGGGTTTCTACTTTTAGGGCAGTTTGATCAGGTGAATTATCGTCTACAACCAATACATGAACCTCATTATATTGTGAAAATACAGCAGTTAGGATGACTTCTATATTTTCAATTTCGTTATACGTAGGTATGATGACAATGGCGTCTTGCATTGAGTAGAAAAATTTTAACAAAAGTAAGATATTTTTAGCGGACTCTTTTTATAAATATTCTTCATAGCTTTGTGTATGCTTAGAGAAGTTCAATTTAACGATTTATACACAACTATTATTGTAGCTTGCTTAGCTATTATTGTAGGTGCTAAGTATTTAAAGCCCCAACGATTTATAGATATCTTAAGGCTTCTTGGAAACTCAAATTATTTGAGAATCTATTTTAAAGATCATAAGTTTCTGGACCCTTTTGATATTATTTTGTTTTTAAATTTTTGCCTCAATGGTATGCTTATTAGCCTACTAGCTTATATCCAACTGGTAAAAAAAATAGATATAGACATTGTGTTATTCCTAAAATTATCTGTTGTTTTCGGTGCAGTTGTTCTGGTAAAAATTTTAATAGAATTGGGGATTGGTTATTTATTTGACATTCAAAAAATTTTCCATAGCTATGTGTTTCAACAGGTTAGTTTTTTTAATTTTTTAGGAATTATTTTACTCCCTTTAAATTCTTTGTTGATTTTCGGGGTTCCTAATAATCGTTTTTTATTAACTTTTATTTTATCAATTTCAGGGTTGATTTTGTTGATTGGAATGCTCAAATCGATTAAATTTTATCAAAAACTATTAATCAATAATTTATTTTATTTTATTTTGTATCTTTGCACACTCGAAATTGGGCCTTACATACTTTTATGTAATCTATTTTCGTAAGATATAAATTAACATTTTAGAGTAATTAATCTATGAAAGTAAAAACAATTTTGGTGTCTCAGCCAGAACCAAAAGTAGAAAATTCTCCTTACTTTGACTTACAGGACAGACAAAAAGTAAAAATTGATTTTCGCCCTTTTATTCATGTAGAAGGCGTGACTGCAAAAGAAGTTCGGTTACAAAAAGTTGATTTTTCAAGTTATACTGCCATAATTATGACCAGCAGAAATGCCATCGATCATTTTTTTAGAGTTGCAGACGAAATGCGATTTAAAGTACCCGATAGCATGAAATACTTTTGTCAATCTGAGGCTGTTGCATTTTATTTACAAAAATATGTGGTTTATCGCAAGCGTAAAATTTATGTTGGTAAACGTAACTTTCAAGACCTTTCTCCGCTCATAAAAAAATATAAAGAAGAAAAGTTTTTATTACCATCTTCTGACAAATTAAAACCTATCGTTCCTTTAATGCTGAATGAGCTAGGCGTTAAATGGAAACAAGCTGTTTTCTACAACACTGTTATTAGTGACTTATCAGATTTAGCAGATGTATATTATGATATCTTAGTGTTTTTCAGTCCATCAGGAATCGATTCTTTGTTTCACAATTTCCCAGATTTTAAACAAAACGATACTCGAATTGCTGTTTTTGGAAACACTACCGTTAAGGCGGTAGAAAACAAAGGACTCCGTGTCGATATTTCTGCACCTACAACCGAAATGCCTTCAATGACAATGGCGTTGAACAAATACATTCAAAACGTTAATAAAAAATAATTTTATTTAATTAAAAGTATTTAAAACCTACTCACTGAGTGGGTTTTTTGGTTTTAAAACGTCGAGAATACCTTTTAGAGTTTCGTTATAAATTACAGCTCATATCATCTCCACAACACATTGGTGACTTGATTTTTCCTTCACACTCTGGACATTTAGAGACCTGAACTTGAGCGCCATCTGGCAAGTCTATCATTCCGTTTTCTAAGGGCACATCACAGTTTCCACAAGTTGCTTTAACTGCCATTCCACATTGTTTACATTCGTAAGTATTCATAGTATTCGATTTTAAATGGTTGCTATTAGAATTTAATTTTAAGAAAACACGGCATAAATAAAAACACCATACAAAACTACCAACAAAAACCCTTCGGTCTTTTTGATTTGATGGCGCTTTAACACTAAAGCTAAAGGAAATAAAAGTCCAGCAAACACCAACATCCATATCATATCTCTCGATAAAATTTCAGGGTCTTCTACCACAATTGGTTTTATCATAGCGGTAAACCCAAGCACAGAACCAATATTAAAAATATTAGAGCCAATTAAATTTCCTAAGGAAATTGCTTTCTCTTTTCTAAGTACTGCAATCACAGATGCAGCGAGCTCAGGGATGCTTGTACCAACTGCGATAACAGATACAGAAATAACGGCTTCACTCACGCCTATTTTCTGAGCGATTACAACTGCACCATCTACCAGCCACTTTGCTCCGAAACACAAGGCTACACCTCCAATGATTAACCATATTACAATTTTGAAGTTAGAGCTCAATGACAACGCATCCATAGAATCATCATCATCTTCAATTGTAGCTGATTTTTTAAGAGAATAAATTACAAATAAAATTAAGCTTAAAAATAAAACCACGCCTTCAATAGCATCTAACTGATTGTCATTATTTAAGAAATAATAAAAGGCAAGCGAAAAAATAATCAATACAGGCCAAATAAATTTATAAAACGTTTTATCGATATAAATCGTCCCCATCAGTGCAGTGATTCCAAGAACCATTCCTATATTGGCGATATTAGAGCCTACCACATTGTTTATTGCAATTGACGGTGATCCGTTTAATGCTGCATTTAAACTGACTAAAAGCTCTGGAAGTGACGTTGCAAAAGATACTACTGTGAGCCCAATTACCATTTTGGATACATTGAGCTTCAAGGATAACGCAACAGACGCACGGACTAGAAATTCACCTCCTATGACTAAAAGACCAAATCCAAACAGCATCAAAACAATATCTATAATCATGTATTTTTTTTACGAAGATAAATCTAAGTTATGGAATTTATATACAATTAGAATAAGATTTTCTATTTTTGACATATGAATTCAAAAGCAGTTTTTAAAATCTTAGCAAAGCTCAATAAGCGCATCCTTCCTAGTTTGACAAAAAAACGAGTTGACCTAAGTAAAGCTACTAAATCACAGATGGCATTATTTGGATGGCGACTTTATGTGACCAAGAAAGCATTGGATTAATAGCTCACAGCAGCATAGATAGGATGGGGTTCGATTTTGCTAGATCCCTCGAGGAAATCAAGTTTCATAATAAAATTGCATTGGACAATTTGACCACCTAAGGACTCTACCATTTTACAAACGGCTTGAGCTGTTCCACCAGTGGCTAGAACATCGTCATGAATTAACACTTTATCTCCAGGGCTAATAGCATTTTCATGCAGCTCTAAAGTATCGGAACCATACTCTAAATCAAAAGACTGGGTTATCACTTTGCGAGGTAACTTTCCCGGTTTTCTGACAGGCACAAACGGAACATTTAAAGCCTGTGCTAATAGCATTCCAAAGAAAAATCCGCGCGCTTCTATAGCCACTACTTTATCAATTTTCTTATGAGTAAGTTCCGATAAAAGCGACTCTAAACACAGCTTCACTGCTTGAGGGTTTTCGAGTAAAGAGGTAATATCTTTAAATACAATTCCTTGTTTTGGAAAGTCTGGAACGTCGGTAATATACGTTTTAAGGGGGTCTGAAGATGTGCTCATTATTTTATTTCGTTTCTAAGATTTTCTTCCCATGTCCAAGAGGATTGAATCATGTCATGTAAATCGCGGACGGCTTCCCAGTTTAAGACCTGTTTAGCTAATTCTGTAGAGGCAAACATTTCTGGAACATCGCCAGGTCTACGGGATGTAATTTCATAATTTAGTGGACGTCCACTGACAGCTTCAAAAGTTTTGATTATTTCAAGAACCGAGAATCCTTTTCCAGAGCCTAGATTAAAAACCTCAAAGGGGTTTGTATCGGTTGAATTTAGAAGTCTTTGAAGTGCTTTTAAATGGGCTTCCGCTAAATCTACAACATGAATATAATCTCTGATAGGTGTGCCGTCTTTTGTCGGGTAATCATTTCCAAATACCATCAGTTTTTCTCTAAGACCAACAGCCGTTTGCGTAATATAGGGCATTAGATTATTTGGTACTCCAGATGGAAATTCACCTATATGGCCAGATTCATGTGCGCCTATAGGATTAAAATACCGCAAAGAAATCACAGATATATCAGCCTGTGAATTGGTGAAATCTTCTAGAATTTCTTCTGCGATTTTTTTAGTATTCCCATAAGGTGAAAATGGACGTTGTACTGGTGTTTTCTCTGTGATTGGAAATGTTGTAGGGTTTCCATATACGGTTGCCGAGGAGGAGAAAATATGATGATTGATGCCATTTTTTTGTTGGGCGATCAGCGTATTTAGTAATGAAAAAAGGTTGTTTTGATAATACATTAACGGGGTTTGAACAGATTCCGAAACCGCTTTATGGGCTGCAAAATGAATTACTGCCTTAGCATCTTTATGGGTTTCAAACACGGCTAGAGTTGCTTCTAAAGATTTCAAATCTACCTGTTCAAATTGAGGTTTTACTTTGGTGATTTTTTCTATTCGATCTAAAACTTGAAAATTTGAATTGGAAAGGTTATCAATGATGACGACTTCATAAGCGTGATTAATCAACGTAATCACTGTATGAGAGCCTATGTAACCACAACCGCCTGTAACAATTATTTTTTCTTGCATGTGTATATTAAAACTCAAATATAGTTAACTCATTTTGTATTTTGAAAAAAAATCTATTCAAGTGAATTTATGAAGATTAAGTGGTTTGTGATTTAGGTTTTTATATGCACCTACAACGAAGCCTTAAAAAGCTTGTTTTCAACCTTCCAGGGATAGGCAAATGAACTATTTAATTATTATTTTTATTACTTTAGCGATCTACTTATAAATTATGTTATGGATTATATTATTTCAATTGCTATCGGATTAGCTACTAGTTTTTTAGGAGGGATTCTATTTTTATTGTTTTTTCTAAAGCAACTGGTGCCAAAAATTGTTATTTCGGAACATATCAGTAAAGTAAAACGGGAAGGTAAAACCAGTTATGAATTTAAATTTGTTAATCACACAAAATCAGGGATATTTGATGTTCGCATTGATCCTGTTTTTTACAAGCCTTACGGAGATATTGAAGGTATGAACTTAAAAAGTACAGACATAAAGTAAGTCGATAACTTTATATCAAGCATCTCTAAAAAAAGTAAAATTGACAAAACAATATGCATGCCCAGAGAGTTAGTACTCTTGAAAATTTAGAAGCAAAATGGACAGATAAATCTTCATTTATCAAATTAACAATTATCTCAAAGCATTCTTTGTCAGGCTTAAACAGAGTTTACTCTAAAGAATTTTATTCTGTTGACTGTATCACAAAAAAACAATTTGTGTCTGGGGATAGTTTAAAGGTAGTTTAATAATTTTTCGTAGATTTGAAGAAACTGTATAATCTATATCCTATGAAAAAAGATGTGATTGTTGGTTAACCCAACACTAAAACAAAATTCCCAAACCGTTCTTAACCGAGCAGTTTTTTTTTGTGCTATTTCTGATTTAATTAATCTTGAACAGAAACTTGTTAATCCATTTTTTTTAAACTCTCCAAACTTTCCTGCAAAAGTTTGTTTTCAGCCTTTAGTTTTATGTTGTCTTCAATTTGTTCAACCAGCAAATCTTTAAGATCTTTCCCGTAACTTGGTTTTGGTTCATTAACAATACTAGCGTCCGATAAAAGCATATCGCCCTCGTGATGTAGTAACCAATTGATGTTTAAATCTCTATAATTATCTAAAATAATAGCTAATTTATCAGCACCGAATGACTTTCCAGAATCTAAAAAGCCATTAGAAAAGTTACATTCTTTATAAAATCTTGCCGGTTTTATATTCTTATGTTGAAGATATTTTAATATTTTTTCTTTATGTGTCATAAAATAATTAGATAATTATTTTTATATTTTAGATAATTATATGATATTTGTAACAGTAATGTGTCAGTAAAGTA
>JAQXCA010000095.1 GCA_029252105.1 Flavobacteriaceae bacterium | reverse complement strand
AATGAAACAATATTTAGACCTTGTATCCCATGTTCTAGACACTGGAAATGAAAAAGGAGACCGTACCGGAACAGGCACTAAAAGTGTATTTGGACACCAAATGCGTTTCGATCTTAGTAAAGGGTTTCCAATGGTAACGACCAAAAAACTCCACCTCAAATCTATTATTTATGAATTGCTGTGGTTTTTGAAAGGCGATACAAATACGGATTACCTTACCGAAAATGGAGTTAAAATATGGAATGCTTGGGCGGATGAAAATGGCGACCTTGGCCCTGTTTATGGCCACCAATGGCGCAACTGGAATAGTGATGAAATTGATCAAATTACAGAAGTTATTGAAACCTTAAAAACAAATCCTAACAGCCGACGCATGTTAGTATCTGCTTGGAACCCCTCTGTACTCCCTGATACCTCAAAATCGTTTGGCGAAAATGTAGCTAATAATAAAGCCGCACTTCCACCCTGTCATGCCTTTTTTCAGTTTTATGTGAGTGACGGCAAACTCTCTTGTCAGCTGTATCAACGGAGTGCCGATATTTTTCTAGGTGTGCCTTTTAATATTGCTTCTTATGCCTTATTAACTATGATGATGGCACAAGTTTGTGGATATGAAGCTGGAGAATTTATCCATACTTTTGGAGACGCACACATTTACAGCAACCATATTGAACAAGTAGAAACACAACTTAGCAGAGACCTTCGTCAGCTTCCACAAATGAAATTAAATCCAGAGATAACAAATATTTTTGACTTTACATTTGAAGACTTCACTCTAGAAGGATATGACCCGCACCCACACATCAAGGGCGCAGTTGCCGTTTAATTTAATGGAAACCCTTATTTTTGTGCTCTAATTTATACTATTGAAAACAACAAACCTCCATACAAACTTAACACTCATTGTTGCCGTATCTGAAAATGATGTGATAGGAAAAGATAATGACTTAATTTGGCGTCTAAAAAATGACCTCAAACGATTCAAAGCATTGACTTCTGGACATTGTATTATTATGGGGCGGAAAACATTCGAAAGCTTTCCTAAGCCCTTACCCAACAGAACGCATATTGTAATCACAAGACAAAAAGATTATAAAGTTCCTGAGGGCGTTATTGTTGTAAACTCCTTAGAAGCGGCTATTGAACAGACCAAAAACGATTCGAATCCTTTTGTAATTGGAGGTGGGGAAATTTATAAACAGGCCTTAGATTTAGTAGACACTATTGAATTTACAAGGGTCCACCATAGCTTTGAAGGCGACACTTTTTTTCCTATTATAAATGAAGATATTTGGAAACAGCACCACACTATTTACAATGAAAAAGACGATCAACATAAATTTAATTTTTCATACATAACTTATAAAAGACGTTAAAAACACTAAACAAAAATTTATGAAGGCATATATATTTCCAGGACAAGGCGCTCAATTTACTGGGATGGGATTATCTCTTTACGAGGGTTCAGCCCATGCAAAATCGCTTTTTGAACAAGCCAATGCTCTTTTAGGCTTTGACATTACATCCATTATGTTTGAAGGAAGTGTTGACGATTTAAAAGAAACGAAGGTCACACAGCCTGCTATATTTTTGCACTCCGTGATTTTAGCAAAAAGCTTAGGAGACCGTTTTCAACCAGATATGGTTGCAGGGCACTCACTTGGCGAGTTTTCAGCTTTAGTTGCAAATGGCACACTTCGTTTTGAAGATGGCTTGAAACTTGTTTCTCAACGTGCAAAGGCGATGCAAAAGGCTTGTGATTTAACAAAAGGGACGATGGCTGCCGTGCTAGGATTAGAAAACGAAATTGTTGAAGACACCTGTAATTCTATTGATGGAATTGTAGTTGCTGCAAATTATAACTGCCCAGGTCAATTGGTGATTTCTGGGGCAGTTGACGCTATTCATTTGGCATGCGATGCACTCAAAGAAAAAGGGGCACGACGTGCACTTGTACTCCCTGTTGGTGGTGCTTTTCATTCGCCTTTAATGGCGCCTGCTAAAGAACAATTGGCAGCCGCTATAGAAAATACAACATTCCATACACCTGGCTGTCCTATCTATCAAAATGTGACAGCAATGCCAGTTCTAGATGAAACAGAGATTAAAGCGAATTTAATTTCTCAACTCACTGCACCAGTAAAATGGACACAATCAGTTCAACAAATGATTCAAAATGGAGCGACTGATTTTATTGAAGTAGGCCCTGGAAAAGTACTTCAAGGGTTAGTGAAAAAAATAAACAGAGATATGAATACATTGGCAGCGACTTTTGAAAACTAAACGTCATGAATATAAGATCACTTTTAATCCTTATTCTTGTTGCTTTTAATGTTGGTTTGGACCAGGTTTCAAAAGAAATCGTGCGCGAAACTGTCGTTCCGGGTTCTAGAACCGAACTTTTAGGAAAGCAACTGCAATTGTTGAATGTTGAAAATTCTGGTGCATTTCTTAGTATGGGAAGTGATTCAAATCCAACGGTGAAACTTATATTTTTATTGATACTTCCAGTTATTGTTTTGGGCGTTGTCTTGTATTATGTTTTAACCAATACAACACTAGACCGCTTGTCAATTGTTGGATTTTCTTCTATTGCCGGAGGTGGAATTGCAAATCTTTATGATCGCTTTTTATATGGATCGGTCACCGATTTCCTGTTTATGGATTTTGGCGGCATATTTAGAACGGGGATTTTTAATGTTGCGGATTTATCTGTGACTACGGGGATGGTTTTATTGTTAATTTCCTCTTTTTTAAACCGTCCAAAAAAGACGTCTGTAGCTTAATTTTTATAAATCACACCTTCCTTCATCACAAAAGTAACATGCTCTAGTGTAGCTATATTTTTTGTAGGGTCGTCATTTGTAGCAACAATATCTGCTAAGTATCCTTCTTTTAATTGTCCTAATTCCTCTGACAATCCAAGAACTTTAGCGTTAGTAATTGTTGCCGATTGAAGAGCTTCCATAGGGGGCATTCCAACATCTACCATATACCCAAACTCTTTAGCATTCAAACCGTGAGGAAACACGCCTGCATCAGTACCAAATGCGATATTAACGCCGCGTTTATAGGCTTTTGCAAATGTGTTTTGAATTTTGGGCCCAATTTCTAAGGCTTTTGGGACAATGATTTCCGGATAGAACCCTTTAATTTTCGCATTGTCAGCAACGGCTTTACCAGCTGTAATGGTGGGTACTAAATAAGTCCCGTATTGGATCATTAAATCCATGGTTTGTGCACTCATTTTAGTGCCGTGCTCGATAGTAGTAACCCCGCCAATTACGGCGCGTTGCATGCCTTCATCGCCATGGGCATGCGCTGCGACAATCATTCCATAATCTTTAGCAGTCTCACAAATTGCTTGTACTTCTTCTAAAGTGAATTGTGGGTTTTGTCCGTTTTTAGCAACACTCAGTACACCGCCAGTGGCTGTAATTTTGATATTATCTGCTCCATTTTTATAGCGTTGTCTTACCGCTTTCCTAGCCTCTTCAGGACTGTTAATCACGCCTTGTTCTGGTCCTGGATCGCCCATCAGAAGTTTTTTCATTCCGTTGGTTGGATCGGCATGCCCCCCAGTTGTTGCGATTGCTTTTCCAGCGGTGAATACTCGTGGACCGACCGTGTGTCCTTGATTAATCGCATTTCGAAGTGCAATGTTAACCCCAGACCCGCCTAAATCTCTTACCGTTGTAAATCCAGCCATCAGTGTTACACGCGCATAATTGACTGATTTAAAAGCGACATCAGCTTCATTGGCAGTGAATCGTTCTATGTATTTTTTGGGATTGTATTCGCTTTCCATATGTACATGTAAGTCAATAAAGCCTGGCATTACAGTACTTGATTTTAAATCAATACTTGTGTCATCAGAATTTGAAATGTCCGTGTAACCATCTAAAATAGAGGTTATTATTTTTCCTGAGACCACAATGGTTTTTTGGGTTAAAATTTTCCCGTTTTCTGTATCAATAATTTTTCCACAATGCAAGTGTACATCTTGTGCAGCCATATGCATTGAGAATGCGGTTAACAAAATCAGAACACACGTTTTCATACTGTTTTTATTTAGACAAAAAATCAATGACAGTTGTAGTGATAAAATCTATTTGATCATCCTCTAATTCGGTATGCATTGGCAATGAAATTACAGCATCGATTAATTTGTTAGTTACGCTAAAATCCGCATCATTATAGCGGTTATCTACATAAGCCTTTTGCTTATGTAGTGGAATTGGATAATAAACGCCACATGGAATATCATGTGCCTGTAGATAGGCTACTAACGCATCTCTATCCGCATTTTGAATTTTCAAAGTATACTGGTGAAATACATGGCAATCACAGTTATCACAAACCGTTTCACATCCATTACCCGCCTTTGGCGTAATTATGTTTGGATGATTTTTAAAGGCAGCGTTATATTTACGTGCAGCCGATTGACGTGCTTTATTATAGCTATCTAGTTTTGGAAGTTTTGCGTCTAAAACCGCCGCTTGAATAGAGTCTAATCGTGAATTAACGCCAACAACGTCATGATGATAGCGCTTATACATGCCGTGATTTACAATACCTCTTATAGTATGCGCTAAGTCGTCATCATTGGTGAAAATGGCGCCTCCGTCTCCGTAACAACCTAAATTTTTGGAAGGAAAAAAAGAGGTTGAGGCGACATGTCCTATGGTACCTGCTTTTGCTTTTGATCCGTTTTCTGAGGTATATGTTGCGCCAATTGCTTGTGCATTATCTTCAATAACAAATAAATTATGTGCTTCAGCTAACTCCATAATAGCATCCATATTAGCACATTGACCAAACAAGTGTACAGGCACAATTGCTTTTGTTTTTGGCGTAATTGCTTTCTTTATCGCTTCAATATCAATATTAAATTTATCAGGGTCTACATCAACCAGTACTGGGGTAAGCCCTAATAATGCAATGACCTCAACAGTTGCTGCAAAAGTAAAATCAGCCGTGATGACTTCATCGCCTGGTTTTAATCCCAATCCCATCATCGCGATTTGTAAAGCATCTGTCCCATTGGCACATGGAATTACATGTTTAACGCCTAAATAGGCTTCTAAATTAGTTTGAAATTCTTTAACCTTAGGACCGTTAATAAATGAGGCGTTATCAATGACTTCTTGAATAGAAGAATTTACAACCTCTTTTATAGAAGCATATTGACCTTTTAGATCAACCATTTGGATTTTATTCATTTCTTTAAATTATGTTTCTAAGCAATGCATTTTGCAATAAACAAAAATACAAAATTAGCATTGCTAAGTCTTAAAATTAATATAAAGAATGTATTTTAGCTACAAATAAAACCTATTGAGACTTTTTTATAACATCATTATTAACCTCGCTTCTGTATCCATTCGTCTTTTTGGGGGCTTGAATAAAAAAATTAAACAAGGTCAAAAAGGACGGCATGAAAGTATTCTGATTTTAAAACAAACGGTGCATCTTTCAGACAAAGTGATATGGCTACATTGTCCATCTTTAGGGGAATATGAGCAGGGCTTACCTGTTTTTCAAGCACTCAAAAAACAGTATAAAAATCACAAATTTGTAATGACTTTTTTCTCACCCTCAGGCTATGAAATCAGAAAAAACAACCCTATTGCGGAAGTTGTTGTATATCTTCCTTTAGATCAAAAAGCAACTGTAAAATCCTTTTTAGATGTTATTCATCCAGAGTTGGTAGTGTTTGTGAAATATGACCTTTGGCCAAATTATTTATTAGAACTGAAACATCGGAACATACATACTGTTTTGATTTCTGCTTTATTTAGACCTTCTCAACCCTATTTTAGAGTGTATGGTCGTTGGCTGAAAAAATTACTTTTTACGTTTGATCATATATTTACACAAGATACGGCTTCAAAAACATTGTTAAATTCTATTGGATATTCCGCTGTTACGGTTTCAGGGGATACTCGATTTGACCGTGTTGGGAATCAATTAAAAATGGATAACACTTTAGATTTTATTGCGGAATTTAAAGACCATAAAACCTGTGTTGTGGCTGGAAGTACCTGGCCAGAAGATGAGACGCTTTTAATTGATTACATTAATAGGAGTTCAGAGGCTACTAAATTTATAATTGCTCCTCACAATATGGATTTAAATCAAATTAAATCTATGATCAAACGGCTAAAAAAACCAACAGTATGCTATTCAAATTATGCTAATGAAACTCTAGAAGACAAATCCGTTTTTATCGTGGATACTATTGGATTATTGAGTAAAATCTATAGCTATGCTGATATTGCATATATAGGCGGCGGGATGGGTGCGAGCGGGCTTCATAATACGCTTGAAGCTGCAACTTTTGGGCTCCCTATTGTTATAGGTAAAAACTATCAGAAATTTCCTGAAGCAAAGGCGATGTTATCTAAAGGTGGACTGTTTAGCATCCACACTTTTGAGTCTCTTGAATCTACATTAAACATGCTTATTAATGACTCTCAGAAACGAATAGAATCTGGTCAAAAGAACAAGGATTATATTAAAGATAACAAAGGGGCTTCTGAACTTGTAATGTCTGAGTTAAAAACGCTTCTCAAATAGAGATCTATTGATATACTTTTACGTAATCAATACTAAATTCTTTTGGGAAAATTGAATCGTCCACCTCTGGACCACCAAAGTTGCCTCCAATTGCCATGTTTAAAATCAAGTAGAATGGTTTATTAAACGGCCACGTTTTGGCATTTTTAACCTCTGGTGAAAACGTGTATACAAGTACATCATCAATATAGAATTGAATTTGTTTGGCATCCCACTTGGTTTTATACACATGAAAGCCGTCTTCAATAGTTTCTATATTCGTAATTTTTGTGTTGACAGATTTTCCAAAACTATCTGGAGTGTGCAGAGTGGTGTGAATTTCTCCAGGAGTTTTTCCGACATACTCCATAATATCTATTTCACCACAAGCAGGCCATGTATTTGTGTCTATGTCATGACCTAACATCCATATCGCGGGCCAAAGGCCTTTACCTTCTGGAAGTTGTGCTTTGACCTCAACTGTACCGTATTTAAATTCAAATTTGTCTTTGCTTGAGATGCGACCGGAATAGTAGTTACCACCCTGTTTAGTTGCAGAAATAATAAGCTGATCATTAACTGTGGATACATTTTTTTTAGAGTAGACTTGCCGTTCATTATTTCCCCAACCGCAGAGGTTTGGACAGCCGTTTCCAAGGTCATAGGACCAATTACTTAAGTCTAATGTGTCTTCACTAAATTCGTCTGAAAATAACAGGGTGGTATTTGAGGTGTTTTGGGGTTTCAAATATAAAACCATAAACAGTGTTAGTAATATTCGTAAAATCATTTATAATATAACTTTAGATTGAAGGGTTGTGTTTGAATCTCCTCCAACAAAGATTGAAAAATCCCCTGGCTCAACAATAAATTTTCCTTCATTATCATAAAATCCAAGTTCCTTTTCTGAAAGGGTGAACTCAATTTTTTTACTTTCGTTTGCTTCAAGTCTGACCAATTCAAATCCTTTAAGCTCTCTCACTGGGCGTGTCACACTTGCATAATGGTCTTTTATATAGAGCTGCACGACTTCTTTTCCTGTAAATTTCCCAGTATTTTTTAATGTAACTGACACGCTTACTTCAGTAGCAGAAACGACTTGAGTTTTTAGATCACTATATTCAAATGTCGTATAACTTAATCCATATCCAAAAGGATATAAAGGGCTGTTTTCTACATCTTGATAGTGAGACCAAAATACAGTGTTAGGTATTGGTATTAAAGGGCGACCTGTGTTCTTATAATTATAGTAAATCGGAACCTGTCCAACTGCTCTAGGAAAACTC
>JAQXCA010000091.1 GCA_029252105.1 Flavobacteriaceae bacterium | reverse complement strand
GGCAGTACGTGGGCCAATGACAATACCACCTTATTTTATACGCTCAAAGACGAAACAACACTGCGATCAGAAGCGATTTATAAACATAAATTAAATACAGACCCAAAACTAGATACACTAGTTTTTGAGGAAACTGATGATACTTTTGGAGTGAGTGTTTACAAAACAAAATCAAATGCATATTTAGTAATTGGGAGTTATAGCACATTAACTTCGGAGTTTCAAATTTTAAATGCCGACACTCCAGATGGAGATTTTAAAGTGTTTCAACCAAGAACACGCGGATTAGAGTATGGAATTTCGCATTTCGAAGATTCGTTTTATATTGTATCAAATGCTGATGGAGCTCAAAATTTTAAACTTTCAAAAACCTCGGAAACACAAACTGAAAAAACATTTTGGAAGGACGTGATTCCACACCGAGAAAACGTTTTACTAGAAGATATAGAAATTTTTAAAGACTTTTTGGTTGTGTCAGAACGTGAAAACGGTCTAAATCAGATTCATATTAAACGTTGGGATGGTAAAGATAACTACTATCTTCCTTTCGAAAGTGAAACTTACACAGCCTATACGTCCACTAATATTGATTTTGATACGACTATTTTAAGGTATGGCTATCAGTCCCTAACCACACCATCTTCTGTCATCGATTTTGATATGGAGACCAAATCAAAAACCATTAAAAAGGAGCAAGAAGTTTTAGGTGGAAAATTTAAAAAAGAAAATTATACATCGGAACGGTTATGGGCCACAGCTGCAGATGGGACAAAAATACCAATCTCTTTAATTCGCCGTGTGGATACAAAAAAATCACCCGAAACGCCTTTGTTACTATATGCTTATGGGTCTTATGGTAGTACAATTGATCCTTATTTTTCTACGGTTAGAATGAGTCTTTTAGATCGTGGATTCATCTTTGCAATAGCACATATTAGAGGAGGAGAGTATTTGGGACGTCAATGGTATGAAGACGGAAAATTACTTAAAAAGAAAAACACCTTTTCAGATTTTGTAGACTGTTCAAAATATTTAATCAGTGAAAACTACACTTCTACTCAACACCATTATGCGATGGGCGGGAGTGCAGGCGGACTTCTGATGGGCGCAATTATAAATTTAGCCCCAGAATTGTACAACGGTGTCGTAGCTCAAGTACCATTTGTAGATGTTGTTACAACGATGTTGGACGATAGTATTCCACTTACAACTGGAGAGTATGACGAGTGGGGGAATCCAAACGAAAAAGAGTCTTATGACTATATGAAATCATATTCACCCTATGACAATGTCACAAATAAATTATATCCAAATATGCTCGTGACCACAGGATTGCATGATTCTCAAGTTCAGTATTGGGAGCCAGCTAAGTGGGTTGCGCGTTTAAGAGCTCAAAATAATAACACGGCTCAACTCTATCTTCAGACGAATATGGAAGCCGGTCATGGTGGTGCCTCTGGGCGTTTTGAAGCCTTAAAAGAAGTGGCAGCTGAGTATGCATTTTTATTAGATCTAGAATCAATTTCAAAATAGATTAGAAATAAAATTGTAGTTTTGTAAACGACTTTAATTTGAAAACTAGGTTTGGTAAAAAAAGAAAAATTAATATTTAATAATGTATTGGAATTAGTGGGTGATACTCCACTAGTAAAGTTAAATGTAGTGACTTCTGGGTTTCCTGGTAGCTATATTGCCAAGCTAGATTCTTTTAATCCTGGACATTCTTCTAAAGACCGTATTGCTCTTTATATCATTGAAGAAGCAGAAAGAAAAGGGATACTCAAACCTGGAGATACCATCATTGAAACAACTTCTGGTAATACAGGGTTTAGCATTGCTATGGTCAGTATTATCAAAGGGTATAAATGTGTGTTAGCGGTGAGCTCTAAGTCTTCATTAGACAAGATCGATATGCTAAAAAGTATGGGTGCAAAAGTATATGTTTGCCCTGCTAACGTCAGTGTTGATGATCCAAGATCCTATTATGAAGTTGCCAAACGCTTGCACAAAGAAACCGAAGGTTCTATTTATATTAATCAATATTTTAATAGCCTAAATTTGGAGGCGCATTATAAAAGTACTGGCCCAGAGATATGGAACAAGACCGAAGGTAAAATCACGCATTTGGTAGCCTGTAGTGGAACTGGAGGTACAATTTCTGGAACTGCAAAATATTTAAAAGAACAAAACCCAAACATCAAAATAATAGGCGTGGATGCTTATGGCTCTGTTCTAAAAAAATACCACGAAACCCGTGAGTTAGACCCTAATGAAATCTATCCTTACCGTATTGAAGGGCTTGGTAAAAATTTAATTCCTTCCGCTACAGACTTCGATCTTATTGATAAATTTGTAAAGGTGAATGACGAGGACAGCGCACATACCGCTAGAGAAATATCTAAAACAGAGGGTATGTTTGTTGGGTATACTTCAGGTGCCGTTGTACAAGCCGTTAAACAACTTCAAGAGACGAACGAATTTAAATCTACAGACTTAGTAGTTCTTGTTTTTCCAGATCATGGCTCGCGCTATATGAGTAAGATTTATAATGATCAATGGATGGAAGATCAAGGATTTTTTGATGCGCAAAATCAATCATCTGCCAAAAGCATCGAATTTATTAAATAATTTATTTTTGTATCACATTCAAGACTTTTTCATAAGTGTCTTAAATATTATGTATTCATAATATTATTGTATAATTTTGTAATGCAAACTAACACTGAATTATGACGAGAGATTTATTTGATAAAATCTATAAAGATAAAGGCCCATTAGGGAAATGGGCAAGTTTAGCTGAAGGCTATTTTGTATTTCCAAAATTAGAAGGACAGATTTCTAATCGTATGAAATTTCAAGGCAAAGATGTAATAACTTGGAGTATAAATGATTATTTAGGACTCGCAAATCATCCTGAGGTGAGAAAAGTAGATGCTGAAGCTGCTAATGACTTTGGTTCTGCCTATCCAATGGGAGCGCGAATGATGTCTGGACATACGTCTCTTCATGAACAACTTCAAAATGAATTAGCGGAATTTGTTAGTAAAGAATCTACTTACCTTTTAAATTTTGGTTACCAAGGAATCATGTCAACAATAGACGCTTTGGTAGCAAAAGATGATATAATCGTATATGATGTTGATTCTCATGCCTGTATTATTGACGGTGTTCGTTTACATATGGGTAAACGCTTTACATACAAACACAATGATATTGAAAGCTTAGAAAAAAACTTGGAGCGTGCTACCAAAATGGCGGAACAAACAGGAGGCGGAATTTTGGTAATTTCAGAAGGTGTTTTTGGAATGCGTGGCGAACAAGGAAAGTTAAAAGAAATTGCGGCACTTAAAGAAAAATTCAATTTCAGATTTTTAGTAGATGATGCTCACGGCTTTGGAACTCTTGGTAAAACAGGAGCAGGTGCAGGAGAAGAACAAGGTGTTCAAGACGATATAGATGTATACTTTGCAACATTTGCAAAGTCAATGGCAAGTACAGGTGCGTTTATCGCCGCTGACAAAGAAATTATAGACTATTTAAAATATAATTTACGATCACAGATGTTTGCAAAATCCTTGCAAATGCAATTGGTAAAAGGGGCTTTAAAGCGTTTAGACATGCTTCGAACCATGCCCGAACTCAAAGAAAATCTTTGGAAAATTGTAAATGCCTTACAATCTGGTTTACGTGAGCGTGGTTTCGATCTAGGAACTACTCAAAGTTGTGTAACGCCAGTGTATTTAAAAGGAAGTATTCCTGAAGCGATGGCCTTAGTAAAAGACCTTCGTGAAAATTATGGCGTTTTTTGTTCAATCGTTGTATATCCAGTGATTCCTAAAGGTCTTATCTTACTAAGATTGATTCCAACATCTATGCACACTTTGGAAGATGTCGATGAAACACTAAAAGCATTTTCTGTGATACGAGAACGCTTAGAAAAAGGAATTTATAAGCGTCTTTCTGCCTCTGTAGCTGCAGCAATGGGTGAGTAGTTTCACAGTTCTTTTCTAAATGTACAGCGTTTTTTGATGAGTACAGGATTAAAATCTCGCCATAATTTTTGAATTGCTAAATTGTCTGCTAATTCAGGAGTTCTACGGCATTCTAAAATTCCTTTCTTTTCGAATGTTCTATGAAACTCGCTAAAAATAATGGAGTGCACACCTTTTTTCTGGAATTCAGGGTGAACGCCTATTAAATAGAAATTCAATTTTTTTGACTGCTTAGCTTTTAAAATGTGATATATCCCAAAAGGAAACAATTTACCATTTGTTTTTTGCAATGCTTCCGAAAAAGAAGGCATTACAATGCCAAAGGCAACCAGTTCATCGGCCTCGTCAACAACGAATTTAATGTACTCCGGGTTAATAAAATTTAAAAACTTTTTCTTTAAAAAATCTTTTTGAATATCAGTGATTTTGACAAAAGACGATAGCGATGCATAACTTTGATTAAATAAGTCAAACATTTTATCTGCATACGGCATCAAGTCTTTAGTTTTATTAAAACTTAATGCGTGTAAGTTGTAACGCTTTTTGATTACGCTTTCGAGACGTTTAGAGTCGGCAATTAGAATATCACTAAACTGATGTTTATGTTCTAGATATTCTTTTTCAACATTAAAATTTAATTTATTTAAGTGCTCTACATAATAGGGATGATTATACCAAGACACCATGGTGCCAATTTCGTCATATCCATAAGTCAAAACACCAACCTTATCTAGGTTAGAAAATCCAATAGGCCCTTCCATATAGTCTAGGTTTTGAGCCTTTCCAATAAATTTAACGGTATCTATTAATGCTTTGGTGACTTCAATGTCATCAATCATGTCCATCCATCCAAATCGCATCTTACGAACCCCTTGACCTTTGACTTCCAACCAATTAATTATGGCCGCAATACGTCCCACAATCACGCCATCTTTGTAAGCAAGAAAGAGTCTAGCATCTGCATCTTGAAGAACGGGATTGGTATTTTTATTAAATACCTTAGCTTCCTCATTGATAATTGGAGGTACCCAGTATTTTGAGTTTTTGTAGAGTGAAAACGGAAACTTAACAAATTGTTTAACTTCTGTTTTGGAAAGTGCTTCTTGAATGCTTATCATAGTCCTTTAATCATCATCAAAATTAGTATTCTTTTTCTTTCTGCTTTTCTTTCTGCTTTTCTTTGAACTCGAATTTCGCTTATCTAGTGCTTTTGCAGAGGTGCCATTATTTGGCTGTTCTTTGTCCTTATGGCGATCCAATCTATAGGACGCTCCAAAATTTAGACTTAAAACCGACGGAGTATTTTTAGTATTTAAAGTAATAGCAGTATCTAATTGTACGTCTTTGTTTATCAAATATCCACCTCCTAGTCGAAATAAATTATCAGCATAGAAATCACTTTTTATGCCTTGTGTTTCTCCGAAAACCACCCATTTAGGATTAAATGAATGCGTAAGAGTAAGAATATATTGAAAATCAGTTTGGTCACTTCCGATGCGGTCTAACATGAAATTTGTAATAAAAACCCATCCACCATTGAAATTATTCTGAGTAATTACGACTCCTCTATAACTAAGTCCTTCAACCGTTGCAGCTGTGTATGGGTTGTCAGGAGTATCATAATTTACGCCAGCTGCCACAGAAACAGCAGGGATCAAACTGCTCCATTTGAAGCCCCTATTGGCATGGTAACTATACAAATTTGGTTTGTCGTCTTTATTTTTATAAGGATCGTACACTAGATATTTCGCTCCAACGTTGAGGTTTTTAAAATTCGACCGCTTGTTTTCAATAGCAGTAAGTGATGAAAATGTTTGGGTATCATTTTGATAAGTTCCTTGAATATTAAATTCTAAAGCTTCTTTCCAAAATCCATAATGTGCAGCAAAATCAATTCCAAACCCTGAAACTTCATAGCTAGGAAAAACAGTTCTTTTCTCTTTAATAAAATAAGGGCCAACTTCAAACTGTAAGACTTTGGTTCCAACAGAAAACGCACTTTGAGATGCTCCAGGTCGATTGGAGTTTATGACATCAGTATACTGTGCTTGCGTAAAGTTACACATACACAAAAGAGTTATAAAGGCAAGGGGGGTAGATAGATTTTTCATTTATAAAGACTTTCCTCAAACCTACATATTTTTTTTATATTATTAATTAATAAGAAATGATTTCTTGATTTTTTGATCTCTTTTGTCTTGAGAGTGAATGATTTTTTACAATAATTTATGTAATAAAAATAAGAATTGTATTTTTGAAAAAATAATCTATCGATGTTACAAACTGCGTCTATTATTGGATTGCTGAAAACGCTCCTAATTTTTATCTTGGTCTATACTATTATCAAGTATTTGATGCGCTTATTTGCGCCTCTTATAGTAAAGTCTATTGCAAAAAAAGCAGAAGCCCATTTTAGAAATCAATCCGCTCCAAAACAACCGACCCAAAAGGAAGGAGAGATAAGCATTGATAAAATGCCAAACTCTAAAGCTTCAAACAACACTGTTGGTGAGTATGTGGACTATGAAGACGTTGAATAAATATTAAATACGATGAACCTTAGCTTAAAACAATTTGGCACACACTTTTTAGTGATTTTTGGGTTTATCCTTGTTTCAATTCTATATTTTAATCCCGTTTTGAAAGGTCAAAAAATCCTTCAAAGTGATATTGTTCAATACACTGGGATGGCCAAACAGCAAATCGATTTCAGAGACACTTACAATCAAGAATCCTATTGGACAAACAGTGCTTTTGGAGGCATGCCAACGTATCAGCTCGGGGCTAAATATCCTCACAACTATATTAAGCAACTAGATTTAGCGCTTCGGTTTTTACCCCGTCCAGCGGATTACCTCTTTTTATATTTATTGGGGTTTTACATCTTGTTATTAGTTTTAAAAATAGAGTATAAAATCGCTGTTTTGGGAGCCCTCGCATTTGGGTTTTCCACCTATTTGATTATTATTTTAGGCGTTGGACATAACGCCAAAGCCCATGCTATTGCCTATATGCCGCTAGTAGTATCAGGTATTATTTTGACTTTTCAAATGCGGTACTTTTTTGGATTTATATTAACAGCTGTAGCTTCCGGATTGGAACTGGTTACCAACCATCCACAAATGACCTACTACTTAGGGTTTTTAATTATAATTTTATGGTTATCTTTTCTTATTCAAGCTGTTAAAACAAAAGAACTTCCAGCATTTTTTAAAGCATCAACAACACTTTTAGTAGCTGCTGTTTTAGCCTTTGGGATGAATGCTACCAGTTTAATGGCCACCAGTGAATATGCCAAAGAAAGTACCCGTGGACAGAGTGAGCTAACCATCAATTCTGATGGCAGTACCAAAGCACAAACTACAGGACTGGATAAAGCTTACATTACGCAATACAGTTATGGAAAATTAGAAACGTTTAATCTATTGATTCCTCGATTTATGGGTGGTGGAAACAGAGAAGACCTTGGTAAAGATTCTGAAACCTACAAAGCATTTAGAGCTTTGGGAGCAACGCCTTTACAAGCCCTACAAGAATCCAAACAAGCTCCTATGTATTGGGGCGATCAACCTATTGTGGAAGCTCCTGCTTACATAGGCGCCGTGGTGATTTTTCTTTTTGTATTGGCCTTATTTTTATATCATGGTCGCTTCAAATGGTGGTTGATTGCAGGCGTGTTGATGTCTTTGCTGTTGTCCTACGGAAAAAATTTAGCATTACTAACCGACTTTTTTATAGATTATATTCCACTTTATAATAAATTTAGAGCGGTAAGTTCCATACAAGTCATCTTAGAACTCTGTATTCCAATTTTAGCAACCCTAGGATTGTCACAAATATTTAATAAAGATATTAGCGTTTCAACTAAGCTTGAGGCCTTAAAAAAATCGTTAGGTATTGTAGCCGGATTAACACTACTATTTTTGATTTTCAAAAACAGTTTATTTGATTTTGTAGGCATGAGTGATGGCCAATTTAATCAGTATTATGGAGCGTCTTTTGTAGACGCTTTACGAATGGATCGCCGCAAAATTTTCTCTGCGGATGCATTACGAACCTTGCTGTTTGTCTTAGCGGTAGGCAGTTTGATTTTCGCTTACCTTAAACAAAAATTAACTCAAAACACCACCATTATTATTTTGGGTATAGCCCTAGTTTTTGATCTCGTAGGCGTAGACCGTCGCTATGTGAATAATGATAATTTTGTATCTGCCATTAAGGTGGATCGTCCGTATCAAGCAAGTGTGATTAACAAAGAAATATTAAAAGACACTACGAATTTTAGAGTTTTTGATATGTCTGATAATTCAACTAAAACATCCTATTTTCACAACGCAGTAGGAGGGTATCATGCCGCTAAATTGCAACGATTTAAAGAACTACAAGATTTCCATATTGATAAAACTAATTTTGAAGTTCTTAATATGTTGAACACCAAATATGTGATTTATCAAGACAAAGAAGGTAAGCTACAGTTTTTTGAAAATGAAAAAGCGAACGGTAATGCTTGGTTTATAAACGCCATTGAAACCTTTGAATCTGCAAATGATGAAATTTTGGCTCTCGATAAAATCGATACAAAAATAACAGCGACGGCCAATGCCTCAGAACTGAAAGCCAAACGTTTTGTGAAAGATTCAACTGCCACCATCAAACTAGTAGATTATAAACTCAATAACCTTGTATATAAAACCAAAACTGCCGAAGATGGCTTTGCTGTATTTTCTGAAGTGTATTACAAAAACGGTTGGAACGTAACTATTGATGGTAAAGATGTTGAACATTATAATGTTAATTATGTGCTTCGTGGTTTAGAAATACCAAAGGGATCACATACAGTAGAGTTTACGTTTAATCCTAGAGTTGTAAGAGTAGGTTCTAATATTGCCTTAGGGAGTACTATTTTATTGCTACTGTTGATTCTTGGGCAAGGGCTTCTAATTTATAGAAAACGATCGTGAAAAAGGTACTTGTCATAACGTACTATTGGCCGCCTGCCGGTGGGCCTGGTGTTCAACGTTGGTTGAAGTTTGTCAAATATTTACCCGATTTTCGCATAGAACCCATTGTCTATTGTCCTGAAAACCCTAATTATCCCATAACAGACCCGTCGTTATCGGAAGATATAAATTCAGATTTAACAGTTCTAAAAACACCTATTAGTGAACCTTATAAATGGGCGCAATTGTTCTCTAAATCCAAAACTGAAAACCTGTCTAAAGGGCTTATTTCGAATACTAAAAAACAATCAGTTTTAGAAAAACTACTTCTTTTTGTTAGAGGGAATTTTTTCATTCCAGATGCACGAGTCTCATGGGTGCGTCCTTCGGTTTCGTTTTTATCTGATTATATCACTGCACATCAAATTGATACGATTATTACCACAGGGCCACCTCATAGTTTACACCTTATCGGATTACAATTAAAACAGAAACATGCTCTAAAATGGGTAGCTGATTTTAGAGATCCGTGGTCGCAAATAGGCTATCATAAGAAATTAAAGCTAAGTTCATTTGCTCAAAAAAAACATAAAAAATTAGAAGCTGCTGTGCTACAAACGGCAGATCAATTAGTGGTGACTAGTCTAAAAACAAAAACACTATTTTTAGAATTAACTACCACTCCAATACAGGTGCTCACCAATGGGTTTGATTTTGAAGTTACTTCCGATAGTACATTAGATTCTAAGTTTACATTATCGCATATTGGATCTTTACACGAAGGACGAAATCCTTCAGTGTTATGGCGCGTTTTATCAGAATTATTAGTAGAATCCGAAGCCTTTGCTACAGCATTTCAGCTAAATTTAATTGGAAATATTAGCGCAGAGGTGATGGACACATTAAAACGTTTTGGATTGGAAAATTACATTTGTAATAGAGGCTATGTCCCTCATAACACCCTTTTAGAGTATCAGAAAAAAACGCAGCTATTATTACTAATTGAAGAAGATTCAAAAGAAACGGAATACATTATCCCAGGGAAATTATTTGAATATATGGCCTCTAAACGTCCAATAATTGCCATTGGACCAGAGGTTTCTGATATTGAGAAAATCATAAACCAAACAAGGTCGGGAACCTATTTTAGATATGATGAAGCTACACCTCTCCGTGCACAACTAGCGCAACATTTTGAAGCTTATAAAACTAAGCGTTTGTTTGTAGATTCAATAGGATTAGACATGTATAGTCGCAAAACATTAACCCAACAATTGGCACAGAAACTTTTAAGTTCAACATAAAAAAACTCCGAAGTGAAGTGGGATATTCATCTACGGAGTTTTCTACTAACTAACTTAAATTATTATTTTCTTCGATGTGTTACAGAATTACTAGAACGTGTTCTAGGTGTTCTTTGTGCAACAACTCTAGAATTTTTTATGACTGGCTTCGTACGTTTTACTTGCTTTGATGTCTGTACGCGTGATCCTGAATTTGTAGTTGTTAGACGACGATTTGATCTATTTGTTGCTTTTGTCGTATTACGGTTTACAGCGCGCGTTGTGTTATTTACAGACCTTTTCGAGCCTTGGTTTACAGAGTAACGATCTCTTTGAGTAGATCGACGATTGGCAACTCTATTTTGAGTCGATTGATTTCTATATACACTGGGACGTCGATTGTTTCTGTATGGACTTTGATAGTGGTATCTAACAGGAATATAATGTCTTCTGTAAGGCGTATTAAATAGCACACAAAATTTAATATTTGGTACTCTATAATAAGGATGCCATACACTAGGCGTATAGTAGCGGTGCTGACGATTCACATACCCATTTCTGCGCACATTGTTGTAATGGTCATAACTTATGTGCATCCCTCCAATCCAAGAGACCCGACCACTATAGTCATAATTTACATGTACATTTCCTGCCCGACTGATACGACCATAATAATCATAATATATTGGAGTATTTTCAATTTGAACTACTGCTCCATATGAATCATATTGAATATATGCTCCATAATCGTATCCTGTATTGAAACTTATATTTATACCGCTTTGGTTTGAAAAACGAGCAGAAGCTTGACGGTAGCGAAGCACATTAAAATCAAATTGACCATCCTTAAAAACAGCAAATTCAATGCCTTGTTCATTAAATACAAATGAATTACCATTATTATAATGACTAGAATCTGTATGTGCAGAAACAGTTCCGAGTAAGACGATACTAAAAAGCGTTAAAAATAAATTTCTCATAATACAAAGTTTTAAAAGTTAATCTCAACCTTGTATTACCAAACAGCATGCCAAAAATCACAGATAATATATAATTACCTATAAATCAGCATATTAAATTCTGAAATAAAATTAGTTCAATTTACTTTTCAGAAAAGAACCAGTTGAAGAATTCTTAGATTCTGCTACCGCTTCTGGGGTGCCTTCTGCTAATAGATACCCACCATTAGCACCACCTTCGGGGCCTAAATCAATCACATGATCGGCACATTTAATAAGATCCAAATTATGCTCAATCACCAGTATAGAATGGCCTTTGTCAATCAAGGCGTTAAAGGATTTTAGGAGTTTTTTAATATCATGAAAATGAAGTCCAGTCGTGGGCTCATCAAAAATAAATAAGCCTGTTTCTGCTTTAGACCCTTTTCCTAAAAAGGACGCTAATTTGATACGTTGCGCTTCACCGCCAGACAGTGTCGAAGAGCTTTGTCCAAGGGTTACATAACCAAGTCCTACATCTTGAAGCGGTTGTAGTTTTGTTTTTATTTTTGTCTCCTTGTGAGTGTCAAAAAATGCAATTGCATCATCGATGGTCATGGTAAGAACATCATCAATTGTCTTTTCATTAAATTTAATTTCTAACACTTGTTTTTTGAAGCGTTTTCCATTACAGTCGTCACAAAGGAGTTGGACATCAGCCATAAACTGCATTTCGATCGTTACTGCTCCTTCGCCTTTACAAGTGTCACAACGTCCACCGTCCACATTAAACGAGAAATGTTTAGGTTGATAATTTCTTAAAACACTTAATTTTTGTTTTGAAAATAAGGCACGAATATCATCGTATGCTTTGATATAGGTTACAGGATTGGAACGTGATGAGCGACCTATCGGATTTTGATCTACAAATTCAATAAATTTAATAGTACTAAACTTACCATCGATACTTGTAAACTCTCCAGCTTTTTCGCCATAACCTCCAATTGATTTGAGTAAGGCTGGATATAAAATTTGTTTGACAAGTGTACTTTTTCCACTTCCAGAAACGCCTGTAACAACGGTAAGCATGTTTAGTGGAAATGTAACATCAATATTCTTTAAATTATGTTCTCGTGCACCTTTTACAATTACACTGTATTTAGAGGTTCTCCGTTTTTTAGGAACTTCAATTTCAAGAGTTCCATTGAGGTATTGTGCCGTTAGGGTATCACTTTTTAGAAGGGCTTTATAACTCCCATTTGCCATGACTTCTCCCCCAAAGGAGCCTGCTTCAGGGCCAATATCAATGACATGATCTGCGGCGGCCATAATAGCCTCGTCATGTTCTACAACTATAACAGTATTGCCTAAATCTCGTAAGGCATTTAGTACATTGATAAGGCGTTCCGTGTCTTTAGAATGGAGTCCGATACTCGGTTCGTCCAAAATATACATCGAGCCCACAAGACTACTGCCCAAAGAAGTCGCCAAATTAATACGTTGACTTTCTCCTCCAGATAAGGTGTTTGATTTTCTATTGAGCGTTAAATAATCCAGACCTACATTCGATAAAAACCCTAAGCGATTATGAATCTCTTTTAGAAGTCGTTTCGCAATCTCTTTATCGTTAGTGTCTAATTTGAGGGTCTTAAAAAACGCTATTAAATTTTTAAGTGATAATTCTACCAAATCAGTTATAGAAGCGCCTCCCACTTTTACATAATTGGCTTCGGTTCGTAAACGTTTTCCGTGGCAACTGCTACATTTTGTTTTTCCTCGATAGCGCGACAACATTACCCGATTTTGAACTTTATAAGCTTTGGATTCTAACTCTGCAAAAAAGTCATTTAAGCCCATAAAATGTGTATTCCCCGTCCAAAGTAATTGCTGGTGTTTGGGGCCTAATTCAAAATAAGGCTTATGAATTGGAAAGTCAAATTTATGGCAATTATTTACCAATTGATCTCGATAATATTTCATGCTGTCTCCACGCCATGGAAATACTGCATTTTCAAAAATTGAAAGCGAAGTGTTTGGAATCACTAGACTTTCATCAATTCCGATAACATCGCCATAGCCTTCACACTTTGGACAAGCGCCATAAGGGTTGTTAAAACTAAATAAATGGGTATTGGGTTCTAAAAACTTTTGACCATCAAGTTCAAATGAATTGCTGAATTCACGAGTTTCAGAACCGTCAATTTTTTCAATTTGACAACGTCCTTTCCCTTCAAAAAAGGCCATTTCAACGGCATCTGCTAAGCGGTTGTAAAAATCCTCTTCGTCTTTTACAATGATCCGATCCACAACAAGACTGGTTGTTTTTGGAAGTTTTTTAAAATCTTCAATGTGTTCTATGCGCTCAACACGATCCTTTACTTTGATTCGTGCGAAACCTTGATGTTGGAGTGCTTGTAATTTATTCTCCATCGTTCGTCCCTCTTCTAAATGAATAGGTGCCAAAAGCAGAAGTTTCTCGCCTATCTTTAATGTTTTAATATGATTGATGACATCACTAGTCGTGTCTTTCTTGACCACAGCATTTGAAATAGGGGAGTACGTTTTTCCTATTCGTGCGAAAACTAATTTTAAATAATCATAAATTTCTGTACTAGTACCTACAGTTGATCGTGGATTGGTAGAGTTTACTTTTTGCTCAATCGCAATAGCTGGCGCAATACCTTTGATATATTCGACGTTGGGTTTGTGGAGGCGACCCAAAAACTGTCGCGCATAACTAGATAAACTTTCCACATAACGCCGCTGTCCTTCAGCATACAAGGTGTCAAAAGCTAAACTTGATTTTCCAGAACCTGAAAGCCCTGTAATGACTACCAGTTTGTGCCGTGGAATCGCAACATCTATATTCTTTAGGTTGTGCAATTTTGCACCTTTAATTAGAATGTGTTCTTTTGGACTTAGTTTTGAAAGGTCTAATGGCATTTATGGTATCAAATTTGGATGTAAAGATACCATTATTATAAAAAATAGTACAGCTGTATTAGGGGTTCTTAGCGTTAAAAATTAAAAAAAAATTTGTTATATACCACAGATTGTTGTTATATTTGATTTTTATCACCTAAAACAAACGCTTATAGAATAACATTACTTTTTATATTTTTTAACCCAGTACATCATTTTTGTACTATTAAAAGTAATGTTATGAACTCAAATTCAATAAGTGATGCCATCCTCGTCAGTGATTATGTTAAAGGCAATGAACAGTCCTTGTCTGTTCTCATTAATCGCCACCAACAACGACTCTACAGTTTTATTTATTCTAAGGTTTTTGACCGCGATGTCACCGAAGATGTTTTTCAAGATACCTTTATAAAAGTCATTCGTACCCTTAAGCGTGGTAAGTATAATGAAGAAGGAAAGTTTTTACCGTGGGTGATGCGTATTGCACATAACTTAGTGATCGATCATTTTAGAAAAAATAATCGCATGCCGAAATTTAACAATAGCGGGGATTTTGATATATTTTCGGTACTGAGTGATGGCGCTTTAAATGCTGAAGCGGAACTCGTGCAATCTCAAATTGTTGAAGATGTCCGTGCCTTGGTTGAAGAATTACCTGAAGAACAAAAAACGGTTCTTATTATGCGCATGTATAACGATATGAGCTTTAAGGAAATTTCTGAAAATACGGGGGTGAGTATAAATACTGCTTTAGGGCGTATGCGTTATGCACTAATTAATTTGCGCAAATTAATTGAAACTCACAATATTGTTTTAACAAATTAAAGGATCCATAAAATAAATCCATGTTCTTGGCGTTAGAGGTATTAACTAACTAACAATGACAGGCTAATGGCAAAACTTTACACTGAAAAACCCCTTAATTCTAATACATTTAATCCTAAACCAGAAACCATAAATTTCCTTCTAAACTATTCAAAAGCATTGAAAGTTGCTGTTTATAAGGGCTTAAATTTTGAATCTTTAATAAATTAGGATGTAACTTCACAAATCCCAACAATTGTTGGGATTTTTTTTACTGCACTGCTAGCGCAAGTGTTTCGCTTGTGCAGTTAACCGACTGTCACGAGCAAAATATGCGCGCTAGCGGTTTTTTTTATTTTTATTAATAATAGTTCTTTGCTTTAACTAACCACACGAAATGATTCGTGCGGGAGCGTGGGGTTTATCAGTATTAATTACCAAGCATAATTAACAAGTAATATTAATGATGTTAAAAAAGAGATTAAACATCCTAAAAAAGTACCTAAAATCAAATAGTAATAAAGTTTCCCAGTTCTTATCAATTTTTGTTTATCATCCTCGTGGTCTGGTGCTTTTGCCTGTTTTTGAACTTTCTTGCCAAGATTGTAATAATCAATTGTTATTATGGAATTACAAATTATTCCACAAAAGATGGATAGTAGAAGAATACAAAGTAAATAACGATAAATATAAATGTTGTGATTATTTGGAGCAGATAAAGTCGAAAGAATTACAACTAATGAAGATGCTAAAAGAATAATATGGTTTATAGTTTGAGTAAGAAGCTTATTTGTAGCTTCGGTTTGGATAGCAATTCCTTTCTCAAAAAGTGCTTGTCGTTTTTCTATATTATTCATAAGTTAATTCATTTTTCAGAGTGCGATTGGTAATAGTTGCCAACTACTGTGTGTGTACTTTTTTAGGTGTGTTTATTTCGTTTATATTTTATTCAACAATACATACCAAATTGGCGTGTATTGTGTCACTCTAGTTCCCTAAGTGTTAAATAATTTTAAATAAAATAGTTGCTTCAATTTTGGTCAAGCTGCTTACAAAGATTTAGATCTGGGGTCTTAATCAATCACTCAAATTTATAATATATTTTTTAAACTGCCAAGAAATAGGCACTAAGAAAATAACGTAAATAACTGATATTGTATTACTTATGATTTAAAACAAAAAAAACAATATGGAGTCAAATGAATGCTATAGAGGGTGTTTTAAATCGTAGAAACTTTAAGGTTCGTTCTACAAAAAAAAGAAATCTGAGTTTATTTGTAATACTGGTCAATAACCGATTTTGATTATTTTTTTTGTTGTACTGCCTCCATTTTTTGTTAATACCTTTACAAGGTAAATACCATTTTCGTATTTAGATAGATTAATACTATTTTCTGTTGTAGTTAGTATCTTTTTGCCTAATAAATTATAAACAGATACTTGAAGTATTTTTTCATTATTTGGTACTTCTATATTTAAAAATTCACTTACAGGGTTTGGATAAATAGAAAATATTGAATTTGTAAATTCTTGAGTAGATAATACTAATAAACTAAAATTGCGATAAACTGCTTGGTTACCTACAGCATTTGTAACTGTAAGCGTTTCCGTACTGCCATTAATTATATGTTCATAACTAAAAGGACCAGGTAAATTACCTAAATAGAACTCGTTAGTGTATAAATTATCAAAGACATTATTAGAAGGAATACCACAGGCAGATAAACTTGCACCTGGTTCGTATAAATAAAATTGAGATAGTGTAAAATCAAAAAAATGAGGCGCAATTAAAAAACTGCAAGAATTAGTTGATAAACTATTACCACTGTCATTAAAATTTAAAGTTATTTCTGATAATTCTGTATTATTTGATGGAATATTATTATCAACACCTTCAATAATTAAGTTATGTAAATACCAATTATTATTTGTCATATCTTGCGGGGCTGAATTAAAAAAAGTATTTGTATAAATAACGTTGTCACCATTATTATTAGTTACCAACATTGTTTTACTATTATCTGCTTCTGTTGTAATGTTATACGTAAATTGTTCTGTAATTGTGTCGCTAAAAAAATTTACATATATGTTCATAAAATTGATGAATTCTGTACTACAGTTTGTAATATCTTGCGATATTGTAAAATCAATAAATTCAAAAATATCTGTTCCCATATAATTAGCATGACCAACAAAACCAATGTCGCAATTAGTTGCATAATAACTTTTTGTATTACCTGAACCCAATAGACCACTTGTACTATTAAAAAAATGTAAATAAACATAAGGTAATTCAATTGGGTCATTTGGAATTTCCGTTGTTACACTATTTATTGTTACACTTTGAGCATACCATACTTGACGCAAATCAGGATGTTGTGCAAATACTTTAAATGCTGAAACTAATAATATTAAGATTAGTGTTTTTTTCATAATTTCTTGCTTTTATAGAAAACAGGCAGATTAGTTTCTCCCTGTTTTTTCGTTATCTATTGAATTATTAAATTTTTCGCATCTACTATTATGCCATCACAAACTAAAGCAACACCATATATACCTTTTGGATAATTTGAAATATCTATACTTGTTTCTAACTCATTTGGGTTTAAAATATAGTTATTGGAAGTCCCAATTGTTATGTTTGTAATCATTATATAAGCAGAGGATGAACCTTGTGCTTTATAATTAACATTCACTTGATTTGAAGCAGGATTTGGCGACAAACTTTGTATAGAGTATGGATTAACCTTAACTTCTATTTCGTCAAAATCTTTATACCCATCTTTGTCTGTAATTATTTCTAATTTGTACTTTTTAGTTACAGCAGGCGAAACGGTTAAATCTTTACCTGTGTAAATTAAATTACCATCTTCATCGTACCAATTATAAATAGCGGCTTCATTAATTTCTTCGGCACTTATGGTTACAACTTCATTTTTGTCAATTTCTTTATCATTCCCTGCATCTGCACTAAATACTTCTCTTGATTTTTTTCTTATTTCATAGGTTTCTCCACCTATAATTTCGTTGGTAGTTGCATCTCTTTGAATTACGTGATAAGTAAATTTATCTTTACGGGTTAACTCTTTAGTAAGAAAATTAAAGGTTAAGTATAAAGTTCCAATTTCATTAGGTTCAAATTGAATGTTATCAATTATTACATTATTATCGGTAACAGTCTTTTTTTGCACTTTGTTGGATGCTTTAAGTTTTAAACTGTTTTTGCCACCTCTTTCCCAAGCGTCAAAAAGAACATCGTCCATTTTAAGACCTATTTCTGCTTCGTCATATATAGCTTTTCCTAATTCATTTTGTTCTCTTACCAATTCTAATCTAAATGTTCTTGTTTCATTGAATGGATTACCAATTGCTACTACTCCACCAACAGGACTTGTTCTATTTGGAAGTATATCAACAACTGTTGTGTTTTTCCATGCAATATTATTATTGTTTTTAACATTAGACCAAATACTTGAAACTTCGGTAGAAGTCATAGGGTCATCATTAGATATTATTCTTGATAATAAGCAGAAATGCCATGGATCGGGATTAATATTTGTATAATCATCAGGTTTTGGCACATTCCATTCGTATTGTATTATAGTTTCTTGGCCAGGTTTTAAAACAGGAATATTTAACGTTGCTACTTCGTTACCCATAGAAATACCATCAATAAATAGTGAGCCATCCCAATGTTGTGGCCACGCCAAAGATGTGCTTGCTTTCGCCCAATATAGTTTTAATTCATCATTACCTGATGAAGTTACACAACTTGTATTTCGAACTCTTACATAAACATAATTTGGATTGTTTGGATCGTATTCAGGGTTTTGGTGTTCTTTTACATACTTGCCGTCTGGTTGATTCCTAACCCAAATATCTTTACTTTGCCACACAACATTACCTGTTTCTTCATCAGGTTCTACTCCTAAATCAGATGATGAGTTTCTCATATACAAATCCAACTGTGGATTTGAATCATTATCAAATAAGCATTTTGCAGTTTTTACGGCTCTGTAAACATTTAATCTTCCTGTGCCAAGTTGCCCCATAAATTGTTGGTTTATGGGTAAATGATAAATATCATCTGTTGTGGAAAGTAAAATATTTCTAACCCCATCAGGAGTTAAATTTGGATTTGCATCTAAAATTAAAGCACAAGCACCTGCTACTTGTGGTGATGCAAATGAAGTACCTGTACCTTTACCATAACTATTATTTAGAGCTACTTTTCCAGGTACAGCATATCCTGGTGCAACTAAATCTACTTTATCATGATGATGATGTGTGCTATTTGGGTTGCCAATTACATTTACATGAGAATCTTTCCATTCAATTTGACCCAAAGTTGGATGAGTTGTGCCATATGGGAAAGATGTACCTACAGATGAAACTTGGATTACATGGCCATAAGATTGTGGATATAAATAATTTGTTGGTCCTCCACATGTGTCCCCATTTCCAGCGGCAAATACTACTACGACACCGCTCTCCCAAATCTCTTTATATAATAATTGTTCTGTGTCTGTTGCTGTGTCTGGACTACAACGATTATACCAACTACCATTAATTACCCTTACGTTAGGTAATTGTGAAATCCTAAACATTTCTTCATTTCTCACTGCAGCACTACTAAAATTACCAGAAGTTACTAGCCGAGTATTAAATCCTATACTTGAAATACCAATACCATTATCTGTATCTCCTGCTGCATATCCTGCGACTGCAGTTCCGTGAGATAAATTACCAATACTGTCATCAAAATTTTGTGTGATTTTATTAATCAATTCATCATGTGTAGTTTCAAAACCAGTATCAACTATGCCAACTAATATATTGGGATTTCCTTTTGTTAAGTCAAATGCTTCAGAAGCATGAACTAATTCTAATGCTCTATTTGCTTCTCCGTTTCCCTCTGAGTAATCATTTGGCTCGTATAAAACTCCCCCTTCATCACTTATTAATCCAATACTTTCAATTTCATCAAAATTTAATAAATCTTTTACAGAAGAACTTTCTTGTAAAGTAACTAGATATGTTCTTTGTAATTGCGGTGTGATAGCGGTCGGAAATGCTTTTTTGTATTTATAGACAATTTTACTATTAAAAAAGGTTTCTAAATCGTTATCATTAAAAGTTAATGATAAAGTGTTATCTGAATTTACTGTTTTTGTTATTGGTTCAATGGTCTTATTTAGTTTTACGACAACATAATAATCTTGTTTACTTTGAGAGTAAACACTCAAAATAAAGACAAATAAAATGGATGTTAAAATAATTTTTTTCATTGCTTGGTAATTGAAGAATTTAAAACTTAACTCTTTTAGGAGTGTTAAGTACTTGTCATAATGACTTTTCTACTACAATTCCGTAATAAAAATCTCCTGTTCTGGGTTTTTAATTGATGCATTTTTGATGCGCTAAATTCAAAAAACAAAAAGAACGTTATCAAATTGCGGTATAGCGACTTGATATGCACTGTTTTGTTCGATACCACCTCAAGGTGGTAGATAGCTATCCTCCTAATACCTACGTCTAACGCTATCCGGTAGATCGCGGCGATAATGCACAATCCCAAAAGGCGGGAGTGCGAAGCACGTAGCAATTTGGGTTCACCTTTAGATGAATTGTGCATCATCTAGTGTATATAAACCTCTAGTGGTTTATATTTTCTTTGTATTTTGTCTGGAGTGCTTCAATATATCCCTTATTGGCATGTATTGTGCCACTCTAGTTTCCCAAATGTCATCTGTACTATGTAAACAAAAATGCGTCAACTTCGGTTAAGCTGCTTATGAAGATTTAGATTTGGGATCTTAAACAATCACTCAAAGTTATAATTTTTTTTTTAAACTACCAAAAAATAGGCACTAAAAAAATAACGTAAACAACTGATAATGTATTACTTGAATTATAAAACAAATAAATAATATGGCGACAAATGAATGCCATAGAGGGTCTTTTAAAGAGTAGAAACTTTAAAATTCGTTCTACCAAAAAAAAGAAATCTGAGTTTATTTGTAATATTGGTCAATAACCGATTTTCGACCAATAGTTTTGGTAATGATATCTTTCTCTAAATCCCACCCACGAGCAGGGGAGTACTCACGGCCATACCAAATGATTTGCAAGTGCAAATCGTTCCATAAATTTTCTGGGAACAATCGTTTCGCATCTTTTTCTGTTTGCACCACATTTTTACCATTCGTCAGGTTCCAGCGGTACATCAAGCGATGAATGTGCGTGTCCACAGGAAATGCAGGCACACCAAACGCCTGTGCCATTACCACACTTGCGGTTTTATGCCCTACAGCAGGCAAAGCCTCCAAAGCGCTAAAACTCTGCGGAACCTCGCCGTTGTGGGACTCTATAAGAATTTTTGATAAGCCATAAATGCCTTTACTTTTCATGGGCGATAATCCACAAGGCCGTATTATGGCTTTGATCTCTTCCTCCGTTAGTTTTACCATATCATAAGGATTGTCGGCTTTGGCAAACAGGAGCGGTGTAATTTTATTCACACGCACATCCGTGCATTGTGCAGATAGCAATACGGCAATCAAAAGTGTGTATGGATCCTTATGATCTAAGGGGATAGGGATTTCGGGATAAAAATCTTTTAAGGTTTTTATAACAAAATTTACCTTCTCAGTTTTAGTCATTCCTTTATATTTGTTGAACTAACCAAAGATACTAATTATGATTACATTACAAATAGGCGATGCTGCTCCAGATTTTAAAGCCTTAGACGAAAGTGGAAACTCAATTTCTTTAGCAGATTATAAAGGAAAAAAACTCGTATTGTTCTTCTATCCAAAAGCCAGTACTCCAGGCTGTACTGTTGAAGCTTGTAATTTAAGCGATAACTACAGTCGTTTTACAGCTCAAGGTTATGACGTTCTTGGCGTGAGTGCCGATAGCGCTAAACGACAAACTAATTTTAAAGAAAAGTATGGTTTTCGGTACCCGTTATTGGCAGATGAAGATAAATCGGTAATCAAAGCCTTTGGCGTTTGGGGGCCTAAGAAATTTATGGGCAAGGAATACGATGGAATTCACAGAACTACTTTTGTCATTGACCAAGCTGGTATTATTGAAGACATTATTCTAAAAGTCAAAACTAAAGAACATACTGCTCAAATTTTAAAATAAAAAAATGCGACCAAATGGTCGCTTTTTTTTTTATAAATTATTAGCACTTATTGCGCTTCGTATCCAAAAAGATTTTGTGCTTTGATGATGTCTGAAACCCCTTCAGGAAGCATCTCTTCCCAACCCGGTTCTGCATTAGAAATCATTTTCAAGACTTTTCTTGAGAAAATATTCAGTATTTCAGGATCATAATCTTTAATGTCAATAAGCTTTCCATTGAATTTGAAATACTTATAAAGTTCTTTCATACGTGGATGTACCTTCAAATCTTCACTAGTGGTCATCGTCTGGTTTTCAGTCAACATTGGATATAAATAGATTTTAAGATCTTTATTAAAGAGTTTTCCAAAGGCTTCCAAAATTCCTCCGCTTAAATGGCGGTAATATTTCTCATCAAAAATATCAATGAGGTTATTGATTCCCATGGACAGTCCCATGCGGTTCTTGGTATATAAATTAAAGTACTCTACAAGTTTATAATATTCTTGAAAATTAGAGATGAGCACTGTTTGTCCGAGCGAGCATAACAAGCGCGCGCGGTCCATAAAATCTTGTTCATCGATTTCACCACCAGAAGCCCTGAGGTTCGATAGTGTGATTTCAAAAATAACCTGTGTCTTTTCTTTTTTAACTTTATTTTCTTGTAAAAACATATTGTATGATTTTTCATACATGTCCATATTTACTTTTGTAACAGGTCTAAAACTCCCTCTAAAGGCAAGGATATTTTTCTTATACAAAACGCGTGCAGGCAGCACATTGTTGCCGTCTGGCGAAAACATAACAGCATCCGTCATCCCATTTTTCAAGAGCTGTAAGCTCATGAGTCGATTATCCACATCTTTAAATTCAGGCCCAGAAAAATTAATGGTATCAATTTCTAACTGATCTTTATCAATGTGATCGTATAAATATCTTAAGAGTTTTTTTGGCTGATTGTACTTATAATAAGCACCATAAATTAAGTTAGTCCCTAGTTTCCCAAGAGTTTCCTGTTGTAAACGTGCATCGGTTTCTTTAAAACGGATGTGGAGTGTGATTTCATTATACACTTGTTGTTCGGCATCAATTTGATAGCGAATGCCTACCCAACCATGACCTTTGAAACGTTTCGCGAAATCAATCGTGGCAACCGTATTTGCATAGCTAAAAAACATTTTATTGGGACACTCATCACGAGAGAGGCGGTTTTCAATCAACATAACCTCATGCGAAAGCATTTTTTTCAAGCGATCTTCGGTCACATACCGGTTTTCTTTTTCGGTTCCGTAGATGGCATCACTAAAAGATTTGTCATAAGCAGACATGGCTTTTGCAATAGTTCCTGAAGCACCCCCGGCCCTAAAAAACTGGCGTACCGTTTCTTGTCCGGCACCAATTTCGGCAAAAGTTCCGTAAATGTTTTCGTTCAAATTTATTCTTAAAGCCTTGTCTTTTAATGATGGGATGCTTTCAATCTTAGCATCCCCTTTAAGTGTTATTTCCATCTTGTTGATTAAAGAGGTTACAATCTACACAAAGGTACCATTTTAGATAAGCTTAAAAAAAAAATAGCCTATTTTTGTTAAAACTAATAACCGATTTGAAAATTACATTTTTAGGTACTGGAACTTCACAAGGTATTCCAATCATTGGAAGCACCCACCCTGTCTGCCTAAGTGAAGACCCTAAAGACAAACGACTTAGAGTTTCGGTATTAGTTCAGTGGGACGATTTCTCTGTTTTAATTGATTGCGGTCCAGATTTCAGGCAGCAAGTATTACGCACAGATTGTACCAAAATCGATGCTGTTCTTTTTACACATGAACACAGTGATCACACTGCAGGTTTAGACGATTTGAGACCTTTTTTCTACAGACAAGGCGCCCTAGATATTTATGCGCAGGAACGTGTTTTAAAATCCCTTTATAAACGTTTTGATTATATTTTTGTAAAAGAAAATAAATACCCTGGCGTTCTTACATTAAATGACCATCAAATAACAGACATCCCTTTTTCTATAGGAACCAACGAAGTACACCCCATTAATGTCCTCCATAATACGCTTCCAATTTTGGGCTATCGTATCAATAAATTTGCCTATATAACCGATGCAAAAACGGTTTCTGATGCGGAAGTTAAAAAACTACAAGGTTTAGATGTTTTGGTTGTTAATGCTCTGAGAATCGAACCTCATGTATCTCATTTCAACCTTGAAGAAGCGTTGGCGTTTATCGAACGAGTAAACCCGAAAAAAGCATTTTTAACTCATCTTAGCCATCATTTAGGCTTTCATGAAGCGGTAGAAAAAAGCCTTCCATCTCATGTCAAACTAGCCTACGATCAACTACAAATATCCATTTAAAATGAAAAAAAATATTTACCTATACTTACTTGTATTTTCTCTCTTAGTCAATGTTTTTCAGTACGTAAATTCAAAAGGAATTATTGATAAGTATGAAAAAGACATCAAAAAGTTCAAAGCTAAAATTGAAGTTTTAGAAACTAAAAATACAGAAACATCGCTTTTAAAGGTTGAAAACGATGTCGCAGACTAATTTACTGCAAAAACGTTTCTTATACGTCTTAAATTTTAGAGGAAATCCAATCTCTTAATTCATAGAAATTTTGTGGGGCAACACCATGACCAACAGGGAATTCACTATAGGTGTGGTCGATGTTTAGAGACTTTAAAAACACCGGTGTTTGCCGTGCCCAATCAATCGGGATTACTTGATCAACGGTACCATGAGAACAGTAAATACTAAGCTTAGAATAGTCCAGTTCTTCTAAATTTTCTGGCAGAATATCATGATTCACATAACCACTTAATCCAATAATATTTTTAATTTTTTTCGGATGATTTAAGGCCGTTGCCATTCCTAAAATAGTCCCTTGACTGAACCCTAATACGGATACGTTGTTTTTATCAACGGGATAAAAATCACAAGCTTGGTTTATACAATCAATTAAAATTGACATTGATGATTTTGCTTGTTCATTGTCATTCCATTTATTTTGTTCAGCATCAAAATTTATCGCATACCAAGCGTTCCCACTAGGTTGTAGAGGGTAAGGCGCTCTGATGGAAATAATGAATAATTCTTCGGGAAGCTCAGATGCAAACGAAAACAAGTCATTTTCGTCACTACCATAGCCATGAAGCATCACTAGTAAAGGTGCGTTTTCTTTTAGTGTTGACGGTCTAGAAACATGAGTTAAAGGGAGATTGATACTCATTTTATTGTATTTTTTTAAATGCAGTTTGGTAGAATTTTCCAACCAAAGGAATTGGTGTCATCTTCCCTGATAATGCCGTTGAAAATCCATAGATAAATAGAGTTCCAAAAGCGATCCAAAATGAAATGGTTATTTGCCAATTGTCAAAATGCCCGATAGGATAGCCAAGAGCAATACAACTAAGCCATAAACCTAAGGATTGACGAATATGAAAATAGGCGAATTGACTTTTTTTATCTGTGTTTGTAAGGTAGGCGATCAGTACTCCCATCAACCAAAAGTAACTTATAAGCGCACTGGTTTTTCCAGATTTGATGTCATGATTTTCAATCATTAAAGGGCTATTGAAGTGGTGTTATTAGCGATGATTCCATAAACGGTTCCTTTTAGCTTTGATCCTTTAAAAAGAGAATTTTTTGATTTTGAGCGGATGTGTTTGTCTTCAAAAACATAGGTTTCTGAAGGATTAAATAGGCTTAAATCTGCTTTGCTGCCAATTTTGATGCTAGTCGTATCTAGACCAAAACGAGATTTCCCTTTTGTAAGAAGTTGTACTGCTTTTTTTGTGGTAAATAATGTATTCAACGCCCCAAAAGCACTTTCTAAACCAATAGTGCCATTTTTGGCGTAGTCAAATTCTATTTTTTTATACTCAATATCAATCGGGTTGTGATCAGATGTAACCATATCAATTGTCCCGTCTTTAACCCCTTGAATAAGCGCCTCAATATCCGATGCTGTTCGTAAAGGAGGATTAACTTTAAAATTTGTATCAAAGTCCGTCAAGCACTCGTCTTTATACTTTAAGTTGTGTATGGCTACACTACAACTAACGTCTAGTTTTTTGGCTTTAGCTTCACGAATTAACGCCACGGATTTAGCTGTAGAAATTGTTGGAATATGTAATTTCCCTTCTGTATATTCTAAAATAAATAGATCTCGCGCAATTTGAAGTTCTTCAGCCAATGCGGGCAATCCTTTGAGTCCAAGCTGCGTACTCATTATATTTTCATTCATAACCCCACTAGCCGCTACCCTAGATTCGTGTGGATAGGACTGGACTAAGCCTTCAAAACTTGAAGCATATTGCAATGCTATTTTGATTAAATTAGGATTTTCTATTGGTTTTTTATAATCGCCAAAAGCAATACTTCCAGCTGATTTCATGTCATATAATTCTGCAAGATCTTCGCCTTTACTGTCTTTAGTAAGTGCGCCAATTGGATGTAGATTCGTCGCAGAATTTACAGCTTTAGAAATTACAAAAGACACATCTGAATGCGAGTCAATTACTGGGTTTGTATTGGCATTTAGTGCAATGTCTGTAAATCCAGAAGTCCCCGCAACATGTAATCCATTGGCAATTGTTTCACGTTCTTCATAGCCAGGCTCTCCAAAAGACACACTGCTGTCGAACCAACCACTAGAAACATGGAGATTTTCAAAGGCAATTTCAGGATATTTATGCGAATTTTTAAGCGATTTAGCAATTTGAGTAATGAAACCGTTTTCAACTAAAATGTCTTGAGTTTGATTGTGGAAATCACTTTTTTCATCAAGAATTGTAGCTGATTTTATAAGTACGTTCATTTAAAATATTTTAAGATGAGCATTTCAAAAGCTAATAATATTAGTGCAAAAATAACAAACCATTTCCATAACCAACTCACATTTGCCTCTATTTTTATTTTTTTTAGTGTAGAATCAACAGTCGCTTCAATCGAAACCCCTTTTAGTTTTGAAAGGTCTTGATAGCGAAGCTGACTTTCATTTCGGTTATAGTTATAACTCACATGAGTCAATGTGTCCATTTCTTTTAAGATTGCATAATGCCCAGGTTTATTCGGCGTTTCTTGTGTTGTGATACTTACTTTGGTGTTGTAATTTGTTTGTAACGGAATACGCTGAGTTCCCTGATATCCTAATTTTAATATACGGTCTTTTTGTAAACTTACTTTTAGATCAAAGGTGTTCTCTGCGCCAATCCAATAGTGTAGTGTTGGAATTTTTAAACTCGACCTTCCAATGTTGTAAACTATTGGAACGATTAAAGGTGAGCTCACAAAGTTAGATTCTGGAGCATCTACAGCCGAAGTAAACACAAACAATGCCTTAAATTGCACTAAAAAAGGCTGCTCATCTTCAAACGCTAAAACCGTATTTGCGGTAGTGTTAAGAGGATAGTAAAAGTCTACTGTTGGGTATTGAAAATTAGTAATTGTTTCCTCAAATACCTCTTTTAAAATAGGATGTTTAAATGTGATATTTGTAACACGTTTGCCTTGACTTTTTAGAGGTTCAAGTTTGTGTTTTGTTTGTGTAGCTAATAACGAATTATAGGCGTTTAAATCTCCCTTTTTATTTGGAATCAATACAACGACGCCTCCACTTTTCATAAATGTTTTAAGACTGTTTTTCAATGCTGTTGAAATCGAACTTAACCCATTTAAAACAATTAGGTTTTGGTTTTTAATTTGACTGTAATCTAAAGTCTTGAAATTTTGACTTTGAAATAGAAATTCATTAGCAGAATATAATTTCTTTAAAAAAGCAGAGTTGGATTGCTCATTAATCGCTAAAACTGCAATTTTTTCTGCTTTTGGAATATTAAAGTAAAACACATCATCATAAGGAATTTGAGAATCATCTATGGACAGTTTTCCCTTAAATTCTAATGTATTAGAAAGCTTAAATGTGGTTTTGTAGTTTTTAGATTTTTCTAGAATAGATTTCCCCACAATCTGTTGGTCTTGGTATAAGGTTACAGGGATGCTGTCTGTAGTTTCAAGGGTGGTTTTACCACTAACATTTAAACTGTAATTGGCGCTTAAAGTTGGCTCTAAGGATACGTTTTCTATAAAACTATTCGCTGTATGAATAGGCTTTAAAGGTACTGCTAGTAGTCGTATTGTTGTGTCTTTTTGGAATACAAGATTGTCGTTATGATTTTGAAAATCAGAGATTAAAATTAATGTTTTTGTACTCGTTTTAGACTCTGAAAACAGCGATTTACCTTTTAGAATTAATGTATTTAAGTCCAGTTGGTTTTGGCTGTATTCAAGCGCTAATAATTCCGTTTTCAAGTCTTTGATGGATGTTGACTTATAGTTTTTATCGTTGGTAAATACACTAATTTTTTCGGATTCATCAAGCCCCGTAATGATGTCCTGAACCGCTCGATTAAGAAGTGTGCCTTTGGGGCCAACCGCTTGCATGCTAAATGAATTGTCTAAATAAATTACCGTTTCGAAGGTGTTTTTATGAGCTATTTGATTCGAAATAAAGGGCTGGCTAAACGCAAAAATAATACATGCAACCGTAAGTAATCTTAGAAGTAAAATCAACCATTTTTTGAGCTGTGAACTCTTTCGGGTTTGAAAACGAATTTTTTGTAATAAAGCAACATTAGTAAACGCTTGAACTTTAAAGCGTCTCAGCTGAAATAAATGAATAAATACAGGTATCAGCAGTGCGGGAAGTGCATAAAAAAATTCTGGGTGTAAAAACTGCATTTAATGGTTTATAGGTCAAATATAAAAAACTAAAATTTGTTTTGATTAACAGAAGAAGAAATAATCGTTCATAGCAGTCATTTCACGTGTTTTGAAATACTGTTCAATCTCTACTTGTGCCTCATGATTTGCAACGGTAATAATACTTTGAAAATTGTGGAGTATAGTCAAATGTTCGATAGACTTTAAGACTTGTCCATAAATATCTTTCCCTATTTTCTTTGGATTGTCACAAACCCATTCAAATGCGATTTCCCTTTCAATAAGCAATTGTGCCACTTTTTTACCTTTAGCGCCAGCACCCCAAAGTATTAATTTTTTTTCACTCACTTTAGAGCACTCTATAAAGAAGTTGACTTTTAATTCTAAAAACGAATTTTCAGCATAATGGGCATCGACTCTCGAAGTACGTACAGCATAGTCACGCCAGTGGTGTAATACTTCATTAGAAGAAATACATTTTAAACCCTGTTTATAAAATCGAAATGCTAAATCATAATCTTCAGGGTAAATGTCAGAGTTGAAACCGTCGCAACGATCAAAGTCAGTTTTATAAACCATCCAGCAGGGGGAAGGAATCACACATTCCTTATAAATTTCTTCAAAATTTGAACCTTTTGATGTTAACGTATTGAGCCAAGCTTCATAGCGTTTGTAGCCATCTCCAATGCCTGATTTTGAAAAATACTTCACCTGTCCCAATGCCAAATGACCCACGCCATGAACCTGTAAAGACTGCTGCATTTGCTCTAGCTTATTTGTCGACATGATGTCATCACTATCCATTCGTGTAATGAAAGTGCCTTTAGCGTGTTTATAGCCTGTTTTTAGTGCTTCAATAATCCCGTTTCCGTGATTGGAAATAAGTTGTATTCTGGAGTCGTTATCAGCATAATGTTTTACAATTTTAGCGCTTGTATCCGTCGAGCCATCATCAACAATAAGAAGTTCCCAATTGGAAAACGTTTGTTTTTGGATAGACTGTAAACATTCATCCAGAAAACGTTCCGTATTTTTAAAAGGAATAAGAATACTTATGAGTGCGCTCTGCATTAGTATTTAGCCGCCTTGCCATTAGCCGATGAGTCTTTGAGAAACGCTCTCAAATCATCGTTAGCCTGAATTAAATCTTCGTTACGCAAATACATCATATGTCCACTTCGATAGCCTTTAAATGTAAATCTATCCTTCATTTTTCCGCTAGGATCCACTTGCCACAACGTGTATTTTGCATTAAAATAAGTCGTTGCTCCGTCATAATATCCAGACTGGTTTAACACTTTAAGGTAAGGGTTTTGTGCCATAGCGAGTCTTAGATTATCCCGCGTGTTGTCATTGTCATTATTCCAAGGACGAACTGGTCCAAACATATTATATTTTAAGTCGGTCACAAAGTTTAATTCACTTTTAATATAATGGTTGATAGCTGGAGTGAATGAATGCAACCAAGAGGTAAGTTCCGCACTATAGTCTGGGCTGTCTCCAGATTCTTTTTTATCAATTCCTAGATATCGAGAATCTAAGCGACCGATAGTTTGCCCCGAATCATCACGAAGTAATTCTTTCCAAAAAAATGAATTAGGGACATCTAAATTATGCTGTAAAATCTCCTTTTGACCTAATCCAGAATAATACGCCATTTTTTCACTGACCATCATTTTTTCAGCTGTATCAATAAAGCCCCCTTTGGCCAATGCCGGAATGAGTGTATTAATGGTAAAATCTTCAGCCTCGGGTAGAATTTCTAATAAATCTTTAGATTGCAACGCTTCAGGGAGTTTTTTATGGTGCCAAGCTGTGGCAGTGTAATAGGGGAGGTTTAATGCTGATGATACAGGCCCACCAACACGTAATACTTTATAATCTGCAGGGGATACCATGATAACGCCGTTCAGATACATCCATTGGTTTTGTTGCAATTCTAAAGCTAATCCCATAACGCGGGTGCCCCCATAACTTTCACCAATAATATATTTTGGGGATTCCCATCTGTTTTTTCTGTTCACAAATGTGTTGATCCATGCCGCTAAGTATTTGATATCTTCATTAATTCCAAAAAACTGTTCTCGATCGGGTAATTCGCCATCTTTGTTGGGGATCATTCTAGAATACGCCGTGTTTACGGGGTTTACAAACACAATATCGGCATCATCTAAAATAGAATTTGGATTGTTTTTAAAACCATAAGGCTGAATAGGATAGCCTTCAGCATCTACATTCAAAATGCGAGGCCCTGTGTAGGCAACATGCATCCAAACCGAAGCTGAACCTGGGCCGCCATTAAACGAGATAATTAAGGGCCTTTTGCTGCTTTTTTTTATGTTTGTTCGTCTGTAATAGGTGTAAAATAAACTTGCAATGGGTGTGCCGTTTTCATCCCAAACGGGTTGCATTCCTGTTTCAGCAGTATAATTAATGCTCGCGCCTTTGATTATCGTCGAATGTGAGGTCGTAACAATGGTATCAACAGGGATTTCGATAGATTGACTCGAGCCAATAAATAATGAGATTAAACTGAGGTATAAAAAAGGCGTTTTCATGGAATAAATTGTTTATTACGATCCACTAAAATACAAACTTAAAAACTAAATGTATACATACAGATTACTGATTTAAAATCCTTCCAATGTATTGGCAATGATCACTTCTGCTTTTGAGGTTTCTGAAGTGTGAACAAATAACTCTTGAAATCCATAGGCAGCTGTTCCAAAACCTGCTAATCGTGCCGATTCTGTTTCGTCTTTTATAATTGGTGTGATGCCTTCGTTTTCAAGGTTTTGAGTAATTAATTGAACGACAATAAAGCTCCCAGCATACAATTTTGAATAGTCAGATTCCATAGGGTTTAATTTTTAGTGTCTATATGTCCGCCCGATGAAGATTTAACAGTCGTTTTAATAGAAGATTCGTGATTTTTAATATGTGCACCACTTGAGGCGTTCGCATTAAATGCTTCTAAGCAAGTTACGGATAAATCCGATCCGCTCGACGCTTTTGTTTCACAATATTTTGAAATTAATTTTGAAGCATCTAATTTACTCCCGCTAGAAGAATTGCCAACAAAGTTTTTGCTGTTGCCATCAAGGGTTAAATCACTTCCACTAGAACTGCTACTATTAATGTGTTGCGCGTCAACCGTGAGTTTCATTTGACTTCCGCTAGAAGAGCTGATGTCAATATTTGGAATTTTTAGAGTGTTGGTACTTATAACATAACTACCACTTGAGGCACTAATGCTTTCTACGGAATCAAAATTTACCATTACTTTTTTTGAAGCAACGTGATGAGAGCTTTTATCAATATATATTTTAAGCGTTCCATTTTCAATCTTTGTAATGATTAATTCCTGGATATTTTCATCCGCCTGAACAGTAATACTTGGTGCATTGCTTTGTGTTAAAAAGACATCAATTCCTCTACTAACTTCAATAGCGTTATAGGATTCATTTAGGGGGCGTTGTTCGGAAATCACAATACCATTGCCACGAACTCCTTTATTAAAAGGAAAGGCGTTAAATTGACACGCATTTAAAGCAAGGCTTACAATGGCAAGGCTGATTAGTTTGATTAGGTTCATCATAATAATTTGGGTTTTTAGAGATTAGTCTTTATTTAGGTTTGAACAATCCAAGCATCGCATGGATTTATGGTTTACTTTCATGTAATGCTCTTCATTTCCATTGTCTAAGATGTCATTGTATTTTGAAGTATTTCGGTGATACGAATAGGTGTTGTCATCTGGAAACAAAACACTGCCAATAGGAAGTGTTAATATCACTTCAACGTTTTGACCTCTATATTTATTATCTATGTCTGTTAGAAAAAAGCCATTTAGAAATAAAGTATTGTTTTTAAACACATAATCATATTCTAATTTTTCAGCTCGATTTTTCGCATTAAAATAATCAGATCCTAATGCAATTTTTTCAACCGAAATGCTTCCGACTGAATCTTTTGTAGACCGCACAATGAGTCTTACATTTGAACCATAGATTCGTTTTGTGTTTTGTGCGTCATAAATGATTTCTAAATCATTATCACGATATAAATATTTAGAGTAAAGCGGATTTCCTTTCATTTCTAAAAACAAGGTGTCCTGACTAGTTACTGGCAACTCGGATTGTTCCGTTACACTTGCATTTATTCTATAGTCTGAGGCTAATTTTAAACTAAAGGTTATAAGTGTGATCAATACAATGACCCAAATGCCTAGCAGCGATATTTTTGTATACCGATTAAATTGAGGTGTACGATTGGATACCATTCGTAATCCTAAGAGTAATAAAAATACGATAGGAATCCCAGCAATTAATAAGGCTAGAATTGAAACTAACCAAAGTGGTAAAGTTGAGGAATTGACTAAATCGGCAAAGTCAAGCCCTGGAAAATGTACCACATCTGCAATACCAACGGTTAAAAGACTTACAAAAAACCCAATTAGAGTAAAAATACTGACGATTATAAATAGCAATCCAATAGCTTTAATAAACAGCTTAAACATAAAAATAACGATATCGCAAAATGTTTCAAAAAACGACCGCGATCTGGACTGAATTGTTGACCCTAAATCATTCAATTTCCCAGAGTTAACACTATTTTTAACGCGTTCTAAACTCTCCTTAACATTTTCAAATTCTTCCTTTACTTTTTTTTCTATATTAGAAATAGTAACGGGCTTTCCCATCATAGCCAATTTCTGTGCAGTTGTTTTTGCAGCAGGAATTAAAATCCATAAAATAATATATAATAAGGGGCCCATGCCAGCGCCAAAAATCAACAGAATCCATACCAGTCTTATGAGAAGAGGGTCGATGCCAAAATAATGGCCTAATCCTGCAGAAACACCACCAACATATGCGGCGTCAGGATCTCTAAATAAACGTCTTTTTTGACTGTCCGATTTCTCTTTTTCTTGAGCTTCCTCAAAAAGATCTTCATCTATTTTATAGTCTTCGGGTTGTCCCATAATGGACACAATTTCATCAACTTCTTTGTTTAAAATCACGTGTTGGCTAGATTTAATACGTTCAGAAAACAGTTCTGCTACACGACCTTCTATATCTGCAATGATCTCAGACTCTCCTTCGCTATTTTGAAGCGATTTTTTAATGGCTTTAAAATAATTTTTTAAATTTTGATAAGCATCTTCATCAATATGAAAAAAGATTCCAGCTAAATTTATACTTACAGTTTTGTTCATTTTTTTGTGGTTTTTGGGTGGGTTACTAAGGTGACTGCATTGTGGAGTTCATTCCATGTGGTTGTTAATTCTACTAAAAATAATTGCCCACTTTCTGTAAGCGTATAATATTTTCTTGGGGGACCAGTCGTAGATTCTTCCCAACGGTAATTTAGTAATCCAGAGTTTTTGAGTCGTGTTAGAAGTGGGTATATAGTACCTTCTACAACTAGTAATTTTGCTTCTTTTAAGGTTATTAAAATTTCGGCCACATAGGCGTCTTTATTTTTTAATACAGACAAAATGCAAAATTCTAAAACACCTTTTCGCATCTGCGCTTTTGTGTTTTCTATTTTCATTGTTATTATTTTTTGGTAAATGTATTACATAGAAAGGTATTATGTATAACATAGTATTATATTTTAACATTAAATTAACAATATAAGTGTATTCTAAAATAGTTATCTTAGCATCCTAGCTAATTTATTGTATGAAATTTACATCGAGAAAACTTAATTTATTTACTGTATTTAATCTTCCAGCAGCCTATTTTACAGGCGTTAGAACAAAATCTATAGATGCAATAAAATGTGTAGTTACTGTAAAACACCGTTGGATCAATCAAAACCCTTTTAAATCTATGTTTTGGGCCGTTCAAGGTATGGCAGCTGAACTATCTACAGGGGCATTGATCATGATGAAAATTCAAGAGTCTCAAAAAAAGATTTCAATGTTAGTCATTCAAAATAATGCACGTTTCACTAAAAAAGCAAAAGGCATCATTACTTTTACTTGTGACCAAGGACATCTCATAGACGAAGCACTACAAAATGCTATAACTTCTGGCAAGGGACAAACGGTTGTTTTAACTGCTAAAGGGATCGATCAGACAGGAGATGAAGTCTCTTCGTTCGACTTCGAGTGGAGTTTAAAATTGAAATAAACATAATTCAGAAATTAGTGTTAAAGTTTCCCACAGGTCCTTACTTTTCATTAATTTTATAAAAATCTTTAAAATATCACGCCTATTCAATAACATTACTTTTAATTAATTTTAATAATTTCTAAAAATGTCAAGAGCAATGTTCGAGTACACCAAAACGGTGCTGAATAAGGTGAGTTTCGATACCAACCTTTTTTGCAAAGAAGTCCAAAAAGCACTTCAACGCCTATTGCCATACGAGATAGAAGAATTAAAATTATTCATTCAAAACTTGATTTCTTATAATCCAGATTTGAAGCAATGTATGGTTTATTTGAATTAGTCGTTTGTAGAAAATTAAACTGTAAAAGTGACCGAGAGGTCACTTTTTTTATTTTGGTACTGGGCTGATTATATCTACATTTTGAAAGGTAATCGCCCCACGAATGATTCCCGAAATGATCTTGTGAAGTGCATTAATAATTTGAATTTTCAATTCACTTTTATGAAAAATTAAACTCACTTCTCTAGCCGGCGAAGGCTCGCTAAAGTAATGTAGATGCTTTTGTTCATTCGCTTTCAAATCTAAAGTATGTAAATAGGGGAGAAGCGTCATTCCCATGCCCTCATTGGCTAATTTGGTTAACATTTCGAAACTCCCACTTTGCAACTGAAATTCATTACGGTCTTTGGTTTTCTTTGCATTACACAAATTCAGAACCCCATCTCTAAAACAATGCCCATCTTCCAATAAAAGTAGATCATTAACATCTAAGTCCGAAACGTCTAATACCTCTTTTGACGTTAACCGATGATTGTCTGGAATATAGCCCACAAAAGGCTCATAAAATAAAACACGCTCTTTGATATGCTCATTTTCTAGTGGTGTCGCTGCTATGGCAGCATCTAAATGCCCGTCCTTGATACGTTGAATAATTTCTTCAGTAGTGAGTTCTTCTATTTTTAGTTTTATTTTTGGATAGCGCTTTATAAATGTTTTTAAAAACATCGGTAATAAGGTTGGCATCACAGTAGGAATGATTCCTATTTTAAATTCACCGCCAATAAACCCTTTTTGTTGATCTACAATATCGTTGATACGGTCGGCTTCATTAACAATGTTTTTTGACTGCATAACAATTTTCCGTCCAATTTCAGTGAGCTCAATTGGTTTTTTACTGCGATCAAAAATTTGAACATTCAATTGATCTTCTAGCTTTTGAATTTGCATACTAAGCGTCGGTTGGGTGACGAAACATTTTTCGGCTGCTTTGGTGAAATTTTGATGTTCGGCGACTGCTAAAACATATTTGAGTTGTGTGATGGTCATAGTTGTTCAGGTTAATATTACAAAGCTATAAATAAAAACTATTAATTCTGTTTTTTTAAATAGATTTTAACAGTTAAAGTGTTCAAAAAAAAACCCATCCATAAGGAAAGGCTTTTATCAAATAGTATTGTTTTTTAGTTCACAGTAAATCCACGGTCACGCATCAAAGCTTCAATTTTGGCATCACGACCCCTAAATAGTCTGTAGGCCTCCGCAGGATCCATAGAATTTCGAGGCTCAAACAAATACTTCACCAATCGGTTGGCAAGGTCATTATCATAAAATCCACCTGGAGCATCTTGGAATGCTTCAGAGGCATCCGCTGTGAGGACATCCGCCCACATATAGCCATAGTAAGCAGTAGCATAGCCCTCCCCGGAAAACACATGTCCAAAATGAGGTGTACGGTGACGCATAGGAAGTTCAGACGGCATTTTAAGATCTGCTAAGGTTTGGCGTTCAAACACATCAATATCAATATTCTCGGGATCTGCAAGGTGAAGTTTCATATCCATCAACGCAGAAGCTAAATATTCGGTCGTTCCAAACCCTTGATTAAAGGTCGCTGCTTTTTTAATTTTTGTAACTAATTTTTGTGGAATTACAGCACCTGTTTTATAATGCACCAGAAATTGATTGATCACTTCGTCTGTGGATAACCAACGTTCCAATAGTTGGGATTGAAACTCCGTATAATCTCTCACGCCTCCATTTAAAGTTGGGTATTTTACGTTTGAGGAAAAGAAGTGTAACGCATGTCCAAATTCATGAAAAAAGGTGGTGGCATCATCCCATGACACTAGTAAAGCTTCTCCTTTTGCAGGTTTCACAAAGTTAGAGTTGTTTGAAGCCAGTACCGTTTTTTTACCGTCAAAAGTTGTGTGACTGCGGTAAGTGGTTGCCCACGCCCCAGAACGCTTCCCTTGACGTGCATACGGATCTAAATACCAAAGTCCAATGTGTGCTCCAGAATCTTTGTCCGTCACTTCCCAAACGTTTACATCCTCCTGAAATACAGGAACACTGCCATCAGGCACGGGACTGAAATTATAATTAAATAAGCGCCCTGCCACGTAAAACATAGCTTCTGTCAATTTATCAAGCTGAAGGTATTGTTTGACTTCATCACTATTTAAATCATATTTGGCTACACGTACTTTTTCAGCATAGTAACGGTAATCCCACGGCTCAATAGTGATGGCATCGCCGCTAGCATTTGCAACCGCTTGCATATCGGTAACCTCTTCTTGAACTCGCGCAATAGATGCTGGCCAAACCGCTTCCATTAAGGCGAGTGCATTTTCTGGAGTTTTAGCCATACGGTCCTGTAAACGCCATTCCGCATAATTTTTATAGCCTAATAGTTCAACACGTTCCCGACGTAATTTTAAAATCTGAGCGATTATAGTGTTATTGTCATAGTCATCTCCATTATCCCCTCTAGAATAATAATTGGTCCAGACTTGTTTTCTTAAAGCTCTATTCGTTGAATAGGTTAGAAATGGAGCCATTGATGACCGCGTATTGGTAATCGCGTAACTTCCTTCGTTTTCTTTCTCTGTGGCAATGGCGGCGGCAGATTTCACAAACCCTTCAGAAAGTCCTCCCAATTGACTGGCATTTAAATAGGTGATATAATTTTCTTCATCGTGTAATACATTATCAGAAAAGGTATTATAGAGGGTCGATAATTCTTTGTCAATAGCCGCGTAACGCGCCTTTTGTTCTAGATTCAGTTCCGCACCACGCATCGCAAAACGGTTGTAGGTCAGTTCTACAACACGTTGTTGGTCGGCCTTTAAAGGCGTGATTTGAGACGCTTCATAGACTGTTTTTATGCGATTAAAAAGCGCTTTATTTTGACTAATACTTGAAGAGAATTCTGATAACTTAGGGGCAAGTTCCGATTGAATTTCTCTAAACTCTGGAGAAGACATATTGCTACTCATAATGCCATAATAGGAGAACACACGATCCAATTCTGCGCCGGAGCGTTCCATTGCTGCGATTGTATTTTCAAAAGTGGCGCCCTCAGTTGAATTTGCAATAGCGTCGATATCAGCAAGATTGAGTTTCATACCGATTTCAACAGCTTCTTGAATATCTGTAACGGCCATTTTATCAAAAGCAGGAACGCCTCCGTAAGGGCCTTGCCATTCTTGTAATAAAATATTTTCGGACTGTGGGTTCACATCGTTTTTACAACTCATAACTAGAGTGATTAATCCTAAACAAAAAACGATGATGTAAGAATTAGATACAGGAAATTTCATAAGGTATAGTTTTTTAGGGTTTAAATGTACGCCACACAATGTAGTTAAAATAAAGCATAACCAAAATGTGTTTTAATTTATTTTAAAACTTCAATGGTTTTGATATAGACATTTTGAAGCGGCCAATCGGATGTATCGGTTGGAACCGCAGCAATGTTGTCAACGACATCCATGCCGTGAATCACTTTCCCAAAAATACTATAATCGCCATCTAAATGGTGTGCACCACCCCGTTGTTGCACAATGAAAAACTCAAATGGGGATGCTTTTTTATAAGGGTTGTCTACATTTTTACTAGGCATACTCACCATTCCACGGTCATGTTTAAAACCTTTATCATAATCATTTGGAAGTAAGTATTTCCCGATGTTTTGCCGTTTTCTTAAGGTTTTTCGGTCATCACTATTCCCGCCTTGAATGACAAAATTTTGAATCACCCTATAAAACTGAGTATTATCGAAGTAGTGTTTTTTTGTGAGATAAATGAAATTTGCTCGGTGAAACTTTGTCGCTTCAAACAGAAGAATGTCAATAGTGCCTAAATCAGTAGTAATTCTCACGGTAGTTTCTGTATGCGTTTTATCATAATCCACTAAAAACTCCATAACGTTCGAATCCGTCAATAAAAAAGATGAGGGCTTGTTTTTTGAAACAGGTTCGCTTGTAGTGGACGTATGAACACTTGTCTTTGGTGCCTGTGTATTCTTTTTAGTTTTCTTATCTTGACAGCTCGCCAAAACACAACTTAAAATGAACACTATAAATAGTCGCATGGATAGTATTGATTTATTTAACCGTAATATATGAGATTTAAAGCATTTGAAAAAGCAATTTCAGAACTAAATACACTGCGTTTACCAGGCGTTGAGGCGCAATTAAAAATGGCGCCTCCATTTCGAGAAGAACTAATTGAGCAGTATAAAGAAAAACGAAAAACAGCAAAACCTGCAGCCGTTCTATCATTATTTTATCCTAGTAAGACAGGTGAAACACTCTTGGTTTTAATCCTAAGGAAATCCTATCAGGGGGTACATTCTGCTCAAGTTGGGTTTCCAGGTGGTAAACCAGAATTAGAAGATGCGTCGATGGAAGCGACAGCCTTACGAGAGACCTGGGAAGAAATTGGTGTAAGCTCTGAAAAAATCACGGTATTGCGAGAACTCACACCCACCTATATTCCACCAAGTAATTTTTTAGTTTCACCTTTTTTAGGCATCGCCAGAGAACCTCTTAGTTTTACACTACAAGCCTCCGAAGTTGAAGCGGTTCTTGAAGTGTCTTTAGTAGATTTTTTAAATGACGAATCTGAGGTTGAATCTGAGATTACTGCTGCAGCTGATGTCACTTACAAAGTGCCCGCATTTATGCTTAATAAACATGTTGTTTGGGGGGCTACTGCCATGATGTTGATAGAAATTAAATCAATGATAAATCAAATTTTAAAAAAATAGCTTAGGTTTGCACAACAAATTTTTAAAATCTTAATGGGTTTATTTAAAAAAAATATTTTTGGCCAATACTTGTTCCTTAAAAAATGGATCATTCGTATTGCAGGTGTTTTAAGTCACCGACGCTACAGAGGATTTAATGAGTTACAAATAGAAGGCTCCGAAATTCTACGTAACCTTCCAGAAACTAATGTGTTGTTTATTTCCAACCATCAAACGTATTTTGCGGATGTGATGGCGATGTTTCATGTGTTTAATGCAGCACTCAGCGGTCGAAATGACAACATCAAAAATGTTGGCTATCTGTGGCATCCTAAACTTAATGTATATTTTGTAGCTGCTAAAGAAACCATGAAGTCAGGGTTTCTTCCAAAAGTATTTGCCTATGCGGGTTCTATTAGTATCGAACGTACGTGGCGCGCTTCTGGTGAAAATGTAAATCGTCAAGTTAAAATGAGTGATATTTCAAATATTAATAATGCTTTAAATGATGGTTGGGTGATTACCTTTCCACAAGGCACTACGACACCATTTAAACCCATTCGAAAAGGGACAGCTCATATTATCAAGCATTACAAACCACTAGTAGTACCCATTGTTATTGATGGTTTTAGACGGTCTTTTGATAAAAAAGGAATTCGAGTGCGGAAAAAGAACATTCTTCAAACCATGGAAATCAAATCGCCTCTAGAAATTGATTACGAAAACGAATCTATTGCACAAATCGTTGAAAAAATTGAGTATGCGATCGAACAACATCCGTCTTTCATGAAGGTTATTCCTCAAGACGAACTGCTAGAAAAAGAAGCTCTGAATAATAAACGAAATTGGTAATTTATTGCTCTGTAACCAGCTCTTTTAAATCTTTGTAGTTGGCTTTTAAACGCTTTAATAAAAGACCATATATCAAGTAATAAAACCCAAGTAAAATCGCTGTAATAAGCGCCATTGCTAGAATACTTATTCCTACAACAATCAGGTAAAATATAGTAACATTCTTTGCGCCATCAGCTTCTATTCCATTAATTAAGGTTTGAACTTCTGGATTGTTTGTTATCTCAATATATACGCCAATTACAATGGAAATACACACAAAAACAAGATTAAAAATTACATAATGTTTTACGGTCTTACGAGTCTTAAGTATGCGTTCCATCAACATTTTTGTATCTTCAGTTGTTGAAATATTTTTATAGTTTTTATAAAACACATAAAAGAAGTACCCTATAACTAGATAGCCAAATACAGTAAGAGGATATATTATGTACTCTACATTATAACTTTTTAATTTTTCTAAACTTTCAGCGTCATTCGACACTATAGAAACCAATGTCCATAATGCAAATTCCAACAAACTGATAATAAAAATCCATTTTACAATTGATGAAGACTGTTTATTAATCAGTTTGTAAAGTGTTTTTTTATTCATTTCTGGATAATTTTTAGAAGACGTCTCCCAGTCTTTTTTTAATAGCTCTAGTTCATCCATAATTAAGAAGTTAACTGGGTTTTTAGTTTTGTTTTGATACGGGTCATCCGTACGCGGGCATTGACTTCACTAATCCCAAGTGTTTCACTAATTTCTCTATAATTTTTGTTTTCCAAATACAAGAAAATGATTCCTTTTTCGATATCATTTAATTTATGTACGGCTGCGTAAATCAGTTTTAATTGTTCGTCTTTGGTATCATCATAGTCTTCATATGACAATTTGTAGGCCACAGATTCAATACGCTGACTTTCTACTCGTCGTAACGATTTTCGATATAGGGTAATAGATGTATTTAGGCCGACCCGGTACATCCAAGTGCTAAATTTTGATTCGCCTCTAAATTTGGGATAAGCCTTCCAAAGTTGAATAGAGATTTCTTGAAATAAATCGTTATGCGCATCCACATCATTCGTATAGAGCCTACAAATTTTGTGCACAATGTTTTGGTGCTTTTGTAAGAGTTCTACGAATGTTTTTTCAGATGTTGATTTCAAATTGATAAATTGAATTATTAACGTTTATTTTCAATACGTTCTCCAGCTTTAATTTCAAAAGCCAATTGATTTTGTCGCGGAGGATATAAGCAAGTCGTAAATTCCGAAAATGCACATGGTGGATTATACAGGTAATTAAAATCTATAGTAACCTTGCCATTCCCCTTAGAGATATCACTATTCAAATAGCGTCCACCGCCATAAGTCGTTTCTCCAGAAGTTTGATCTCCAACCATAATAAACCCTTCACTACCGACATCTAGGCTGTGTTTTTCGCCATTATACATAAAACTAACTTGACCAATAAAATCGGTAACGTCAGGTATCCCTAACTTTGAATCAACTGGTTCTAAACGCGCAGTTTCAAAGTACTTAAAGTCAGCTTCAAAAATAAAATCACTATTAACATCATAGCTTTTAAACCCTTTGAAGGATTCGATCGCAGGATTTTTTTTGTCCCAAACTCTCAAATAGAGTGCTCCAGAACGCGTAATGATTTGCCATTTTATTTGCTCGTGATAAAGCATAACCGAGTTTCCGTTCGTATCTATACTAAGGACTAACGACTCTATTTTTTGATCTTTATCAGTTGTGATTTCTACGTCTTTTTCGGCATAAAAAGTAAGTGCATCTTTTGATAAATTAATACGTCCAATTGTGGGCGTCAAATTTTCTATAGTCAATATAAAATCATTTGAAGCAGCACTGCCAAATGTATTACTCGTAGAATCTAACTTAAATAACCCAGTCAATTCAAGGTATTTAACACGTCCTTCAGAACGCATTTTTATTGCCTGGCTAAGCGTATTTGTATATGCTAAATCAATTAAAGGGCTGTTTTTATCTTCTTTACAATTAAAAAATAAAGCCATTAAACCACCTATTAGAAAGTACTTTTTCATAAAACTCAAGATTTGGAACCTGTATTCAGTTTTGTTCCTTTTGGAGGCATTGGCCCTCTTAAGTGAATGATTAATCCATCTAAAAAATTACGTAAAAACTGATCTCCACATTCCATATATTTTGGGTGAGTTTCATTTCTAAAAATTGCGTTCAGCTCACTTTTAGTAATTTTAAAATCCTTTAAAGCGCAAATTTTCACAATATCGTCATCTCTTAATTTATGAGCGACTCTAAGTTTTTTGAAAATATCGTTGTTATTTAATCCCATGCTTCAAAGGTAGTATTTTACAAGTTAATCATTTGTTCTATTGCCATCAAAAGTAAATCCCTAATAATGACTTGATTTTAATTAAAAAAGCTACTTATACTAAGTAGCTTTGTAAATATAAGCTTGAAATTATATTATTCAATAATTCCACCACAACTCACACGGCTGCCTGCAGCCCCAGACGGTTGAGACGTGAAATCATCTACGCCTTGATGCACAATTATACCTTTCCCTAATATGTCCTTAGATTCATCGCCACACCCAATACACCATTGGTCTGTATTAAATTCTACAACAGTCTCTTCACCTTCATTTTTAACGCTAAAATTCCCTATATCTCCTTTGTGATAACCCGATTCAGCACCCCATTTTCCATGTGGCTGTCCCGTTGGATTCCAATGGCCACCAGACGATTTACCATCATCTGATGAACAGTCACTTTTTTCATGAATGTGTATGGCATGTGAGCCTTCAGATAGGCCTTTAAGCACAGCAGTCATTTGAATACTACCATTCGATTCTACAAATTCAACTTTACCCGTGACACTACTTTTACTTTTTGGACTTAGTATGATCGTTAATGCCTCTGTATTTTCAACAATTTCTTGTGTTGTGTTTGAGGCATCTATTGGTTTTACTTCTGTTTTTTTTACCTCTTTTTTACATGCTAATACACTGAAAATAAGAAGCGAAGCTAGGATTGTGTTTTTCATTTTATTTAAATTTAGTTAGTCGAAAGTTAGTTAAAAAATATCAACCTAATTAAGAACAAGGTTTAATTTTTTAGTTTAAATGTTTTTATAGTTTTAAATGATGACAATTCAGTACGCTCCATATCAGTTTTGAATATTGACCATTCATCCTCAAAAAAGGCGTTAGTCGTTTTTAAGACTTCATCGACTGCTGTGTTTGCGTGCTCAATAAGTATGCGTTCTGTTTTTGAAATTCCGTTCTGACGCGTGCCAATGTAGTAGGCCGCCAATCCAATACGTTCTGATACAGAAACTTCTGGGTCACTAGTGATGCCTTGACGTTTATCGTCTTTTCCAAAATAGAGCGCCAGAATAGTATCTATTTTTTCTGTAATTCCTTTACAGTTTTCAATGGCATCTTTATTTAATTTTTTATTGTTCTCTTTTAGTTTGCTAGAAAATTCAGAAGCTATTTTTTTACTTTCGACAAGTTGTTTAACAGCATTTGCTGTAATTTCTTGTAAACCTTCAAAATCTTTAAGTGTTTTATAAACGTCTTGGGTTGAATTCCCATCATAATTAATTCGTGGGTCACTTTGAACTTCAATAGTGGTTTCCGAATTTTGATCGCCATAACTCATCACGGCACGATAAGTTCCAGGAAGCACTTGTACTCCAGACGGTTCCCGTGTTGATTTGTTTAATTTTTTAGAAGGTCGCTCAACACCTTTTTCATCCATATACCAACGCCAACTATGAACACCATTTTCTTTTGGTGCTTTTTGTTTAAGGGTTCGAATTAGACGATCGCCGTTAAACAATTGAAGCTGTAAAGAATCCCATTTTACAGCTGTTGAATCTTCAGTTTCATCCTCTTCAGTTTCATTGTCATCTTTTGTTATGGTATCTTTTTCTTGAACATTTAAATAATATGAAAACTGTGCGCCACCATTTCTGTTGTCACCATTAAATAACGCATCTCCTCCAAATCGACTTCCCGTAGGCTGCTGGTATGCGGCTTGATATGCTGTTGGAGGATCGAATAAATGAATACTTTTTTGTAGTAAGTTTTGATTTTTTGCAATCGCTCTTAAAGGACGAATATCATCTAGCACCCATGCGGCACGTCCAAATGTTCCAATCACTAAGTCGTGTTCACGTGGATGAATGATTAAATCCTTTACAGAAACAGTTGGAAATCCTTCCGTCCATTTGATCCATTTTTCGCCTTTATCGATAGACATATAAAGACCGTTATCTGTTCCTAAAAATAATAAATTTGGTTCTTCAGCATCTTCTACAATAGATAAAGCATAACTGCTTACATCAGTTTCTTCCACAATACGCTGCCATGTTTTACCGTAATTTTTAGTGCGATACACATAAGGCGTATAATTAAATCGTCTGTAATCGTTAGCGACTAAAAGCGCTTCACCTTTAGTAGTTTTTGATGCTTTAATTTGTGGAATCCAACTTCCTTTTGGAAGACCTTTTATATTTTTAGTAACTTCTGTCCATTGCGTTCCTCCGTTTTGTGTGTAATGTACACGTCCGTCGTCGGTACTTACCCAAAGCATATCTGCTTCAACATCAGAAGGTTCGATAACCAAAATGGTACAGTGGTTTTCGGCTCCTGTAGCATCCATTGTTAGTCCTCCACTTTCGTGCTGTTTAAGTTTATTTGGGTCATTGGTGGTTAAATCTGGTGAAATGACTGTCCATGTATCCCCTTTGTCCGTAGATTTATGTACAAATTGACTTCCAAAGTAAAGCGTACTGTTTGAGTTTGGATCTATGTTTATAGCCGCATTCCAATTAAATCGAAGTCTAACATCAGCATCTGGATGTGTAGGACGTACGATGTAGTTATTACCCGTTTTCCAATCGTAACGACTTACATAGCCCTCTTGACTCATAGTCCATCCATATTGTGCATCATCTTTGTCAGGAATTACATCAAATCCATCTCCAAAACTTATTTCTTGCCAATATGAATTTCTAATCCCTTGCGCACGCCACACATAAGCAGGGCCTCTCCAAGAGCCATTGTCTTGCATGCCGCCATAGACATTATAAGGAAATTCATTGTCTACGTTAATATGATAAAATTGTGCTACAGGTAAGTTTCCTATAAATCGCCACGACGCTCCACCATCTTTAGTAATATTCATTCCGCCATCATTGCCATCAATCATAAAGTCACCATTTGTAGGGTGTATCCACCAAGCGTGATGATCAGGATGAACCCCATTATCAACGCCGTACGCAGGCATGAGTTGTGTGAAACTGTTCCCGCCATCTTCACTTACATTGACGTATGTGAAAATTGAAAACAATCGATTTTCGTTTTGAGAATCTACATAAATATCTGCATAATAAAATGGGCGATTTCCTATTTCATCCAATTTATCGCTGACCATTTCCCATGAATCTCCACCATCACTACTCTTGTAAAGTGCATTTTTTTTGGCTTCTACCAAGGCGTAAATAACGTCAGGCTTACTAGGCGCAATAGCGACACCAATTCTTCCTAAATTTCCTTCAGGAAACCCATCATCAGACGTTATTTTTTTCCAAGTTTCACCGCCATCATAGGTGCTGTATAATCCAGAGCCTTCGCCACCAGAACTAAAAAACCAAGGATCTCGTTTGTGTTCCCACATGGCAGCCATTAATTTATTTGGGTTTTCAGGATCCATGACCAAGTCTGCCGCACCACTTTTTTGATTTGTATATAAAATTTTAGCCCATGTTTTTCCGCCATCTGTAGTTTTATAAACGCCGCGTTCTGGATGTATTCCCCAAGGCGATCCAATGGCAGCAGCATAAACAGTATTTGGGTTTGTCGGATCAATAATTACCCGATGGATATGTCGCGTTTTTTCTAAACCCATCAAAATCCAGTTCTTTCCACCATCCAATGATTTATAAATTCCATAACCTCCGTTTAAACTATTTCTAGGATTGCCTTCTCCAGTACCTACCCAAATAACACTCGGGTTAGATTGTTGAACAGCGACGGCGCCAATAGAAGCGGTTGCTTCATTTTCAAATATAGGATCCCATTTGATTCCCCCTGAAGTCGACTTCCATAAACCTCCTGAAGCTGTTCCTGCATACATGATATCGGGATTAGAATGCACCACATCTATTGAAGTGACGCGTCCCGACATTCCGCCAGGGCCGATGTTTCTAGGTGTTTTAGTTTTTAAAAGTTCCATTGAAAAGTCTTGCGCAGAAGCACTAAAACTAACAATTAAAAGCAGGATCGGGAGTATGTTTTTCATTAGACTAGATTTTAATTTAGTTGTTTATAGCCAATATAATAATCTCTATCAATACTGATTTCTGACGCATCGATTTTAGTTTTTTGCAAAACGGTAGTAGGGTACAGCCATTGTGTTTTACCATTGACTTCTATCTCAATAGGCATTTCAAAACTCTCAACCACATTTGTCCACTGGTAACTCAATTTATTTTTCTGGATTGAATATTCTAAAGTTGGAATTCGAATATCTCTAAGATATTGATTAAAAAAGGCTGTTAAGTTTAAACCAGAAAATGTACTCACATAGTCTTCAATGTCTTTTGTTGTGACAGTTTGGTGGTAAAAGGTTTTATTCAATCCTCTTAAAAGTTGTCTCCATTTTTCATCGTCCTTAATAAGTTGACGTAGGGTGTGTAGCATATTAGCGCCTTTGTAATACATGTCCGAAGACCCTTCCGAATTCACATTATAGGTACCAATGATTGGGGTGTCATTTTGAATATTCCTTCTTGTACCAATCACATAGTCTGCCGAAGCTTCAGTTCCGTAATGATAATCCAAAAATATATTTTCTGAATACGCCGTAAAACCTTCATGAATCCACATATCGGCAGCGTCTTTGTAAGTAATATTATTTGCAAACCATTCATGACCTGATTCATGAATAATAATAAAATCGAATTTTAACCCCCAACCAGTTCTTGATAAATCTCTTCCGAGATAGCCTTGTTTAAATTGATTGCCATAGGTCACAGAGCTCTGGTGTTCCATCCCTAAATAAGGGACTTCTACTAATTTGAAACTATCCTCATAAAAAGGGTAGGGTCCAAACCAATGCTCAAAAGCTTTCATCATTTTTGGTGCATCTTTAAATTGTTCTTTAGCTTTTACTAGGTGGTCTCTCAGAACATAGTAGTCCATGTCTAAAGGTCCATTTTCGCCCTCATACACTTCTGAGAAATGCACATAATCCCCAATATTAATATTCACACCATAATTATTTATGGGGTTTGTAACCACCCAATGGTAAGTCGTAGTTTCATTGTCTTGTTTTTCGATAGATTCTAAACGACCATTAGAAATATTCATCAATTGTTTTGGAACATTAACACTTATTTTCATACTGTCCACTTCATCATACATATGGTCTTTGTTTGGCCACCAAACACTAGCGCCTAACCCTTGACATGAGGACGCAATAAAATCATTTCCATTGGCGTCTTTTTTCCAAGAAATACCACCATCCCAAGGCGCCCTGACCGCTACTCGGGGTTGACCTTCATAAGAAATTTCTATTTCCTCTTGTTTTTCACTAATAGTTTGTAGTTTTTTTAGTGTGATAAAGTGCGCATTCCCGTCTTTTCTAACGGTTAACTCTTTCCCGTCTTGAACGGCTTTAGTCAATTTCATAGGTGCCTGTAAATCAATTTGTAGGGTTTGATAGGGCTCAAGTACGGAATAACGAATAGTGTTTTTTCCTTGAATGGATTTCGTTTCTGGATCAACAGAGATATCCAAATGATAATAGTTCAAATCCCACCAAGCGCGTTCAGGCGTAATACTTCCTCTAAGCGTGTCTTGATGTGTAAATTGTTTTGAATTAGAATGTGAAATTTGACTCTGAATTGAAATACTTAGTAGTAAAATAGGAATAAGTAATAAAGATTTGGTTCTCATGTGTTTGTGTTTATTTTTTTTAGCGGTCATACTTCGACGGCGCCTGTCTGCCGATAGGCAGGCCCAGTGCAAGTATGTTACATCCATTTAATCATTTTCTAGAGGGTTTAAGTTTAAAATATGGATATTTTATATTTTAATTTTCTCTAAAGTTACACAATTTTTAAATGTAGGACTCAAAGACTCTGATTTTTGCAAAAAAAACACCTCAAAATTAATAGAGGCGTTTTTTCTAACTAAATATATATTGAGGTATTTAAAAACAATAGCTGTTTTCTTCTTTTACTTTTTCAGCAATTTCAATACGTAAATCTACGATATCAGGATAGTTCGTGTATTTTGTAAATCGTTTAAGTCCCATTAACATCATGCGTTGTTCGTCGCCTTCTGCAAAAGAAATAATACTTTCTTTACCTTTTTCTTCTACAATATCAACAGCGTGATATAAATATAATTTTGCCATTGCAATTTGTGCAGATTGCTCTTTTTTACTCGTTCGTTTTACATTTTTTTCAGTTCTTAAAATTGCGGATTCTGCCATATAAATTTCAATTAAGATATCTGCAGCTGCAATTAATAATTGTTGATGCTCTTCGAGTTGAGGACCATATTTTTGAACTGCCCCACCAGCAACCATTAAAAACGTCTTTTTTAACTTCTTAATCATTTCTTTTTCTTCTGAAAATAATTCAGAATAATCAGGAGTTTCAAAAGAGGGTATTCCCATAAGTTCTTCTTGAACTTTTGAAGCTGGCCCTAACAAATCCACATGGCCTTTCATGGCTTTTTTGACTAACATTCCCACAGAAAGCATCCTATTTATTTCGTTAGTACCTTCGTAAATCCGCGCAATTCTAGCATCTCTCCAAGCAGATTCCATAGGCGTCTCCTCAGAGAATCCCATACCGCCAAAAATTTGAATCCCTTCATCCGCACAATTTTGCACATCCTCTGAAACCGCCACTTTTAAAATCGAACATTCAATAGCATATTCTTCAACGCCTTTCAGTTCTGCTTCTTGATGTGTATTTCCTGCAGCTTCACGCAACGCGATACGATCTTCAATATCTTTTGCAGCTCTGTAGGTTGCAGATTCACCAGCATAAGCGCTGGCAGCCATCTCAGCTAATTTTACTTTAATAGCTCCAAAATCTGCAATAGGTGTTTTAAATTGTTTACGCTCCTTAGCATAATTTACTGCAATGTTTAAAATACGTCTTTGAGAATCTAAACAAGCCGCTGCTAATTTTATACGTCCAACATTAAGGGAGTTCATAGCGATTTTAAATCCTTCTTCACGCCCGGCCAACATATTCTCTACAGGCACAACAGTGTCATTAAAAAATACTTGACGCGTAGATGAGGCACGAATACCTAGTTTATGTTCTTCTTCTCCTAAAGTGATGCCGTTTGGAGTATCGCCATTATATTCTACAATAAAGCCTGTAATATTTTTATCTTTTTCAATACGTGCAAAAACGATCATCACACTACAAAATCCTGCATTTGAGATCCACATTTTTTGACCATTGATTTTGTAGGTCTTTCCATCTGCCGATAACTCAGCAGTTGTTTTGCCAGAATTAGCATCTGATCCCGCACCAGGCTCGGTTAAGCAATACGCGCCAAACCATTCTCCAGAAGCTAATTTTGGAACATATTTTTGTTTCTGCTCATCCGTACCATATAACGTAATTGGCATCGTTCCAATTCCTGTATGTGCGCCAAAAGCAGTACTAAAAGATCCTGTACCACTTGAGATGTAATCACACGTTAGTACTGTTGATACAAACCCCATTCCCATACCGCCATAGGCTTCGGGAACAGCAACACTTAAAAATCCAAGATCGCCTGCTTTACGCATACAATCCTCTGTCAATGCAAAATCTTTAGCTTCAAAACGTGTTTTGTGAGGTATGATTTCACGGTCATTAAACTCCATCACCGCTTCTTTCATCATTGTTTGCTCTTCAGAAAAATCCTCAGGTGTAAATACGTCTTCGCAATTTGTTTCTTTAACTAGGAATTGTCCTCCTCTTAAAAGTTGTTTGTCGTTTGTTTCCATTTTTTAATTTAGATTAAAAGAAGATAGAAAAGAGAGGATAGACTTTAATCGAGACTATTTTGAAACCCCATTGTCATTCTTTGGAATTCCTCTATTTTTTCTTCTAATGATTTTAATTTTTATCGTTTTTTATAATTTCTATGTTTTGCTACTAAAAGCTGTGTCCCCAATTCAAAAGAAGACCCTAAAGAGATATCCAGAAAGTGCCTAAAAGATTTATCTGTTCTTGCAAAACCTTCTGCAATATTACTTGGCATTGAAACTGAACATCTACTAATTTGAGAACTTAAATCGAATCTTTCATATTTTGGAAATTCCAATAAAATATCTGAAATATCATTTGTAATCTCTAATCCGAGTTTCCAAATTTTTAAATTCTTATAAGTATGTTTTTGCTTAGCACACATTAGTCTATTATCTCTACTCTATTATCTATTTAAGAAACTCAAAAATCCCACAGGCGCCTTGTCCTGTTCCTACACACATTGTTACGGCACCATATTTCCCCTGCATGTTTTGCTTACGCATTTCATCAAATAACTGGACCGATAGTTTTGCTCCTGTACATCCAAGAGGGTGGCCTAATGAAATTGCTCCGCCATTTGGATTGATAAGTGTTGGGTTCAAATCCAATTCACGGATTACTGCCAAAGATTGCGACGCAAAAGCTTCATTTAATTCAATTAAGGATAAATCGCCTTGCTTTAACCCTGCTTGTTTCAAGGCTTTTGGAATGGCTTTTACAGGGCCGATTCCCATAATTCGAGGCTCAACACCAGCTGCAGCATAATTTACTAATCGCGCAATTGGTTCTAAGTTTAATTCTTTGACCATGTCTTCACTCATGACCATAACAAACGCGGCACCATCACTCATTTGAGATGAATTCCCTGCGGTGACACTACCTCCTGCAGCAAATACGGCTCTTAGTTTTGCTAACGCTTCCTTGCTTGTGCCTGCTCTTGGACCTTCATCTTTAGTAACTGTATAGGACCGAGTTGCTTTTTTGCCATTTTTATCGATGTAATTTTCTTCAACTTCTATAGGAACAATTTGATCTTGAAAACGATTTTCTGCTTGTGCTTTTAACGCTTTCATATGAGAATTATACGCAAATTCATCTTGGTCTTCACGTGAAACTTTAAACTGATTAGCTACCGCTTCAGCGGTGTTTCCCATACCCCAATAATAATCTTCATGACCCGCTTTAATGGTATTATAATTAAGCTCAGGTTTATAACCAGTCATTGGAACACTACTCATGCTCTCTGCGCCACCAGCAATAATACAATCCGCCATACCCGCTTGGATTTTAGCCGTGGCCATCCCGATGGTCTCTATTCCCGACGAACAAAAACGGTTGACGGTAACTCCAGGGACATCCACAATATCTAAGCCCATTAATGAAATTAGACGCGCCATATTTAATCCTTGAGACCCTTCAGGCATAGCGTTACCAACAATGACATCGTCAATACGTTTTGGATCTAAATCTGGCAGCTCTTTCATCATGTGTTTGATGGTTTCTGCTGCTAATTCATCTGTTCGTTTAAAACGAAATACGCCTTTTGGTGCTTTACCAACGGCTGTTCTGTATGCTTTTACAATGTATGCGGTTTTATTCATATCTTTTGTTTTTGACTTATGATGATTTGACGTATGACTTAAGACTTGCTTAAATTTTCCATAAAACGTGTAATCATACCTTGAAAAATTTTAATTTTAGTTTCTAAATGTTTAAAAGTATCTTGAGAAATATAACCTACTTCAAAAGAAATAATTAATTGTGTTTCCCATTCAAAAGCAGATCCTAATGCTGTTTCTAAATATTGAGAAAAATGTTTATCAGTACCTTTACTTGTTCCTTCAGCTATATTGGAAGGAATCGATACTGAAGAACGTTGCATTTGACTTGACAAAGCATAAATTTCAGATTTTGGAAAATTCTTAGTTACAGCATAGGTTTCTTTTACTATAACTATTCCGTCTTTCCAAATAGTTAATTTTCTAAAATTATGTCTTGCGGCCATTATTACATCTGTTTTTTTT
>JAQXCA010000087.1 GCA_029252105.1 Flavobacteriaceae bacterium | reverse complement strand
GAAATACAATTAAAAAGAATATCAGGGAGACAATGGCTATTGTAGTTAAAATTTTGCCAATAACAGGGAATTCGTTATTATTTAAAATCGCACCTCCTAATCCTAAAGTAATCGTTACTATATTTAATGCCAGTCCTAATTTAGAATTTTCTTTAAAATCTATATAATGCTGTGTTGCACTTTCATAGTTTAGGTTCGACAAATGTCCACTCATCTTTAGTTCTAGTTCACTGATTCCTCTTGAATTTAGTATAGTTAACGCAGTTTGTTTATAATTTAATGAGCGATTATGCTGACGGAAATTTTTAACGACGTCAATCAATTTATCATTCTCATAAGTATCTAGTTTAGCCACTTCTTCAGAAGTAGTGATTTGATTATTTATAAGTGTCGTATCAGATTTTGATACAACCAACTGCTTTAAAGGAATTAAAATACTATCAACATCAACTAAAGCACGGTCTTTTGTAGCTCGACTGGTTAAGTATATGCTAAAAGGTAGTAGTATTAATGATGATAACCAAGCGGCCAAAACAGGGTCAATACTACTGTCCTCAGAACTGTTTTTGGCAAATAAGCTAATAAAATGATAAGTTAAAAATATAAGTATTGCAATAATTAATGGAAGTCCAATTCCACCCTTTCGAATAAGTGCGCCCAAAGGGGCACCAACAAAAAATAAAATGATACACGAGAGACCTAGAGCAAACTTATCATGAAATGCCACAATATGTTTATTGATGTTAACTTGAGAAATTAGCATGGTTCTTGATCTGCTTTTCAAGTCTTTTTTAGCTTTTTCTACAGAGCTTGATGCTAATTCAATTAATTGAATTCTTTTGCGGTCACTAAATAAATTTAAGATGTCAACTACTTCAGTTAAGGAATCAAGTTCGCATGTTTTGTAATTGAGGTTTAATGCGTATTGATTTGTCTTTTTTAACATTGTTTTTGAGAAGTTGGTCAATTGTATTCCTCTTTTGGTGTACAATGAATCAATAGCGGTATCTAAATCTACTACATTCAGCATTGTGTGTTTTGTAATTGATTCTTTTTTTGAAAAATCGATATCATTAAATTGAGAGGCATCAATATTGATAATATATTTATCGAACGTACTTTTTACTTGCGGTCTGTTTTTGGTGCGTTTTGTGTAGTCAGCAGACTGAATTTCGTCATAATAGTTACCATCAAAAAGAATAAGCTGTAAAACATTTGAAGTTTCATCACTCACAAACTCTCCAGTTTTAGATTTAATAACGGTAAAGTTTCCGTTATAGGAACCCTTTTTTTGGTGAATAATAACATCTTTTAAAAATTCTCCATTTTCACCGCTTTTTTCAGCAACTTTGATGTTTATGTTCCCCAATTGATTAAACTGTCCTTCGGCAATAGCCATGGCGGGTTTTACCTTAGCAATATTTCTTCGAAGGCTATAAAAATTAAATTCAGCCAATGGAATCACGCTATTAGCAAAGAAAAAACTAATCACTGCCAAAAACACAATAAATACACTCAAACTTTTCATAGCACGCTGAAGAGAGATTCCTGTAGATTTCATAGCAGCAAATTCATAATTCTCTGCAAACCCTCCAAAAACCATTATGGATGCGAGCAAAATAGTAAGCGGTAAAACTAAAACCACGATTCTTGGGGAAACATACAGTAAGAATTTAAGAATGATTTCTATCTCTAACTCTTTTCCTGCTAATTCTGAAATATACACCCAAACGGATTGCAATATAAAAATCATCATCAGAATTGTAAATACACTGATAAATGTTTTTAAATAGGTGCTTAGTATATAACGATCTAAAATTTTCAAAGGGAACCTTAATCTAAATTATTAATAAAATAGTCACTGTATTTTGAAGCGTCAAAGACAAATAAGGACTTAGGTAAGGGTTGATTTGTTTTAAATGAATTAATGGTTAATGTAGTTTTGGTAGCGTTACTTCCAATTTCGATTAAATTATAAACATGTTTTGTATTTATGTCAATCCCCAATAAAACATACTTAATTTCCGCATTTGAATCTATGGGCGTTAATTTAATATATTGAATTTTTCGACCTTTTTTGTTTTGAATGATATCCATTTCATAAGCATACCCTTCTTCATAAAATGAAAGTAATTGGCTTGGTGTGATGGTGTTTTCTTCTGCAGCGTTTTGAGTAGAAATTGTAACTTCTTCATCTTCTGGACTGATGGTTATCAGTTTTTCTCCGTTGAATATTCTTGTAATTCCAAGAATATTTAAGAGATAGTTATCACCTACTAAAGTCACATCTCCTCTTGTTTCTTGATGAATATTTTCTTCGCTATTATCTAACACATACTTAAAATCAAGTACCATATTTTCATAGTTATTGACTTTGGCACTAACCTGATCTAGTAAGGTTTTTGCTTCAAGCTCACTGTTTTGAGCTTGAAAACCTATGCTACTCATAGTTATAATAAATACGATAATTTTTTTCATAATTTATTCAATTTCTTGATCCAATAATTGGTTAAGCGCTAGAAAATCAGGAACGAGTACTTGTCTTGCTTTACTGCCTTCAAACGGTCCAACAATACCAGCAGCTTCTAATTGATCTATTAATCTTCCAGCTCTATTATATCCAAGTTTTAATTTTCGTTGTAACAAAGAAGCTGATCCTTGTTGTGCGGTGACAATAACTTCAGCTGCTTCCCTAAAGAGTTGATCTCTTTCATTGATGTTATTATCAAGACTTGTGCCAGAGTCTTCACTAATATATTCGGGCAATAAATAAGCACTTGGATAGGCTTTTTGTGAACCAATATAATCTGTAAGTTTCTCAACCTCTGGTGTGTCAACAAAAGCACATTGAATGCGAACCATGTCGTTTCCTTGGGTGTATAACAAATCTCCTCGACCAATCAGTTGGTCTGCTCCAGAGCTATCTAATATTGTTCGTGAATCAATCTTTGAAGTTACTCGAAATGCAATACGAGCAGGGAAATTCGCCTTAATAATTCCTGTAATCACATTAACTGATGGTCTTTGTGTGGCTACAATTAAATGAATTCCAATAGCTCTAGCTAACTGTGCCAGACGGGCAATTGGGGTTTCAACTTCTTTACCGGCTGTCATAATTAAATCGGCAAACTCATCAACAACCAAAACAATGTAAGGTAAGAATTTATGCCCATCATTTGGGTTGAGTTTCCGCGCTTTGAATTTCTCGTTATATTCTTTTATATTTCTACAAAATGCATTCTTAAGCATCTCATAACGGTTATCCATCTCAATACATAATGAATTTAAGGTATTGATAACTTTCGTGTTATCGGTAATGATAGCATCTTCGCTATCGGGAAGTTTTGCCAAATAATGACGTTCAATTTTATTAAAAAGTGTCAATTCTACTTTCTTTGGATCGACTAAAACAAATTTAACTTCAGCAGGATGTTTTTTATAAAGTAAGGAAGTTAGTACTGCATTTAGTCCAACCGATTTTCCTTGACCTGTAGCTCCGGCCATAAGGAGGTGTGGCATTTTAGCTAAATCGACTACAAAGGTCTCATTACTGATTGTTTTTCCTAAAGCAATTGGAAGTTCCATTTCAGATTTCTGAAATTTTTGAGAAGCGATTACAGAGTGCATAGAAACGATCGTCGCATTTTTGTTTGGAACTTCAATACCTATTGTACCACGTCCAGGAATTGGTGCTATAATACGAATACCTACAGCAGATAATGAAAGCGCAAAATCATCTTCTAAATTTTTTATTTTTGAAATTCTAACTCCAGCTTCAGGTATAATTTCATAAAGTGTCACAGTTGGTCCAATGGTCGCTTTGATATTAGCAATTCCAATTTTATAATTATTGAGCGTTTCAACAATTTTATTTTTGTTTTCCTCTAACTCTTCTTGGTTGATGGTAATTCCTTCCGTATCGTATTTTTTGAGTAAATTTAAAGATGGGAATTTGAATTTAGACAATTCTAAGGTAGGATCTACTTCTCCAAAGTCTTCAACTAGTTTTGCAGCGAGGTTGTCGGTTTCGGAGGGCTCTTCTATACTTTTTTCGATTTTCATTTCTAGAGGCTCATCTTCTATATTGGCCTCTTCTTTAGGGGGGGTAACTTCTAAAGTACTCGGAGAATCAATACTAGAGTGTTTTGAAATGGTAGGCTCTAGGTTTTCAAGTGGAATTTCAAATGATGACTTTATATCTTCCGCTTCATCTGATAAGCTATTGTCAACTGCTATAGAAGCTGTTAGACTATCTTCTGAAAGTTCAGATTTGAGTTCATTTTTTGTGCGTGTAAAAAGGCGTGCAATGTGTTGTGGGCCAATTTTAAAACGTAACGCAATATATACGATAAAACCAAACACCAGTAAAAGAGCAGTTCCAATTTTACCAACATAGTCTTGCAATAGTATATTTAATTCAAATCCAATGGTGCCGCCTAATTTTGGTGCCGTTTCAAAAGCAAATCCAAAAACCAAAGCTCCCCAAATAATAATAAGCGTTCCCCAAAACCAATTTCGCCACAAGCGTTTCTTAGAGGAGTTTGCCAAAACGGAAATCCCTGTTAATAGTAGTAAACCAGAAAATAAAAATGAGGAAATTCCAAACCCTTTATAAATCAATAAATGACTGATCCAAGCGCCTACTTTACTAAGCCAGTTGTTGGTTTCAATAGATCGGTTTGTAAAATCGCCAAGAATAGTTTGGTCACTTTCTCCTGTGAATAAATAGGAGAGGAGCGCTATAAACAACAAAATACCAATAATCACAAGGAAACTTCCCATCACCAATCGTTGAGAATTTGTGAGAGTAAAATTAATTTTTGAGAAACGTTTTTGGGTAGTTTTGTGTGTTGATTTTCTAGCCATTGCTCTTTAAGAGGTTTTAACAAAAATACAAATTACTAACGTTTATCCTATTAGTTGATGCTGTTTTGTTTTTAATAATATTAAACATGAGGTGTATTTAACGAATCCTTTTTTTAGTTCTTTGGTTTTAATCGATTAGATTGAATGATAAGCATGGTGGTTCCAATGGCAATTAAACTAATTATGATATATAAATGAATTTTTTCATCAACATTTAAAAGTGATAAAACAGGACCAACACAAACAATACTTAGTCCTGTAAACATCATATGTTTTTGGGTAATACTCGTTAATTTAACCGTGTCAATTTTATCGTTTTCTTCCTGAGATAAAGCGTTGTAACCTGCAATTAAATCGGGGTTATTCTTAGCAATAAACCCTATTAATATTAAAATCACTCCAGAAATTAGGCTACCATATATCATAAAACTATAATTAGTCAATATTCAAATTTAATAATTCAACGCCATAAAAACTGTTTATATTTATGTAAATTTGACCAAGAATATAATATTATGGAAAACGACTTAGGTGACTACCGTAAATCATATGAAAAAGGAGCACTTTTAGAGACTTCTATTTCTGACAATCCGATGGAGCTATTTCAGAGTTGGTTTCATGAGGTGGATACACATTTTCAAAATGGTGAAACCAATGCCATGACCATTTCAACACTAGGCTTAGACGGTTATCCTAAAAACAGGGTAGTACTCCTAAAAAAATACACACATGAAGGGTTTATATTCTATACCAATTATGAAAGTGAAAAAGGAAAAGCGATGGCTAAAAATCCAAATGTATGTCTATCATTCCATTGGGTAACAGCTGAACGTCAAGTTATTATTAAGGGTACAGTCGAAAAAATTGCTAAAAACGTAAGCGATGACTATTTTGAATCTCGACCAAAAGGCAGCCAATTGGGAGCCATTGCGTCGCATCAAAGTACTGTGATTGCTAATAGAGGAGTTTTAGAAAATAAATTAAAAGCATTAGAATCAGAATACGAAACCAAAACAATTTCTCGTCCTGAATTTTGGGGAGGGTTTATTGTTAAGCCCATCGAAATTGAATTTTGGCAAGGTAGAGCCAATCGTCTTCATGATCGAATTCGCTACCAGCTACAAGCTAATTTTTCATGGAAAATAGAACGTTTATCGCCTTAAATACTCATGAAATCTATAACCTTTATTCGTCATGCAAAATCATCTTGGGAGTATCAACTTCCAGATGAAAAAAGACCGCTTAATAAAAGAGGTTTATTTGATGCCGAATTTATGTCATCTCTTGATATTGTAAAATCATTTCATCCCGATGCCGTATTTTGTAGTTCTGCAAAACGCACCCGAGAAACTTGTAATTTTTTTCTTAGAAATGCCGTTTCTGCTGAAACACAAGTGGTGTATTTAGAAGAATTATATGATTTTAGTGGTTCAAGTGTAGAGGCATTTATTATAACCCTAAATCCAAAACTTTCAAATGTGTTTATTTTTGGACATAATAATGCATTAACAGCGCTTGTCAACCAAAAAGGAGATCAGCACATAGATAATATTCCTACTTGTGGGATTGTTAAAATAAATTTTAAAACAAAGTCTTGGAGTAACTGCTCAAAAGGAACTATTGAATTTAAGCTATTTCCTAAAAATTTGACGCCTTAGGGTTTCAATTAGCCGTGTATCGTTTTATCGACACTCAATGTTTTCATGATTTTCGCTTCAAATTCTAAAAGGGCATCCCATTTTTGATCCACTTCTTTACGGTCGCCATATTGTCTGGCAAATCCTAAAAATGAACTGTAATGATTGGCTTCACTAATCATTAATTTTCTGTAGAATTTAGCGAGTTTTTTGTCTTCTAAGTGTTCGGATAAGAGTCGAAATCGTTCACAGCTTCTAGCTTCTATTAAGGCTGCTAAAAGTAAACGGTGTACTAGCTGGGTTGTACGGCTTCCACCTTTAGGAAAAAACTGTAGTAATTTTGATACATAGTCATCTTTTCGATCACGACCTAAAGTAAATCCACGATCTAAAATTAAATCATGAACCATTTTAAAATGGCTCATTTCTTCTTCGACTAACGCTATCATTTCTTGAACAAGTTCTGTGTATTCTGGAAAACTTACGATCAATGAAATTGCAGTACTGGCTGCTTTTTGTTCACAAAAGGCATGATCCGATAAAATAGCTTCCAAATTCTTTTCAGCGATGTTTACCCAGCGTGGGTCTGAAGGTAATTTTAATCCAAGCATAACTTATAAGTCTAAATCAAATGTTTTGCGTAAAAGCTCTATATTTTTGTTTTTTTCAACTAATTTTTGATATTTATCCTCTGGCGTATATGCGTATTGTTTTTCAAGTGTTTCATTGACTACAATATCTAAAGTAATCGAAAAATTATTGACCGCTTTTCGTAAATATTGTAATAATTCAAATTGTTGACGCTCAACTTCAATTTTATTTGTGGTGTTCGGAAACTCTAACCGGATTGTATTTTCGTTGATTAGTTTTGGGGTATCAATCTGAAGAATCGCAGCAAGATTATATTTACCATCAGCTTCTAATTTGGTGACAAAAATACTCCAAAATTTAACAAGTGTTTCTAGAGTAAAGGGGTCATTTGGCAAGTCTTCCTCATCTATCGTGACTTCCATGAGCTTAATTTGATGCTCTTTTTTCTTACGAATACTACTAAGCGATAAACCAGAAGTGGGCCTCTGTGTGCTTTTTATAACAGGTGTTGGCAATTGCTTTTTTGTGTATGCTGCTTTTGGTTCCTCGACTTTTTTAGCTACTACAGTTGGTTCTTTGATTTCCTCTTGAATTGGTTGTGTTGTAGTGTTGTCTGGACGAGTAACTTTAATCTCAGTTACATTCTTAGATCTAAAGTAAGCTGCAGGAATTATAAACCCGCTAGGCTTTTTTTTTCTCCATCAAAAGTGATAGAGGCAAGCTGCATTAAACAAAGTTCGACCAGAAGTCGTTGATTTTTACTGGTTTTATATTTCAGATCACAATTATTTGCAAGCTCAATAGCATTGATTAGAAACGCTTGAGAAGTGGACTCTGATTGTGTCTTATAAGTGTTTTTAGTATCATCCCCGACTTCGAGTAATTCAATAGTTTGCGGGGTTTTACATACTAATAAATCTCTAAAATGAGATGCTAAACCTGTAATGAAATGATGACCATCAAATCCTTTAGAAAGGATATGGTTAAAATGGAGTAGTAATTCCGGTATTTTGTTAGCTAAAATGAAATCGGTAGCTTCAAAAAAGGTGTCATAATCTAAAACATTTAAGTTTTCAGTTACCGCTTGACGTGTCAGGTTTTTTCCAGAAAAACTCACCACTCTATCAAATATAGAAAGGGCATCTCTCATGGCACCATCTGCCTTTTGTGCAATGATATGTAAGGCATCATCTTCGGCAGTAATCCCTTGTTCTTGAGCAATGACTTTCAGGTAATTTTTAGCATCTGTAACATTGATTCGTTTGAAATCAAAAATCTGACATCGCGATAGGATGGTTGGTATGATTTTATGTTTTTCAGTAGTCGCTAATATAAAAATACAATGTTTTGGCGGTTCTTCCAAGGTTTTTAGAAAAGCATTAAATGCGGCTGCTGATAGCATATGTACTTCATCAATGATATAGACTTTGTAGTTGCCTACTTGAGGAGGAATCCTAACTTGGTCTGTGAGACTTCTAATATCATCTACAGAATTGTTTGAGGCGGCATCGAGTTCAAAAATATTAAAGGCGAAATCTTCATTTTCATGTTCCGCACCTTCACTATTAATCATTTTGGCAAGAATACGAGCACAAGTTGTTTTACCAACGCCTCTTGGTCCGGTAAACAATAAGGCTTGCGCAAGGTGGTTTTGATCGATGGCATTTTTTAATGTATTGGTAATTGCAGATTGGCCCACAACATCTTTAAATGTTTGAGGTCTATACTTTAATGCCGATACAATAAATGGTTCCATATATAACTTATAATAACAAATTTAAAAATTCATCTAGTAACGCCTAAATTAATCCCTTTAAAATTAAAAGGAGTTATTAACAATTTATGTATTTTTGCCCCAAAGCAGATCGCCTTATCGCTGTTCGTTTTTAACGAAAAGAGGAAAGTCCGGACACCGTAGTGTATTATAGTGGCTAACAGCCACCAGTCGTGAGGCTAGGAAAAGTGCAACAGAAAGAATGTACAGGTTAAGCTGTAGTGAAACCAGGTAAACTCTATAGGGTGCAATGTCATGTATATCAGTGCTTGAGCGCGACACGTGCGATGCTGAAGGGTAGGCAGCTAAAGTTTACTGGCAACAGTAAATGTAGATAAATGATAAGGGTCACACCTTGTGTGATACAGGATCCGGCTTATAGATCTGCTTTTTTTTTAATTTTCAAAAAAACTAAATCGATTTCCTCCATAGCCTTTAACTTCTGTAAATTGTGATGCAGAAGAAAGGTTTGTTTGTTTGGAATGTTCAATAATCAGAACGCCATCCGTTTCTAATAGCTCGTTTTGAAATACGAGTTCAACGAGTTTTAAAAACTTTTCAAGCTCAAGTTCATAAGGAGGATCAGCAAAAATAATTGTTTGGGGTTGTTTTGTTTTTTCTAAAAACTTAAATACATCTGCTTTAACGACTTGGATAGGCATTTCAAACCCTTCAGAAGTCTGAGAAATAAATTTAGTACACTGAAAATTTTGATCTACTGCCACTATAGATTCTGTGCCTCTTGAAGCAAATTCATAACTAATATTTCCTGTACCAGAAAATAGATCTAATGCAGCAATATCATGAAAGTGATAGCGATGATTTAGAATATTAAACAAGGCCTCTTTGGCCATATCAGTTGTTGGTCTAACTGGTAGCTTTTTTGGCGCCAGAATTCGTCTGGCTTTAAATGTTCCTGATATGATGCGCATTATAAACTGTTTAGAAGTGTAAAATGATTAGAATTTGGTCCGTTACTGTACAACATGGCGTCTTTAGGTAAAAGGCTAACGTTTCTAACATATTTGAAAACAATCTGATAAATCTCATCAGTTTCATCAATTGCCCCCATTAAGATTACTGGGAAATCCTCAGGGTTGAGCTGTAATTGCTCTGCTGTAAATAAAAGGTAATAGATAAAATCTTCTTTGGAGTTGTATTCGAAACGGTTGTAAAACTTTAAGTGATTGTTTTCAACAGTTATAATTTCATAGTGAGACGGCTCAACATTGATATACATTTTCAATGATTTTGAGTTTTTTTCTATAGTCAAAACACGATTAAGTACAACCGTTGCACTGTGTTTATATTCAAAACTTCCAAAGCGTTCAAAAACAAAATTATTAATATTTACCAAAGGAACATATACCACCTTCAGATCTGCAATTTGTAAGCTATCAAAAGTGATAAAGTCTGTTTTTAAGATCTTAGTATTAAATTTCAGGTAGTCTACTAAATTCGTTTCATCGAATAAGGGCTTAGGAACTAGTGTTGCTAATTCATTATCGTGTATAACGGTTACTTTAGAAAATTGTTTTTGAAGTTCGTCTATACTATTAAAACTATGGGTGAGTCGGTCTAAAAGGCTTTGAGGCGTTTGTTTTTTTTCAAAGGGAATGGATTTCAAAAACGCAACCTTAGAAGTCTCTAAGTTTAAAACAAAAAAAGAAAGTCCACTCAAGTTTACTTGAATGGACAATTCATATTTAGATGCTGATATGTTATTGGTCTTTAGAATAATTCTTTGGCCAGTTTCCATTTGTATTCACTTCATCCATAGATCCTACCTTAAGCGTTGGACCGTTTACACCTTCTACTGATTTGACTTCTGACTCAAGATCAACTAAGTTTTTATCTTGGTCAAACAATAGTATTTGTTTAGATACAGAGGCTTCAAATACAGGGATGTTAACGCCATTCTGCGCTAAAAGACCAGCTTTGAGTTCAAACTTCTGACCATCTTCCAACGTTGGAATATTCATCATTGTTTTGTAACGTGGATCCGCTCCAAATAAAGAGTCCTTAACAGGGACAAAACCAAGCGTATCAATAATTACAATATCTTTTGTGGTATCTACGCCATAAATACGGGTCAGTTCTTTGTCGATAACTGTTGAATCTCTACGTTGGGTAATTGTAAATTTTTCAGTTTCAATAAATTTAACCAAGCTATCCCAGTTGCCTTCAAATTGTCCAGTAACGGTTCTGTGTGCTAGTTCTGAATCTCTAATATCTTTAAGATTTTCGATGACTACTTTGTAGCGCTTTTCTTTCAATTGATTAAATTGAATTTCACCATAAATAGACATGAATGTAATATACCCTAAATATATAATGAGGGTCCACAGACCAACAAGAATAAAAGGTTTATATTTTTTTGGCACATATTTATCAATTAGATAAACAATTCCAATGGTCATTAAAATAACAGCAACGATTAGTATAAAAATTATCATAGAGTATATAAATTGTTAATAGACAAATCTACACTTTTTTTTTATTCAATAAAGTGAATGTTACAAAAAATCATTTCTATATTTGAATAAAAAAATATTTGCTACACAATCCAATGAACACAAATGACTTTTACAAGCTATTAAAAACCAGTTTTCCTTTTACACCAACAATCAAACAAAACATTGGTTTACAGCAACTTTCTAACTTTATTTTTAGTAAAGAGGCAAACGAACTTTTTGTTCTAAAGGGGTATGCAGGTACAGGGAAAACAACAATTATTGGTGTGCTTGTAAAAAACTTATGGGAAGTTCAAAAAAGTGCTGTTTTATTGGCGCCAACTGGACGTGCAGCGAAGGTAATTAGCAACTATTCACAAAAAGAAGCTTTTACAATACATAAAAAAATATATACGCCTAGAGCTGAAAAAAATGGTAAAATGTCGTTCGTTTTAGCACCAAACAAGCATAAAAAAACACTTTTTATTGTTGACGAAGCCTCCATGATTTCTGATATTTCTAATCAAGCTAAACTGTTTGGAAGTGGAGCGCTTTTGGATGATTTAATCCAATATGTATACTCTGGCTTTCAATGTAAATTATTACTTATTGGAGATACGGCACAGTTACCTCCAGTGAAGCTCGATTTGAGTCCAGCCTTAAACGAATCTAATTTGGAGCTTAATTATAACAAAGAGATCATCCGCTTGGAGTTGGATGAAGTCGTGCGTCAAGGCGAAGACTCTGGAATTTTATTTAATGCGACAAATTTAAGAGAGGCCATTTCAAACTCATTTTTTGATTCTTTTGAGTTTAACCTCAATGGATTTAAAGATATTGTTCGTTTAAATGATGGCTATGAAATTTTAGATGCTATTAATGATGCTTACAGCAATTTAGGCAATGAAGATACGGCACTAATTGTACGCTCTAATAAACGTGCAAACCTTTATAATGAACAAATTCGTTCTCGTATATTGTTTAATGAAAATGAATTGACAGCAGGAGATTTTTTAATGATTGTTAAAAATAATTACTTCTGGTTAAAACCAACAAGCGAAGCTGGATTTATTGCCAATGGTGATATTATAGAAGTTCTAGAAATATTTAGCATCAAAGAATTGTACGGTTTTCGTTTTGCAGAAGTTAAAATCCGAATGGTAGATTATCCAAAAATGCGTCCATTTGAAACCGTTTTGATGTTGGACACTATCAAGCTAGAAACCCCTTCGTTACCCTATGAAGAGTCTAATAAATTATATCAAGAGATTTTAAAAGATTTTGAAGATGAACCGTCGTCTTACAAAAAGTTTTTAGGCGTTAAAAAGAGTAAATATCTAAATTCACTTCAAGTAAAATTTTCCTACGCAATTACCTGTCATAAATCTCAAGGTGGGCAGTGGAATACGGTATTTGTAGAACAGCCTTATTTACCAAATGGTATTGATCGGGATTATTTGAGATGGCTTTATACGGCGATGACACGCGCTAAAGAAAAACTATATTTAATAGGCTTTAAAGATGATTATTTTGAGGCTTAAGTTATATGGTTTTTCAATTACTTAATCTTTAAAAAATTTGTATTTTTGATATTCGATTAATTTAATACCAAATGAAAATAATAGCAATGATTCCCGCTCGTTATAGTGCATCTCGTTTTCCTGGAAAACTGATGCAAGACCTAGGGGGTAAAAGTGTCATTCTCAGAACCTATGAGGCTACGGTTGAAACGAATCTATTTAGTGCTGTATATGTCGTAACGGATAGCGATATTATTTCAGATGAAATTAAAAATCATGGTGGCAATGTCATCAGGAGTCAAAAGGAGCATGAATCAGGCAGTGATCGAATTGCAGAAGCCGTACAAGACGTAGACTGTGATATTGTCGTTAATGTACAAGGCGATGAACCTTTTACTGAAAAAGTTAGCCTACAAAAAGTTTTAAGCGTATTTAAAGATGATCAAAAAGAAGAAATTGACCTCGCTTCTCTAATGGTCCATATCACAGATGCTGATGAGATACAGAATCCTAATTCGGTGAAGGTCATTGTAGATCAACGCAATTTTGCATTGTATTTTTCTAGAAGTCCCATTCCTTTTCATAGAGATATATCGGTTGACACCAAATACTTTAAACATAAGGGTGTTTATGCATTCAGAAAACAAGCTTTGCTGGATTTCACACAACTTCCAATGCAAATGTTAGAAGCCTCAGAAAAAATAGAATGTATACGTTATTTAGAATTTGGGAAAAAAATAAAAATGGTAGAAACTGATATTCAAGGCGTGGAAATTGACACTCCAGAAGATTTAGTACGAGCCAAGCATTTATGGAAAAAGAATTAATTTAATTAGTAGATATTGAAGAAAATAGATTTAGACAGCTGGAATCGAAAACACCACTTTAATCATTTTAATGCATTAGCTGATCCCTATTTTGCAGTAACAATTCCTTTTGATGTGAGCGCAGCTTATAAAAAATCAAAAAATACTATGCATAGTTTTTTTGCGATCTATCTTCACGACTGTATGAAAGCTATTAATGTGGTAGATAATTTGAAATATAGAATTATAGACGACGAAATTTTCGAATATGATGTTATAAATGCGTCTGCAACGCTTTTAAGAGCCGACAACACTTTTGGGTTTAGTTTTATTAATTATTCAGAAAACTTTGAAGATTTCAACAGTAATATTGAAAGCGAGAAACAACGTATTAATGAATCATCAGAGCTTTATCCGCCTGTAAATGGATTAGATTGTATCCACTGTTCTGCATTGCCGTGGTTTAGTTTTACATCACAAAAGGAACCTTTTTCGGGGACTAAAGATTCCGTACCAAAATTCGCCTTTAGCAAAACGTATAAAGACCGCGATCGCTTGTTAATGAATGTAGGAATTAGTGCAAATCATGCCTTAGTTGATGGCTATCACATTGGACTTTTTGCAGAAAAATTTCAAGAAAATTTAAACCGTCCATAATTTTATGGGCTTATAGTAGTTAGTTATGAATATGAGTTTTAAAAATTTTCCAATGGTTTCCAAAGTTGTTTTTGGACGTGGTTGTTTCACCCAGTTAGGGGAGATTATTACGCCAATGCGCCTCAACGAACGAGCACCATTCATATTCTTGATAGATGATGTATTTGAAAAAAAACCAACTTTTCTAGCCAAGATTCCTCTTTTATATGATGATCAAATTATTTTTATTTCCACCGAAGAAGAACCGAAAACATCTCAAGTTGATACTTTGGTAGAAAATATCGTTTTAGGCTCTAGTATTTTACCATCTGGAATTATTGGAATCGGAGGTGGTTCTCTTTTAGATTTAGCCAAAGCAGTAGCGTTGATGTTAACTAATAATGGTCTTAGTCAAGACTATCAAGGTTGGGATTTGATTAAACAAAAAGGAATTTATCATGTCGGAATCCCTACAATTTCAGGAACTGGAGCCGAAGTATCTCGAACAACCATTTTAACGGGGCCTTCTTTAAAATTAGGAATCAATAGTGATTATACGCCTTTTGATCAAGTCATTCTTGATCCAGAACTCACTGAAGGTGTTCCTAAAGAACAATGGTTTTACACTGCTATGGATTGTTATATCCACTGTGTAGAATCTTTAACAGGTAGCTATTTGAACGTTTTTAGTAAAACATACGGAGAGACTGCTTTAGAGCTTTGTAAAGAAATTTTCTTAGGATCATTAACGCCCAGTGAGAGTCAAGATAAACTTATGATGGCGTCATGGCACGGCGGAATGAGTATTGCCTATTCTCAAGTTGGAGTCGCCCATGCGATGAGTTATGGTTTGTCTTTTTTGTTAGGGACAAAACATGGCATTGGAAATTGTATTGTATTTGATCACCTAGAGTCATTTTATCCAGAAGGGGTGAAGTTGTTTAAACAAATGACCGCCAAACATAATATTTCAATACCTAAAGGGATTTGTGCACACCTCACAGACAAAGAATTTGATATTATGATTGATGTGGCCTTAAGTCTAGAGCCTTTATGGGAAAATGCTATAGGAAAAGATTGGAAGACGACTATCACAAGAACCTTATTAAAGGATCTCTATTCAAAAATGTAACTATGCATAGAATTTCAAAATTTATATACCACCGCTTTTTAGGGTGGAAGGTAACAGGTTTTAGCGATTTTGATTCTGTAAAGAAAACAGTACTTATAGCCGCACCTCACACCAGTTGGCATGATTTTTATGTAGGCGTATTCTTGAGGTCTATGTTAAAGTTAAAAGCTAATTTTGTCGGAAAAAAAATACTATTTAATCCTTTAACAGGATGGTTTTTTAGGGTGTTAGGCGGTGCTCCGGTTCATCGTAATGCGAATGAAAAACAAGTTGACGCTATAGCGCGTTTGTTCGAGAACAGAGAAGTCTTCCGAATGTTATTAGCTCCTGAGGGCACTCGTAAAAAAGTAACACAGTGGAAAACGGGGTTTTATTACATAGCAAAAACAGCAAATGTCCCCATAGTTATGTTGTCTTTTGATTTTGAAAATAAAGTAAATTGTTTCTCCGAACCCTTTTATCCTACGGATGATATCGAAGCAGATTTTAAGTGTATGCGTGCGTTTTTTGAAGGTATTAAGGGTAAAATTCCAGAATACTCTTAATTATTCTTGCATGGTGTGATAAACGTTTTGTACGTCATCATCTTCTTCTAACTTTTCTAGTAATTTCTCAACATCTGCAACTTGTTCTTCGTTTAGAGGCTTTGTAACCTGTGGAATACGTTCAAATCCAGAAGATAGTATTTCAATATTTCGATCTTCTAAAGCTGCTTGTATTGCCCCAAAACTTTCAAATGGAGCATAAATCAATATCCCGTCATCGTCAGTAAAAACTTCTTCAGCACCAAAATCAATAAATTCAAGTTCAATGTCATCAACGTCTAATCCTTCTGCATTAATTCTAAAATTACAGCTGTGATCAAACATAAATACAACAGAACCTGATGTTCCTAAGCTGCCATTACATTTATTGAAAAAACTTCTCACATTAGCAACCGTACGTGTATTATTGTCTGTCGCTGTTTCAACAAGAATTGCAATGCCATGAGGGGCATAACCTTCAAATAAAACCTCTTTATAATCGCCTTGACTTTTATCGCTAGCACGTTTAATAGCACGCTCAATATTATCTTTAGGCATGTTTACGGCTTTACCGTTTTGAATGACGGCTCTTAATCGAGAATTACTATCTGGATCAGCGCCGCCTTCTTTGACAGCCATGACGATGTCTTTTCCAATTCGTGTGAACGCCTTGCTCATTGCTGACCAACGTTTCATTTTTCTTGCTTTGCGAAATTCAAATGCTCTTCCCATAGATTCTAGTGTGTTCTAACTAATGTTTAACAAAAATAAAAATGCTACAACAAAAAACAAGTATAATTAGAGATAAAAGATTAAAACATATTTTCAAACAGTTCTAAACTATACATTTGAAGGTGTTTCGGAAGCTTATTTTCTTTTGGTAATACTGCTAAATACCGGTCGTCATTTGTTGTGTAAACCAGTTTGAATTTAGGGGTTTTAGCGCCAATTTTAGACACTAAATCTTTTATGAAATCGTCGTGATGTACAAGATCTTTACTTCCTAAATGAAAAATGCCATGTTTATTTCTATTGATAATATAATGTAGCTGTTGTGTTACTTTTTTATCTGAAATAACATTCATAATAAGATTTGGAAAAAGCTCTATTGGGGCATCCAGTTCGAGATGTAATTTCAATTCATTTACACGTGGAGATTGTGCTCCGAAAACCATAGGCAATCGTAAAATAGCAATTTTTCTACTTGGTAATTTTAAAAATAACTGTTCAAGTCTAATTTTAAAATGCCCATATATGCTGTTACTAAGTGTGGTGTCATTTTCATAACTTGGAAACTTACTGTAAGCATCAAATACATTGGCAGAAGACAGAAAGATCATCTTACAATTTTTTTGCATGGTGATATACTCAAATAGATGCTTATGAGCAGTTAATTGTGCTGAAAAATCACCTCTCAATGCGGAAATAATTAGGGTGGGTTTTACAATATTTAGAATCTCAAAGATATCATCTTCTTCAAAATCATAGTGATAAAATTGCTTGTTATTTTCAAAAGAAAACAGAGGTGTTCGATACGTTCCAAATGTACTGTAATAGGGGCAAAGTTCTTTGTAGATAGCGCTTCCCAAAAAACCACTGACTCCTAAAATTAGAATGCGATGCTTTTTTAATGTAGCCATGATCTAACGAGGATTAGTGTTTTTGTAAAAAGGAGGTTTTACGACTTTGGCCACAACTTTTTGCTTACGAATGGCAATACAAATTTCAGTCCCAACGACCGCATGCTCTGTTGATAAATAGCCCAAGCCAATACCTTTTCCTAAAGAAGGCGCCATGGTTCCAGAAGTGACTATTCCGATTTCTTTTCCGTTCGTATCTTCAATGCTATAATCTTTTCTAGGGATGCCACGTTCTAATAATTCAAAGCCTACCAAACGACGTTTTGGCCCTTTTTGTTTTTCAATTTGAAGCGCATTAGAATTGGTAAAAAGTTTAGTGAATTTTGTTATCCACCCTAAACCTGCTTCAATAGGAGAACTTTGGTCATCAATATCATTGCCATATAAACAATAGCCCATTTCTAAGCGTAAAGTATCGCGCGCCGCTAATCCTATCGGTTTGATGCCATAAGATGCGCCCGCCTCAAATATAGCATCCCAAACTTGTTTTACTTCTGAGTTTTTACAGTAAATCTCAAATCCTCCGCTTCCAGTATATCCAGTAGCCGAAATGATTACATGTTCAAATCCTGCGAAATCTGCAACCACAAAATTATAAAAAGGAATGGACGCTAAATCAACACTTGACAACGATTGCATGGCTTCTATTGCTTTAGGGCCTTGAACAGCTAATAAAGAATAGGCATCGCTAATGTTTCTCATTTCTGCACCCATTGTGTTTTTTGAATTGATCCAATCCCAATCTTTTTCAATATTACTGGCATTAACCACAAGCAAATAGGTGTGTTCTTTTATTCTGTAAATAATTAAATCATCGACAATCCCGCCTTGATCATTTGGCAAACAACTGTACTGAGCTTTCCCAATGGTAAGTTTAGAAGCGTCATTAGAAGATATACTTTGAATAAGTGTTAAAGCATTTGGGCCTTCAATAAGAAATTCACCCATATGAGAAACGTCAAATACACCAACTCCTTTTCGGACCGTTTCATGCTCTGCATTAACGCCTTCGTATTGAACTGGCATTAAGTAGCCAGCAAAAGGCACCATTTTTGCGCCGAGTGCTTCATGTGTCGATTTGAGTGCAGTAGTTTTCATAGTCAATTAAATTTATAGCGCTACAAATCTAATCAAAAATAGGAACGAAAAAGGCTTAAAGCTGTGTTAAAAATGCTTTAAACGCTGCGTAATCTTTAATATCAGTGGCAACTTTTTGTTTATCGATGACTGCTTGAATTTGTGGAGGTAAAGGAATTTCTGCATCGATAACTTCTTTAACAACATCTAAAAACTTGGTTGGGTGAGCGGTTTCTAAAAACACACAATGGGCGTCAGAATTGGTTTCTAAATAGGATTTACACCCTAAATATCCAACCGCGCCGTGTGGATCGGCGATATAATTAGTTGTTTTGTAAATCTCCTCCAATGCTTTTTTAGTCTCTTCATCTGTAAAACTATAGGAAGATAGATTTGCTTTTAGGGCTTCAAATTCATTTTTATAAATGGCTTGGATTCGGATAAAATTACTAGGATTCCCTACATCCATCGCATTACTCACTGTCTGAACTGACGGTTTTGGCTCGTAAGAATTGGACTTTAAATAACGTGTCACGACATTATTATCATTGTTTGAAGCGATAAAGTGATGGATTGGTAAGCCTAGTTTTTGGGCAATCATTCCTGCACACACATTTCCAAAATTCCCACTCGGTACAGAAAATACAATATTTTTATATTTTTGTTTTAGTTGTTTATAGGCAAACATAAAATAAAACAATTGTGGTAACCAACGTGCTACGTTGATAGAATTCGCAGAAGTTAATTGCATTTTCGATGTCAGTTGTTCATCAATAAATGCTTTTTTTACCATGTCTTGACAATCATCAAAAGTCCCGTCCACTTCTAAAGCTGTAATGTTTTGACCTAAGGTTGTCAATTGTTTTTCTTGGATATTACTAACTTTTCCACTTGGATATAAAATGACAACGCGTACGCCTTTAACCCCTAAAAACCCATTAGCTACAGCGCCACCAGTATCCCCGGAAGTCGCCACTAAAACAGTCACCTCGTTGGAGTTGTCTTTATTAAAATAGCCTAAACAACGTGCCATAAAACGGGCACCAACATCTTTAAAAGCCATAGTTGGGCCGTGAAACAATTCGAGCGTCGAAATGGATTCTGTAAGGTTTACTACAGGAAAATCGAAATTTAGTGTTTCTGAAATAATTGTTCTTAGGACGTTTTCTGGGATTTCAGGACTTATAAATTGTTTGATAGCTTCAAATGCAATGTCTTCATTGGAAAGCGTTTCAATAGTTTCAAAAAATGACGCTTCTAATGGAGTGATTGATTCAGGGAAATACAACCCTCTATCTGGTGCAAGCCCTTTGACTACTGCATTTTCAAATGTAGTTGTTGGAGCTATATTATTTAAACTATAATAGTTCATAGTTGACTTTAATTTAAGTGTTTGATGCCGTCTAAATTTATTTTTGATACATAAATTTCAAACGGTATATTTTGAGTTTGATAGATTTCTCTAATTGCGTTTTCAACGTTTTTTGCGATTGTTTCACTTTTACATAAACTAAACACAGAAGGTCCAGATCCAGAAATTCCAGATCCTAAAGCGCCATTTTTTAGAGCTGTAGTTTTAATGTTTTCAAAACCTGGTATGAGTTGATTTCTAAACGGTTCCACAACTACATCTTTTAAAGAACGGCTGATTAAATCATAATCATTAGTATGTAAGCCGTGAATAAGACTCCCCAAATTTGACCATTGTGTAATGGCATTTTTTAATGAAATATTTTCTGGAAGTATTTTTCGAGCATCTGCTGTTTTTATTTCTATTTGAGGATGAATTACCACGGCAAATAAATCTGAAGGGGTAGGGATTTCAAGAATTTCTAATGGGTTTAAGCTTTTTACCAATGTGAATCCTCCAAAAAGGGCAGGAGCGATATTATCGGCATGCTCGCTTTGACTGGCAACGGCTTCCCCTTTCATGGCAAAAGCAGTCAATTCTGTTTTAGAATAGGGATTTCCAAGTAGAACATTCATTCCATAAACACTACCTACAGCACTTGCAGAACTACTTCCTACACCACTTCCAGGTTTTATATGTTTATAGATTTCGATTTCAAAACCACAATCGGGTTTTGCCGCTTCATACATTGCTAATGCGGAAACTCCAGCTACATTTTTCTCAACTTCAAAAGGCAAATCATAGCCTTCAATTTTTGTGATTCGAATCCCTTTTTGAGTGGTTTTACGAATCACCATTTCATCGCCAATAGAATCTAGGCAAAACCCAAGGACATCAAACCCACAGGAGACATTCGCCACAGTTGCTGGAGAAAAAAGTTTGATTTCGTTCATTAGTTTGTGTTTGAGATTCTAATTATATCCGCAAATAAACCTGAAGCGGTAACTTCAGAACCTGCTCCAGCGCCTTTAATAATCATGGGTTGATCGGTATAACGATTCGTATAAAACATGACAATATTATCTTTGCCTTCTAAATTGTAAAAGGGATGCCCAACTGGGATTTCTTTTAACCCCACTTTTGATATTCCATCTTTAAACTCTGCTACATATTTTAGTTGACAGTCTTTGGCTTCAGCATCTGCAAACAGTTTTTGAAACAATGCTTCATTCTTTTTTAGTGTTTCAAAAAACAAATCAACAGAAGCTGCTTCCATACATTCTTGTGGTAAAAAAGCATCATTTTCAATGTCTCCCATCTCTAGCATCTCTCCACTTTCTCTAGCTAAAATTAATAATTTTCTAGCCACATCGACGCCGCTCAAATCAATTCGAGGGTCTGGTTCTGTGTAGCCTTCCGCTTGTGCTTGCTTTACCACATCGTGAAAGGTCGTATTTTGATTAAAGTTATTAAAGATAAAATTTAAACTTCCTGAAAGTACAGCATTAATAGTGTTTACCTTATCTCCAGAAACAATTAAGTTTTTCAATGTATCAATAACAGGTAATCCAGCACCAACATTAGTCTCAAATAAAAACGGTACATTGTATTTATGAGAAAGCTGTTTTAATTCCTTATAATTTTCTATGGCACTTGAACATGCAATTTTATTACAAGCAACTACAGCAATACTGTGTTTTAAATAGTGCGCATAGGTATTAGCGATAGCTTCGTTAGCTGTGATGTCTATAAAAATTGAGTTTCTAAGGTTCAAATGTTTAGCCGCTTCAAAAAAGGCCATAGGTTCTGTGGGTTGACCATTTTTTAAGACTGTTCCCCAGTTAGATACATCTAATCCATTTTCGTCAAACACCATGGTTTTAGAATTAGAAAGTGCTATGACTTTAATTTTAATTTTTAATGTAGATTTTATGTATTTTTTTTGTTGATTGATTTGATCAATTAATGATTTACCTACATTTCCAACACCCGCAATAAACAAGTTTACTTGCTTTGTTTGTTCTTCAAAAAACTGTTCATGTAAACAATTTAGAGCTTTCTTAACATCAGTTTCTGAAATTACAGCTGAAATATTTCGTTCCGAAGCACCCTGTGCAATAACTCTAATATTAACATTGTTTTTACCCAATGTACTAAACATTTTTCCGCTAATTCCCTGATGACTTTTCATTTTATCACCTACAACAGCAACAATAGATAAGTTAGGCTCAATAACCAAGGGATCAATTTTAAATAAAGAAATTTCATTTTCAAATTCTTTATCAATTACTGCTTTTGCAGCTAATGCATCTGAATCTGAAACGCCTATACAAATAGAATGCTCAGAAGACGCTTGTGTAATAATGATAACATTTATTTTGGAATGTGCTAAGGTTTCAAACAACCGTTTAGAAAACCCTGGAATCCCTACCATTCCATTGCCTTGAAGTGTGAGCAAAGATACATTGTTAATGTTACTAATTCCTTTTATAGGAAACTCAGAACCGTTTTCGACAACTTTAGTAATTAACGTTCCTGCATCTTCAGGAGCTAAGGTATTCTTAATGAGTAAGGGAATATTTTTTCTAAGTACGGGCTGTACTGTTGGTGGGTACAATACTTTAGCACCAAAGTGTGATAATTCGATAGCTTCCAAATACGATAACTTAGCGATAGGTTTCGCGTGTTTTACCATTTTTGGATTAGAGGTAAACATACCGCTTACATCTGTCCATATTTGCAGAACACTTGCATGTAGTGCTGCTGCAATAATAGCCGCAGTATAATCCGATCCTCCGCGACCAAGCGTCGTAATTTCATCCTGTTCAGATTTTGATATAAACCCAGGTAAAATAGTGACCATTTTTTGGTTACTCTCAAAATACGTCGTGATGTTAGAGTTGGTTTCTTCAAAATTCACAGCTGCATTAGTGAAATTTGAATCCGTAACAATTAAGTTTTGAGAATTTTTTAATTGCACATTAAGTCCTTTAGATTTCATGGCCTCATAAATGATTAACGAAGAAATCAACTCTCCAAAACTAAGGAGTTTGTCGGTGGTTTTTGGAGATAATTCATTGATTAAATACACACCGTCCAACAGTTTTTCAAGTCGTGACAAATGTTCTAAAACAATATCAGTAGTGGCTTCATGTACTTCGCCACTCAACAAACCATCAATAACTTCGATATGCTTTAAACGAAGTGCCTCAAAGTCTTGTTTATAACTTTGGTCTTTGTTAATAGCTTTATCAGCAGCCACGAGCAATTTATCTGTAATTCCTCCAACAGCAGAAACGACAACCACTATGTTTTCAGAAGCTGATTCTTCCTTTACTATTTTTATAACTTTAGATATATTTTTTGAAGAACCTACAGATGTTCCTCCAAACTTTAAAACTTTCATTCTATTTTTTTTATTTTTTAATGGAATTATTGTTTTACTACAAACAATATTATGAGGGGACGAGTTTTTATATAATAAAAAAACCCAAAAGGGTACTAATAATCATTGTAATTATTACAAAAATTGAATTCATTTGGAAGGACTCCATAGATGATAATTTCGTAGTATTAATTGAATGTAGCATTAGTATCTTTTATTAACATTCAAAAGTATCAAATCTAAAGGTAAAAAAAAAAAATAGTGAGAATTTTGCAGATTATTGATTTTAGAGTAGAAATATTCTTGATTTTGAGTCAAAACCAATGTATTTCTGAGCTTTTAATAATGCCCCTAAGAGTTGTTGTAATTCAGTACAAAAACCCGATTTATAAAATGTTAATGACTGTTTAATAAATAGTATTTCAAATTATTATTTTTTTATGAATTTAAACCAATCTTATCCTTAATTTTGCATCCATAACCATTTGAATAAATTATACATGCAACGCGACAAACAAATTTTTGAATTAATCGAAGCTGAAAAAGAACGTCAAATCAATGGCATTGAGTTGATCGCTTCTGAGAATTTCACAAGCGAACAAGTAATGGAAGCTACGGGTTCTGTACTGACCAACAAATATGCTGAAGGTTATCCTGGAAAGCGATACTATGGAGGCTGTGAAGTGGTCGATGAAGTAGAGCTTATTGCTATTGATCGCGCCAAAACATTGTTTGGAGCGGCCTGGGCAAATGTTCAGCCACACTCTGGAAGTCAAGCCAATACCGCCGTTTTTCATGCATGTTTAAATGTAGGGGATAAAATTTTAGGTTTTGATCTTTCTCATGGAGGACATTTAACACACGGTTCACCAGTTAATTTTTCTGGACGTTTATACGATCCCGTTTTTTATGGTGTTGAAAAAGAAACTGGAGTTTTGAATTATGATAAAATTCAAGAGATTGCCACTAAAGAACAACCTAAATTAATTATCGCTGGCGCTTCTGCATATTCAAGAGATATCGATTTTGAACGTTTTAGAGTGATTGCTGATAGTGTAGGTGCAATTTTATTAGCTGATATTTCCCATCCTTCTGGACTGATCGCAAAAGGAATTTTAAATGATCCTTTACCACATTGTCATATAGTAACTACTACAACGCACAAAACTTTAAGAGGCCCACGAGGGGGACTCATTATGATGGGGAAAGATTTTGAAAATCCTTTTGGAATCAAATTAAAATCTGGAAAAGTACGTATGATGTCGTCGTTATTGGATTCTGCTATTTTTCCAGGAAATCAAGGCGGACCTTT
>JAQXCA010000090.1 GCA_029252105.1 Flavobacteriaceae bacterium | reverse complement strand
CAATTACTAGTGAAATCTTATATTCCTAATTTTTTTACATTATTAAATTTATTCTCTGGATGTGTGGCTGTCATTTTTGCCTTAGAAGGTAATATGAAGTTGACCGCTTTTTTTGTGTGTCTCGGTATTTTCTTTGATTTTTTTGATGGGCTCTTGGCTCGAAAATTAAAGGTACAAAGTGAGCTCGGGCTTCAACTTGATTCTTTGGCGGACATGGTTACAAGCGGTTTAGTACCAGGTTTGGTGCTATTTCATTTATTTGGTTTAGCCACGCAATTTTCTTGGAACCCCACAAATTTACTCCCTTATTTTGGGTTATTAGTCACCTTAGCTTCCGCTTACCGTCTTGCGAAATTCAATATTTCAACCAATCAAACCGATGCCTTTATTGGCTTGCCAACCCCTGCCAACACTCTTCTTATTATAGCTTTGCCGTTAATTTTAGAATATCAAAATAGCACTGCTTTAAATGAAATTATTTTAAATCCTTGGTTCCTAATGGGACTCACAATTGTGAGTTGTTATTTATTAAATGCACCTATTAAATTGATCGCTTTAAAATTTAAAACATGGGACTTTAAAACTAATGCGATTAGATACCTATTGATTATTTTATCTGTAGCGCTCCTTGCTACTTTTCAGTTTGTTGGGATTCCGTTAATAATTTTAATCTACATCCTTTTGTCTTTCGGTTCTAAATAATTATTAAATAAACTAGTTCTATGGCTTCAGGCTTTTTTGCATTACTCGATGATATTTCAGTCTTAATGGACGATGTCCTTACCATGAGTAAACTATCCGCTAAAAAAACTGCGGGAATCCTCGGGGATGATTTAGCAGTCAATGCCGAAAAAGCATCTGGTTTTGTGTCGTCTAGAGAACTCCCTGTATTATGGGCGATTACAAAAGGGTCTATCATTAATAAACTGATTATTTTACCAGTTGCGTTTTTACTTAGCGCTTTTTTACCTTCAGCAATTAAAGTGATATTGATTTTAGGAGGTCTTTATTTAGCCTATGAAGGCGTAGAAAAAATTTATGAATATTGCGTTCCACATAAACTTAAATCTGTAGATTCATCTACTGAAGTGGTATCTAAATCTGTTCTTTTAGCGCTAGAGAAAAAGAAAGTGAAATCTGCGATTCTAACAGATTTTATTTTATCAATAGAGATTATCATCATCGCTTTAGGAACGGTTATGGACCAGTCGTTAGCCATTCAAATAGGGGTAGTGACTATTATTTCCATCCTTGCAACGGTTGGAGTTTATGGGATTGTAGCCCTTATTGTGCGAATGGATGATTTTGGATTGAAGCTGATTCAAATGAGTAAAGGTCACAAAACCCTTCTAAATTATAGCGGCGTTGCATTAGTGAATGCGCTTCCCATTGTGATTAAAGTCTTATCAGTTGTTGGTACTGTAGCGCTTTTATTGGTTTCTGGCGGTATATTTATTCATAATGTAGACGCTTTACATCACCTTTTAGAAACTTTACCAGGGATTTCTAGAGATTTAATCTTTGGGCTTATCGTAGGGCTAATAACCCTCTTAGTAGTACGTCTATGTAAACTAATTTTAAAACCGTTTTTAAAACCGGCTTAAGAATTTAAAATTCTAATTTTTTCTTACGCAATTCAAAATTTTGCCCGAGATAGACTTTACGAACCATTTCGTCACTGGCAAGGACTTCGGGTTTTCCTGCCTTAAGAATACTCCCTTCAAACATTAAATAAGTACGGTCTGTAATGGCTAAGGTTTCTTGTACGTTGTGATCGGTAATTAAGATGCCGATATTTTTCTTTGTGAGTCGTGCTATAATACGTTGAATGTCTTCCACGGCTACAGGGTCAACTCCTGCAAAAGGTTCATCGAGTAAAATAAAACTAGGATCGGTGGCTAGGGCACGTGCAATTTCAGTACGGCGTCGTTCGCCTCCAGAAAGTAAATCACCTCTGTTGGTTCTGATGTGTCCCAAGCTAAATTCATCAATTAAGGATTCCATTTTATCAACTTGTTCTTTCTTAGACAACTTTGTCATTTGAAGCACACTCAAAATATTGTCTTCAATACTTAGTTTTCGAAAGACGGATGCCTCTTGTGCTAAGTATCCAATGCCGCTTTGCGCTCTTTTGTACATTGGGTAAGACGTGATTTCTTTATCATCTAAAAAAATGGCACCACCGTTGGGTTTAATCAAACCAACCGCCATATAAAAAGAGGTTGTTTTTCCAGCACCATTTGGGCCAAGCAGTCCAACAATTTCGCCTTGATTGACTTCAAGTGAAACATCTTTCACAACTTTTCGTCCATTATAGGACTTCATTAAATTTTCGACTCTTAATTTCATGTGTTTTCTTAAAGAATTTTAAAAATAGTAAAATGAATCCTACTATTCATCAACTCTGGATACTTTATATATTATTTAACTAAGCTTCTAGAACATCTAAATATTCATACGCCCGTCTTAAATGAGGGATAACAATGGTGCCTCCAACGAGGGTTGCAATACTCAATGCTTCCGAAATTTGTTCTCTACTCAACCCTTCTTCATGGCATTTTTCTAGATGGTAACGAACACAATCGTCACAACGTAAAACTGCAGAAGCCACAAGACCTAACAATTCTTTTGTTTCGGTGTTTAAGGCACCTTCCTGAAAAGCATTCGTATCCAAATTAAAGATACGTTTGATCACGGTATTATTTTCTGCTAGAATTTTGGTATTCATTTTCTTGCGATACGCGTTAAATTCTTCGACGTCGTTAGCCATTTTTTTCTTTTCTTTTTTGGTTTCGTAATACTAGTTTTGAGATCAGTATGCTGACTTGATATAAGATCAATACGGGGATCGCCACGATAACTTGACTTGCAATATCGGGTGGGGTAATAATAGCAGCAAAGATTAATACAATAACTAAGGCATACTTTCTGTTTTTCCGTAGAAATTCAGGAGTAACCAGTCCTATTTTAGTCAAAAAATAAATAATAATAGGAAGCTCAAAAATAAATCCAGACGCTAATGTGGATGCTCGTATGAGTCCTATATAAGAATTTAAATCAAAATCGTTATGCACCTGATCCGCTACAGAATAGGTTCCTAAGAAGTTAATAGAAAGCGGACAAACAATGTAGTACCCAAATAAAACCCCAATAAAAAATAATATAGAGGAGATAAAAATAAATCCTCTTGAGCTGTTTTTTTCTTTGCTGTAAAGTCCAGGGCTGATAAATTTCCAGAATTCATACAATACATATGGAAATGCAACAATCAATCCAAAAGTAATAGACGTCCAAATATGTGCAGAAAACTGTCCCGCCATGGTCCGACTTTGAACTTCAAAATCAAAATTGGTATCACAAAAACTCTCAAAGCCTAATAATTTTGAAGCATTACAGAGAAATTCATAGGTAAAGAAATCGGCTTTTGAAGGGCCAAAAATAAGAATATCAAATAAAAACCCTTTGGCTAAAAAAGCTGCTGTAGCTGCAATCATAACGGCTCCTAAAGCTCGGATAATATGCCATCTTAATTCTTCAAGATGGTCTAGAAAAGACATTTCTTTTTGTGCGCCCATAACTAGATAATTCCTTCTTTAATCAAATCATGAATATGAATTATTCCTGCATAATTCCCATTATCTTCAACAACAAGTTGAGAAATCCCATGCGTATCCATGAGTTCCATGGCTTCAATGGCCATCGCATCAATTGAAATCGATTTTGGATTTAGGGTCATGATATCTTTTGCATACAGCTTAGAAAAGTCGTTTGTTTTCGCGAGCATTCGTCTTAAATCACCATCAGTAATAATCCCTTCAATTTTTTGATTTGCTGTAACTGCGGTCACGCCTAGACGTTTTTCTGAAATTTCTATAATTACTTTTTGGATGCTAGCATTAGGTTTTACTTTCGGTTTTTCATTAAGCACTAATAAATCACGAACTTTTAAAAACAATTTTTTTCCCAATGCACCTCCAGGATGGTATTTTGCAAAATCGTTTTTAGAAAACCCACGACTTTCTAATAGGCAAACGGCCAAGGCATCTCCAATAACCAGTTGTGCGGTAGTGCTTGTTGTTGGTGCTAAGTTGTTGGGACAAGCTTCTTTTTCGACATATGAATTAAATACAAAATCAGCTTGATCTGCTAAAGTTGATTTTTGATTTCCTGTTATGGCTATAAGTGTATTGCCAGCATTTTTTAAAAACGGGATCAAGACTTTTATTTCTGGAGTATTCCCACTTTTAGAAATACAAATGACAATATCATCGTTAAGAATGAGTCCTAAATCGCCATGTATGGCGTCTGCAGCATGCATGAAAACAGATGGTGTACCCGTAGAATTTAGGGTCGCTACAATTTTATTGGCAATTATGGCACTTTTTCCAATACCAGTTATAATGACACGACCTTTAGATTTATAGATCAATTCTACAGCGTCTGCAAATGAGTCGTCAATAAAATCTGCAAGTTGAGAAATTGCTAAACTTTCAATAGCAATAGTTTCTTTTGCTAATAATACTATAGGATTTTTTGAATTCAATTTTTTTATATTTTGGTTGTGTACTTATTTAAATATATCTATCTTTAATTCGCGATACAAAAAAACAAAAAAAATAGGACTGTTTTTGTTTTTATTACGATTATCGTTCAATTAACCATTTTTTTTTAACAAAAGACAAGAAATAAATCATAAATGAGTATTTCGACTATAGAATTACACAAGGCACTTAAAACCTTTTTTGGGTTTGATAAATTTAAAGGGTTACAAGAACAAGTTATTGTTAGCCTTTTAGAAAAGAAAAACACTTTTGCCATTATGCCTACAGGTGGTGGAAAATCGCTTTGTTATCAATTACCTGCATTGATGCAAGACGGCACAGCTATTGTGGTGTCTCCATTAATAGCACTCATGAAGAATCAAGTGGATGCTATTAGAGGTATTTCTAATCATGAAGGCATTGCACATGTTTTGAATTCCTCTTTAAATAAAACAGAAGTTAAACAAGTGAAATCAGATATTGAGGCTGGAATTACAAAGCTTCTCTATGTTGCTCCTGAATCTCTTTCTAAAGCTGAAAATATTGAGTTTTTAAAAGATCAAACGATTTCATTTATGGCCGTGGATGAGGCCCATTGTATCAGTGAATGGGGACACGATTTTAGACCAGAATATAGAAACTTAAAATATATTATCACTCAGATCGGAGATAATATTCCTATTATAGGACTTACAGCCACAGCAACTCCAAAAGTGCAAGAAGATGTTTTGAAAAATTTAGGAACAACAGATTCTCAAACATTTAAAGCCTCTTTTAATAGACCAAACTTGTTTTATGAAATACTGCCAAAAACCGATCAAGTTGATAATGACATCATAAGATTTGTAAAACAAAATGAAGGTAAGTCTGGAATTATTTATTGTTTGAGCAGAAAACGCGTCGAAGGCTTATCACAAATTCTTCAGGTCAATGGTATCAAAGCTGTGCCCTACCATGCAGGTTTAGATGCCAAAACACGTTCCAAACATCAAGACATGTTTTTGATGGAAGACACAGACGTTGTCGTGGCCACAATTGCCTTTGGAATGGGAATTGATAAACCAGATGTCCGTTTTGTTATACATCACGATATTCCAAAAAGTATCGAAAGTTATTACCAAGAAACTGGTCGTGCTGGTCGTGATGGTGGCGAAGGCCACTGTTTGGCGTATTATGCATATAAAGATATCGAAAAACTTGAAAAATTCATGTCTGGTAAACCTGTTGCCGAACAGGAAATTGGATTTGCATTACTTCAAGAAGTAGTCGCTATGGCGGAAACATCAATGTCACGTCGTAAATTTATTTTACATTATTTTGGGGAAGCATTTGATAACGACACGGGCGATGGCGGAAACATGGACGACAATGTGCGAAACCCGAAACCACAATCGGAAGCTGAAGATCAAGTAAAATTATTACTTGATACAGTATCAGAAACTCACGAAAAATATAAAAGTAAAGATCTTGTTAATGTTATCATAGGATTTGAAAATGCGCTTATAAAGTCGCACCGCACAAACGAACAACCCTTTTTTGGTAAAGGGGTTGATAATGACGTTTTGTATTGGATGGCACTTATTAGACAGGTTCTAGTAGCTGGTTTCATGCGCAAAGACATTGAAACTTATGGCGTATTAAAACTGACGACTAAAGGCCGCGAATTTATAGAGAATCCAAGCTCATTTATGATGACTGAGGACCACACATATCATGAACAAACGACTAGAAATTATAATAATACTTCAAGTGTTGTGGATGCGGCGCTGATGCGGATGTTAAAAGATCTTCGTAAATCAAATGCTAAAAAACTAGGCGTTCCGCCGTTTGTGATTTTTCAAGATCCATCTCTTGAAGATATGGCGCTTAAATATCCAATTACAATCGAAGAATTATATAATATTCATGGTGTAGGAGAAGGGAAGGCCAAGCGTTATGGAAAAGACTTTGTATCTCTTATAAAGCGCTATGTTGATGAGAATGAGGTAGAACGTATGGAGGATATGATTATTAAATCTACAGGGTTAAACTCTTCATTAAAACTATATATAATCCAAAATATAGATAGAAAACTACCATTTGATGATATTTCTTCTGCCAAAGGTATGACAATGACTGATTTTGTTAGAGAATTGGAAGCCATTGTGTTTTCGGGTACAAAATTAAATATAAATTATTGGGTTGATGAATTATTTGATGAAGACCAACAAGAAGAAATTCATGACTACTTTATGGAATCTGAAACGGATGATATAGAAGCAGCTATCGAAGAATTTGATGGGGAATATGACGATCAAGAATTACGTATTTACCGCTTAAAATTTATAAGTGAAGTCGCTAATTAAGCGCATTTTCCACAAAACTATTCAGGAAGCTTTTTTGTTTATAATTCCTTCTTATATTTGCAGCTGTAAAAAAACAATAAATATAGACACATGACTGACGGCTTATACGCAAAATTCAACACCTCTAAAGGTGACATTTTAGTAAATTTAGAATTTGAAAAAACACCTGGTACTGTTGGTAATTTCGTTGCCTTAGCACAAGGAAACTTAGAGAACTCTGTAAAAAATCAAGGTGATCCCTACTATAACGGCTTAAAATTCCATAGAGTCATTCCCGATTTTATGATTCAAGGGGGCTGCCCACAAGGCACAGGAACAGGAAATCCTGGTTATAAGTTTGAAGATGAATTTCATCCGGATTTAAAACATGATAAGCCTGGGATTCTATCTATGGCAAATGCTGGACCTGGTACTAACGGAAGTCAATTTTTCATCACTCATATTCCAACCGATTGGTTAGATGGAAAACATACGGTTTTTGGAAATGTTATTGAAGGTCAAAATATAGTAGACACTATTGCGCAAGGCGATGTTTTGGACACTTTAGAAATTATAGCAGTTGGTGCTAATGCTGAAGCATTTCAGGCTGTGGAAGCTTTTAGAACTTTCGAAGGTTTAAGAGAGAAAAATCGTGCTAAACAAAAAGCAGCTGTAGAAGCTGAACTAGATAAAATTGCCGCAGGCTTCGAAAAAACGGATAGCGGATTGCGTTACCAAATTCTTCAAAAGGGGAGTGGAGCACAACCTACAAAAGGGGCTACAGTTTCTGTACATTATAAAGGGCAGTTGTCTGATGGAACTGTATTTGATTCCTCATACAAAAGAAAAGAACCTATTGAATTTGCTTTAGGAACTGGTCAAGTAATTTCAGGGTGGGATGAAGGCGTTGCACTTTTAAGTGAAGGTGACAAGGCTCGTTTTGTAATTCCAAGCCATTTAGGCTATGGAGCCCAAGGCGCTGGTGGAGTGATTCCTCCAAATGCGAACTTGATTTTTGATGTTGAGTTAGTAGCCGTTAAATAATTAAATTTAAAATGTTACAAAAAGCACCTTTTAGGTGCTTTTTGTGTTTTATGTTAGCTGTTCATAAACATCTTTGAATAATACTTAAAGTTTCAATACTTATTTGTAGATTTGTTCGCGTTTAACAACGCATAATGACAAACACTACTACGAAATATATTTTTGTTACTGGAGGCGTAAGTTCTTCGTTAGGTAAAGGAATTATTGCTGCATCTTTAGCAAAATTGCTTCAAGCCCAAGGTTACCGCGCAACAATTCAAAAATTAGATCCATATATTAATATTGACCCTGGAACATTAAATCCCTATGAACATGGTGAATGCTATGTGACTGATGATGGCGCAGAAACTGATTTGGATTTAGGACACTATGAACGTTTTCTAAATGTCCCAACTTCTCAAGCAAACAATGTAACTACAGGTCGTATTTATCAAAGTGTCATTGATAAAGAACGTCGTGGTGAGTTTTTGGGTAAAACCGTACAAGTCATTCCTCATATTACCGACGAAATTAAACATCGTGTTCAGATTTTAGGGAAATCTGGAGACTATGATATCGTTATTACAGAAATTGGGGGTACTGTCGGAGATATAGAATCTTTACCGTATGTGGAAGCCGTACGACAATTAAAATGGGAAATGGGTTCTGAAAATGCACTTGTTATTCATTTAACCTTAATTCCATACCTCTCTGCAGCAGGGGAGTTAAAAACTAAACCCACGCAACACAGTGTGAAAACATTGATGGAAAGTGGTGTGCAAGCGGACATATTGGTGTGTAGAACAGAACATAAACTAAGTGACAGTATTCGTACTAAATTGGCTCGTTTTTGTAATGTTAAAAGAGAAGCAGTCATCGAATCTATTGATGCGTCTACAATTTATGATGTTCCCAATTTAATGTTGGAAGAAGGCTTGGATAAAGTCGTCTTAGAACAATTAAAACTAGAATACCATACTCCAGATTTAACGTCTTGGAACAACTTTTTAGCAAAACATAAAAACCCTAAAAGCGAAGTCGTTATAGGATTAATAGGAAAGTATGTCGAACTTCAAGATTCTTACAAATCCATCTTAGAAGCCTTTACCCACGCTGGTGCAGCTAACGAAGTTAAAGTTAAAGTAGAGTCTATACATTCCGAATACCTCAAGCCAGAAAATATCGCCACCAAACTAGCCCATTTAGATGGAGTATTGGTAGCGCCTGGGTTTGGAGAACGAGGAATTGAAGGGAAGATCGAAGCCATTCGGTATGTGAGAGAACAGCACATTCCATTTTTTGGGATCTGTTTAGGGATGCAAATGGCCGTGATTGAATTTTCGAGAAATATTTTAGGTTTAGCTGAAGCAAATTCATCTGAAATGGATGCTTCAACGCCACATCCTGTAATTGATATTATGGAAGCTCAGAAAAAAATCACTGAAAAAGGGGGGACCATGCGTTTAGGGGCTTGGAAATGTGACCTAGCTAAAGATACCAAGATCGCATCGATTTACAATACAACTTCCATAATGGAGCGTCACCGCCACCGTTATGAGTTTAATAACGACTTCAAATTACAGCTTGAATCTGCTGGGATGATCGCTTCGGGTTTCAATCCAGAAACTGGACTTGTTGAAATTATTGAAATTCCTTCTCATCCTTGGTTTATCGGGGTACAATACCATCCTGAATATAAAAGTACAGTGGCCAATCCACACCCGTTGTTTTTGGCATTTATAAAAGCGGCTTTAAAATACAAAACAAAAAAATAAGACTCATTGATTTGACATCAACCATTCGGTAGTTATGTCATTTATAATTTAAAAGAAATGGAAGAAAAAAAATTAGACATAAATTCAATTATTGGGTTTTTGCTCATAGGAGGTATTTTACTGTATATGTTATGGCAAAATCAACCGACGCCAGAACAACTTGCGGCACAAGAAGAAGCTAAGCAAGAACAATTAGCAAGCGAAGCAGCTACGAAAGCAGCAGAATTGACAACTAATACAGATGCGTTCTCGAATCCTTCTTCATCAGATTCGTTAGCATTAGCACGTTTTAAAAATACGGTTGGCGATTTTGCTTACGCCCTAACATTACCTTCTGCAACATCCGACATAACTCGTTTTGAAAATGAACTTTTAGCACTTAAAATTGATAA
>JAQXCA010000058.1 GCA_029252105.1 Flavobacteriaceae bacterium | reverse complement strand
GGAATGTTGTCTGACAAAACGGTATCACAGTTCGTAATAATGCCTTGTAATTGATAAAAACCTGGTGTATTTGGAGTCCAAGTTTCAGCGTTAGCTCCTGGGATAGCTACACCATTATAGAACCATTGATAGGAATCAAAAGTTTCTAAACTACTAATGTTAAGCTCAATGTTAGGAATGCAGAGCTCGGACACTACCATAGTAAGCGCCTTTGGTGTAATTTCTGGCTTGAAGATGAATCCAGAATAAAACCCTCCCAAAGCAGCAGCACCATTGGCGCCGTAATAAGATACATAAATTTGTTTGTCTGAAGACACGCTTACATTTCCCGTCAGACCACTTATTAAATAGGTTTCGAAAGTAGAGTTTTTAACTTGTTGAGGGCTAACAGTTATTGCGGCACCATTAACCAAAACAGAGGCCCCAACTTCGGTAACAATTGTTATTCCACCTGAAAAAACGGCACTACCACTACCTGTATTTTGAATAAGCGGGATATTATTTATTGTTTTTGGGGTCTTACAGTTCAGAGGAGGTACAAAAAATAATTCTTGATTAGCTTCGCTACTCGAACCTCCAATTCCCTGATAGGCAAAGGCTGTTTTAGAGGTCCAAACATACATATTACCTCCTGGGTTTGAACTAGAGCTTGATTGGGTGCTAAAATATGACCCCGCTATACTGATATATTCGCCTGCAGACAATGTGGCGACCAAGGTTCCTGTTGTATCGTCTCCATTTACATATACTGCTGTGTTATCTAAATGCGCTACAATCAAAGGACGCTCTATGTCGTCGTATCCGTTGGCTCTCACAAATATATATTCGCTGTACGTTTGCCCATCAATAAGTATAGTTTCAAAAGGCGCAATTTGGTCAATTCCAAAATCTCGCCCATTTCCTGTAGAGTTACTACCGTTTGAAGAGCCACAGTTGACTACTATAGGTTTGGAAGCACTTACAAGGGCACCAACCAAACCATCTCTATTTGCTGAGACAACTGCTGGATCTAATGCAATCACATAAGTCTCGCCATAATCTAAAACAACAGATAGTGGAGTGCTGTTCTCGACAATAGTTCCAGGTGCTAAATCGGAGAAATCAACTTGAGTATTGTTTTCAGTCGCCATAACAGAAACAAAATTCAGATAATCTGTTGTAGCTGATGTAAATGTTTTTTGATTTGTAAACGTTCCAATTCTGAAAATTGTACCGAGACCTGAGAGACCTTTTGAAACTAAAGACCCGGCTTGAGCTTGACCTGCTCCAGCAATTAAACGTACAGAAACATAAACTGGTTTGTCAGCCTGAATGGAATAGCCTTTGTTTGAATGTTTTGCCCCTGTTGTACTCACATCTGCAATAAAAGAGGTGTTCGATCCTGATCCAATCAAAATTTCAATAGGGTTTGCATTTGAAGCCGAAAGAACAGAAACAGTTCCGCCAATTTCCGTCAACGTTACACTTACTGGCGTTACACTTGGAGTTGATATATGTAAGTATTGATTTTGAGGCGTTGCGTTTGAATTATCGGCAGCACTAATTGGTGGAATATAATGTGTGCGACTCAATTGAGCATAACTTAACTGAAAACATAGTAATACTAATAAGCTGTAAATATTTTTACCTCTCAACTGCTTCATAATAACTATTTATAAGGACAGACCTTAAAATATCTAATTGGTTAATTTTTATAAGGTCTAAGTTACTGAATTCTAAAACAATTGAATTAAAATTTTATTCATAATGTTTGATTTAGGTAAAATAATTTATACAGAATAGTTTACTTTTGTAAGGCGATTAAAAATTGACTATATGAAAACAAATCCTGTGATAACCCACATTGTTGAATGGCTAAAGACTTATGCCGAAAACGCAAAAGTAAGCGGATTTGTGATTGGTGTGTCTGGAGGGGTTGATTCTGCAGTGACCTCAACACTTTGTGCACTGACAGGACTGGAAGTGCTCTGTTTAGAAATGCCTATTCACCAAGCAGAAAGCCATGTTTCAAGAGCGCAAGAACACATCGAACAACTAAAAAAAAGGTTTCCTAATGTAAGCTCAATACGGGTTGATTTAACTTCTGTTTTTGAACGTTTTAAATCCGAAATAAATTTAGATGGCAGTACAACTACCGTAGATATGGCATTAGCAAATTCTAGAGCACGGCTACGAATGACTTCTCTCTATTACTACGCAGGACTTTTAGGGCGGTTAGTTGCAGGAACTGGAAATAAGGTAGAAGATTTTGGTGTTGGATTTTATACAAAATATGGAGATGGTGGTGTAGATCTCAGCCCGATTGCAGATTTATTAAAGTCAGAAGTTTACGATTTAGGAACGGCTTTAGAAGTCCCTGAAAGCATCTTGACGGCTGCGCCTAGTGACGGTTTGTTTGGAGACTCTAGAAGTGATGAAGATCAAATTGGAGCTTCTTATCCCGAATTAGAATGGGCTATGAATGCCATTGAAAAGGGGGGGACAGCTGACGATTTTGAAGGCAGAGAACGTACTGTTATTGAAATTTATTTGCGCTATAATTCCGCAAACAAACACAAAATGAACCCCATTCCAGTATGTGAAATTTCTGAAAATTTAAAACACTAAACTCTAATGATTCGAGTCCTCGTTGCAGATCATCAACCCATTGTAAGTTATGGGATTCGTATGCTGTTTGAAAACTCGACAAATATTAAAATTGTAAACACTACAACCTCTGCAAAGCAACTTTTAGACTATCTCAAAAAGTCCAATACAGACATCGTTCTTATGCCGATAGACCTTCCTGACATCAATGGCATCACATTGCTGCGTTCGATCAAAAAAGAATTTAACAATGTAAGTGTTATTATTTTTAGCACACATCCGGAAGATATTTATGCGATCAGCGCGATCAAAGCAGGGGCTTCAGGATATTTATCTAAAACAGTGACCACCTCCACTATAAAAAAAGCCATCTTAAAGGTTTTCAAAGGAGGTATTTATGTCAGCAAAGAACTTGCAGAGACCCTTACTTTTGAAAAAGACAGCATAGGAACCATGAATCTATACGAGAAACTTTCAACACGTGAAGTTGAAGTTTTAAAACTCATTTCATCGGGAAAAAGAAATAAAGACATTGCAAATCAATTGGGCATCAATGAAAAAACTGTGAGCACCTATAAATTACGCTTGATGAAAAAATTAAATGTCTCAAATCTTGTAGAATTGATTGACCATGGACGTCAAAAAAAATAAGACTACAAAACACGACTCAATTTTCTAGACAACAACATTTTTAAATTAGAATAATTCAACACATCCTCTAAAAGGGCTCTATGGTCAACTTCGTCTTGAGTATCTTGCTTAATTTCGTCTACTTTTCGATCAATTAGATAGCAACGAAGTGTCAGAATTGTTTCGCTTACCAATTGCGCAATACTCACATCTTTTTGTTTTGGAAAAATATTATTTTTTTCCCAGTTATGAAGATTATGACGCTCTTCGTTCATCAAAATATTAGTAACATCAGATGCCAGTATAGGATCTAAATGATTCACAAAAGACTCAATCACAAAGTCTTCAGTCTGATTTAAACTGTCAATAATTGTGTAATAAAGCGTCTTAAAGTTTTCATTAGTAAACTGCATTTCATCTTCTTGTAAATCTAAAAATATTTTCTCGAAAACTTTGACTTCGTGGATGACTGGTTCTAATTCAAGAGCCCCTTTCTCATTTTCTTTTAGTATTAAATCTTCGAAGGCTTCTTTTCGGCTGCCATACAATAATAATATTTCAATGATTTTCTGCTCTAACTCGTATTGAATATCAACTTTTATTGGCGCTGCTGTGGATTTAACAACATCAAAAGCTTTTTGTTTTTGGTTATAAGATTTATTGGCATCATTCTGTGCTTTTTTACCCATTTGTGCCAGTGTACTAAAAAGCACTTCTTCGCTAATATCCATAATACGTGAACATTCCCGCACATAAATTTCGCGTTGAATATTATCTGTCACTTTTGAAATACTGGTCACCATATCCCGAATCAAATTGGCTTTGGCAACTGGATCATTTTGCGCTTCTTCCATAAGCAAAGACGCTTTATAAGCAATAAAATCCTTTGCATTTTCTTTGAGATACGTTTGTAATTCTTCGAGTGTATTTTGTTTAGCAAAACTATCGGGATCTTCGCCTTCTGGAAAGGTGCAAATTTTCACATTCATGCCTTGCTCCAAAATCAAATCAATACCCCGAAGTGCTGCCCTAATTCCTGCAGGATCACCATCAAATAATACTGTTATATTTTTAGTCAATCGATTGATTAATCGAATCTGATCAGGGGTTAATGCGGTTCCTGAAGAAGAGACCACGTTTTTAATCCCTTTTTGATGAAACTGAATCACATCGGTATAGCCTTCAACCAAATAACAATTATCTTCTTTAGCGATCGTTTGTTTGGCATAGTAAATTCCATACAACACTTTACTTTTATGATAAATCTCACTCTCTGGAGAATTGAGATATTTGGCAGCTTTTTCGTTTTTAGCTAAAATTCGACCTCCAAAACCAAGCACACGTCCAGACATACTGTGAATGGGAAACATGACACGACCTTTAAAACGGTCAAACTGTTTGGTTTCCTTAACAATAGACAAGCCGGTACTTTCTAAGTATTTTAGTTTATACCCTTTTTTTAGTGCCGTATCCGTCAATCCACTCCACGCATCGGTTGAATAGCCCAACTGAAAGCTTTTAATAGTCTCGTCCGTAAATCCGCGCTCTTTAAAATAACTTAGACCAATCGCTTTTCCAGCATCCGTTTTAAGCAGTGTATTTTGATAATACGTACGCGCAAACTCACTAACTAAGTACATGCTTTCGCGTTCCCCTGCAGCTTCTTTATCGGAATCCGATTGTACCGTTTCCTCGACTTCAATATTATATTTTCGTGCTAAATATTTTATGGCTTCTGGATAAGTGAAGTGCTCATGCTCCATAAGAAATGAAACAGAAGTCCCCCCTTTACCTGTCGAAAAATCTTTCCAAATTTGTTTCACAGGAGACACCATAAAACTAGGTGTGCGTTCTTCGCTAAAAGGGCTTAGCCCTTTAAAATTACTTCCCGATTTTTTTAATTGTACAAAATCGCCAATCACTTCCTCTACACGGGCAGTGTCAAATACTTGATCTATGGTGGATTTTGATATCAAATTAAATACCTTTATTAATTAAAAAAATATTGGCTTATAAAAATACATGATTTATGTTAGATATATTACGAAAAAAAATGTTATTTTTGGAATATGCCCTATAATATAATAATTACAATCCTACTTGTTTTTATCAGTTTTGGTTGCGAAAATGAACCAATAGAAACCGACCCCGAAGTAGTTTTAACTGATAATATAAAGGTATACACTTCCGAAAAAATTCATAACAACTTAAGTTTACTTGTTAACAACGGAGGCTCTACATCTATTTTGGTAGATAAAAAAGGAAATACTGTTCATGAATGGAATTTTGAAACAAAACTTGGAAACGACTTTGAACTGTTAGAAGACGGAAGAAGCATTGGAATGTTTAAAAGGTCTGATCCTGTTTTTAGTTTTGGAGGTTTCGGCGGCGTTGTTAAAATTTTTGATACAACTGGAAAAGAAGAATGGAGCTACGATTACACCAATGGAAATGATATCGGACACCATGATGTTGAACTGTTGCCAAATGGAAATGTATTGTTTTTAGTATGGGAAGAAATTGATGTTGTAGAAGCACAAGCTGCTGGAGTTAATTTTGACTCAAACATATATATAGAAAAATTAGTGGAAGTCAATCCAACTACAAATCAAATTGAATGGGTATGGCGAAGTTGGGATCATATTGTTCAAGATTATGACACTAATGCGCTTAATTTTGGTTCGATAGCAAACCAACCACAACGCATCAATATCAACTATAATTTAAAGCCTGACGGAGACTTCATGCACGCTAATGGGATTGACTACGACGCAACCAAAAACCTTATATATATAAGTGTCAATTTTTTTAGTGAAGTATGGGTTATCGATCACAGCACAACAACTAATGAAGCGAGTAGTACATTAGGCGGAAACTATAATAAAGGAGGTGATTTACTATATCGTTTTGGAAATCCAAGTGCATATAATAACGCTTCGGGTACCCGAACTTTTTACAACAACCACTTTCCTAATTTATTAGAAAATGGCGTTCCAGGAGAAGGTAATATGTTGATTTTTGGAAATTATGGACCTAATCAATCTGCAGAATCTACAGTTTATGAAATGATGTTTCCTGACCCTTTTTTATTACTCCCTAACACTAACAATGAACCAACAATTGTTTGGAGTTTTATCGATGACGAACTACACAATGGCAAAATTTCAGGTGCTGACAGATTAGCTAATGGAAATACCCTCATCTGTGAAGGTGATTTTGGGATGTGGGAAGTAACTCCTGAAAAAGAAATAGTTTGGAAATATGAAAACATTGGATCATCGTGGAGGGCTTATGGCTATGATATTGAAAGTTCTGCCTTACAATTTTTACCGTTATAATACGCCTTACTTGTTTCGCTCGATGACATAATTAACCATCAAAATCAGAGATTTTTTGTAGGAGGATTCTGGAAACGAGTCTAGTAATTTTAGTGCTTGCTCTTGAAAGGCTTTCATTTTTGAAACTGCATAGTCTAAGCCGCCATTGTCTTTTACAAAAGCGATTACTTCTTTAACACGTTTAGAATCTTTATTGTGATTTTTAACAGAATTAATTAGCCAACTTTTATCTTTTTTTGAGCAGTGGTTTAGAACATATATTAATGGAAGCGTCATTTTTTGCTCTTTAATATCAATTCCTGTAGGCTTCCCAATTTGCTGAGTGCCATAATCAAACAAATCATCTTTAATTTGAAAAGCCATTCCTATAAGTTCTCCAAACTTACGCATCGTTTCCACCTCTTCAGAAAGAGGCTTCACAGAAGCCGCACCTAAACTACAACAAGCGGCGATGAGCGTGGCTGTTTTTTGACGAATGATTTCGTAATAAATAGCTTCTGTAATGTTTAGATTTCTGGCTTTTTCTATTTGTAACAATTCACCTTCGCTCATTTCACGAACAGCTACAGATATTATTTTTAAGAGATCAAAATCGTTATTATCAATGCATAACAACAGTCCTTTAGACAATAAAAAATCGCCTACCAAAACTGCAATCTTGTTTTTCCAAAGTGCATTTATGGAGAAAAAACCACGACGACGGTCGCTTTCATCTACCACATCATCATGCACCAAAGTAGCGGTATGAATCAACTCCAATACGGATGCTCCTCTATAAGTGCGTTCGCTAACCTCTCCATTAGAAATCATTTTAGCCGTTAAAAACACAAACATAGGACGCATCTGTTTCCCCTTCCGATTTACGATATAATGCGTAATGCGGTTTAGAAGTGCCACTCGGCTTGACATGGATAATCGAAATTTCTTTTCGAAAAGCTCCATCTCATAAGTGATTGGTTTTTTTATGATTTCAATTTTCTTCAAACAGTTCTAATTGAAATTCAAAATTACACATATAAAATGTATTCTTTCTTAGAGATACGTTAAATAAATCTATTCTCTGTTTCGAAACTTAAAAAAGAGGTGTTAAACTATTTTATAAACGACTAACATTTAAAATAGTTCAGAAGCAATGGCTTTGATATTATCGCTTTTACCCATGGAATAATAATGCAATACTGGTACGCCAAAGTCCAATAATTCTTTAGATTGCTGAATCGCCCACTCCACACCTACCTGACGAATTTGTGCGCTTGAATCACATTTATTCACTTCTTTTATGAGCGCTTGTGGTAAATCAATTTTAAAGACTTGAGGTAATAATTGCAAATGCTTTTCAATGGCTAATGGCTTGATTCCTGGGATAATTGGAACGGTAATTCCCATTTCTCGTGCCTTGGTAACAAATTCAATATAACGTTGATTGTCAAAAAACATTTGAGTAACCACGTAATCGGCACCGGCGTCTACTTTCTGTTTTAACCGTAATAAATCTGAATGTAGTGATGGCGATTCAATATGTTTTTCGGGGTATCCAGCAACTCCAATACAAAAATCTGGTTTATTATCGACTTCGATAACATCGTGTAAATAATTCCCTTTATTTAATTCATTAACCTGTTGCACCAAGTCAGACGCATAATTATGCCCGCCTTTGGTCGGTTCAAAATATTTTTGATGTGACATCGTATCTCCTCGAAGCGCCATCACATTATCAATCCCTAAATAGTGACAGTCCACCAACAAGTATTCTGTTTCTTCTTTGGTAAATCCCCCACAAAGCACATGCGGAATAGTGTCTACCTCATATTTGTGTTTAATGGCAGCACAAATCCCCAAAGTTCCTGGGCGCATTCTCGTGATTTTTCGATCAAATAATCCCTTTTTCTCAATATAAATATACTCCTCTCTAGATGTTGTCACATCAATAAAGGGCGGATTAAATTCTATCAACGGATCGATATTATTGTATAGCTCTTGAATGTTTTTTCCTTTTTTAGGGGGAATAATTTCAAATGAAAACAATGTTTTTCCGTTGGCCTTTTTTAAATGATCTGTAACTTTCATAATGCGTTTTTTTAGTTTGCTAAGTTTGGGTTTAACCATTTTCGTGCATCTTCAATACTTATAGTTCTTCGTTTTGAATAGTCAATCAATTGGTCTTCTGTGATTTTTCCCAAGCCAAAATACTTGGCTTCAGCGTTTCCAAAATAATAACCACTCACACTCGCAGCAGGCCACATCGCTAAACTTTCGGTCAGCTCCACGCCTATCTGTTTTTTGACGTCCAAAAGTTTCCAAATCGTTTGTTTTTCCAAATGATCTGGACAGGCAGGATAGCCAGGTGCAGGACGAATCCCTTTATATGTTTCTTTAATTAAATCGGTATTGGAAAGGTCTTCATCGGCAGCATATCCCCAATGATTGATTCGCACTTCTTTATGCAAATATTCCGCAAAAGCCTCTGCCAATCGGTCTGCTAATGCTTTGATCATAATGGAATTATAATCGTCATTATCTGCCTCAAAAGCTTCGGCAAGTGCTTTAGTTCCAAACCCTGTACTCACACAAAAACAACCCATATAATCTATTTGCCCTGAGGATTTAGGTGCAATAAAATCCGACAGTGCGATATTGGGAACTTCCGCACGTTTTTTGAGTTGCTGACGCAGGGTTAAAAAAGTCTGCTGTGTGTTTCCGTTTTCGTCATAAATTTCGATGTCATCATCATTAATCATATTGGCAGGAAACAATCCAAAAATGGCTTTAGCACCCAATAATTTCTCTAAAAAAATACGTTGCAACAGTTCTTGAGCATCTTTAAACAATTCGGTAGCTTGACTTCCAACAACCTCATCTGTTAATATATTAGGATATTTCCCATGAAGATCCCAACTCCTAAAAAATGGACTCCAGTCAATAAACTCTTCCAACTTGGTGATGTCAAAGTCTTGAATCACTTGAATTCCTAATTTTTTGGGTTTTATAATACTCGTTTGATCCCATTGAATTTTATATTTTTTAGAGCGCGCTTCTTCAATAGAAATATATTCCTTTTGCTTCGTTCTGCTTAAAAACTGCTCTCTAAATACATCGTATGACGTTCTTAAATCACTAAGGAGTTGTTGATTGTCTTTTTTTAGTAAATCGCCTACGACAGTCACAGCTCTCGAGGCATCATTGACATGAATAACTGTATGGCTATAATGAGGCGCAATCTTCACTGCTGCATGGGCTTTAGAGGTTGTAGCGCCACCAATCATTAACGGAATGCTGAGTTCCGTTTTTTCCATTTCTTTTGATACATAAACCATTTCATCTAAGGACGGCGTTATTAGTCCGCTGAGCCCAATAATATCAACTTGCTCTTTAATGGCCGTTTCAATAATTTTTTCGGGTGGAACCATTACACCCAAATCTACAATCTCATAGTTATTACAGCCTAAAACAACGCTCACAATATTTTTTCCAATATCATGTACATCGCCTTTAACTGTAGCCATTAATATTTTACCCGCATATTCGACTTTTCCGTCTTTTTCGGCCTCAATAAACGGCTGTAGATACGCTACAGCACGTTTCATCACGCGAGCAGATTTGACCACTTGTGGTAGAAACATTTTACCGCTTCCAAATAAATCACCAACCACATTCATACCGATCATTAAATTGCCTTCTATAACCTCAATAGGTTTCTGGGCTAATACGCGTGCTTCTTCTACATCTTCCACAATAAAAGCATCAATCCCTTTGACTAAACCATAGGAAATACGTTCTTGCAATGATTTATTTCGCCATTCTAAAACTGCAACTTCAACATCATTTTTTTGTCCTTTTAAGGTTTCTGCCAAATCCAAAAGACGTTCGGTTGCATCATCTTTACGATCAAATAAAACATCCTCCACACAGGTCAATAGCGCGTCAGGAATTTCATCATAAATCTCAAGCATGGTTGGATTTACAATTCCGATATTCATTCCATTTTTTATGGCATGAAACAAAAAGGCTGAGTTGATGGCCTCACGGACTATATTATTTCCGCGAAATGAAAACGAAACATTACTTACGCCTCCAGAAACATTGGCATAAGGCAAGTTGGTGCGAATCCATTTGGTAGCTTGAAAAAAGTCTAATGCATTTTTTCGGTGTTCGTCCATCCCAGTGGCAACGGGAAATATGTTGGGATCAAAAATAATGTCTTGTGGTGGAAATTTAACAACTTCAACTAAGATATCATATGAGCGCTTACAAATATCTATTCGGCGTTGATAGGTGTCCGCTTGTCCTGTTTCATCAAATGCCATCACAATTACTGCGGCACCGTAACGAAGGATTAATTTTGCTTGACGAATAAATTCTTGCTCGCCTTCTTTAAGACTTATCGAATTCACAACACATTTGCCTTGCACAACTTTTAGTCCAGCTTCAATGATTTCCCATTTAGAGCTGTCAATCATAATGGGCACTCTGGAAATATCGGGTTCTGAGGCAATAAGGTTCAAAAAGGTGGTCATTGCATGAACGCCGTCCAACATCCCTTCGTCCATATTGACATCGATAATCTGTGCACCTCCATCGACTTGATCTCTAGCAACCGATAAGGCTTCTTCATATTTTTCTTCTTTGATTAACCTCAAAAATTTTCTTGACCCTGTCACATTGGTACGTTCACCAACGTTTACAAAATTGGACTCTGGAGTCACCACCAAGGGTTCTAAACCAGAAAGGGTCAGGTATTTTTTACAGTCACTCTCCATTATTAGTTCGCTTTTAATTGACGTGGTTTATGATTTTGAGAGGCCTTATAAATGGCTTTAATATGCGCCGGGTTTGTGCCGCAACAGCCTCCAATGACATTTATCAAATTGTCTTTAAAATAGACTTCAATATAGGCCGTCATTTCTTCTGGAGTTTCATCATATTCTCCAAAGGCATTTGGCAATCCAGCATTGGGATGCGCCGACGTATGAAAGTTGGTTTTATTAGAAAGTCGTTGTAAATACGGTTTTAGCTGTTCGGCCCCCAAAGCACAATTAAATCCAACACTTAGAAGTGGGATATGTGATACGGACGCTAAAAAGGCTTCCACCGTTTGCCCTGAAAGCGTTCGTCCTGAAGCATCGGTAATCGTCCCCGAAACCATGATCGGAATCTCTGAATTTCGCTCTTCTTTTACTTCTTCAATCGCAAATAGGGCGGCCTTGGCGTTTAGCGTATCAAAGATGGTTTCTACCAATAGTATATCAACTCCTCCATCCATAAGGGCTTCTACTTGGAGTTTGTAGGCACTACGTAATTCATCAAATGTAATGGCGCGGTATTCAGGCCGATTTACATCGGGTGATAAACTTGCTGTTTTATTTGTTGGACCAATACTCCCCGCTACAAAACGTGGTTTATGGGGTTGGGATTTCGTAAACTCATCGGCGATGCGTTTGGCTATTTTGGCAGATTCATAATTTAACTCGTAAACTAAATTCTCCATGGCATAATCTGCCATGGCAATGGTGGTGCCAGAAAACGTATTGGTTTCCACAATGTCTGCACCAGCTTCAAAATATTTCCTATGAATTTCGGCAATAGCATCCGGTTGTGTTAAACTCAACAAATCATTATTCCCTTTTAGAGGTGTTGGATAATCTTTAAAACGCTCACCTCTATAATCGTCTTCAGAAAAATTGTAGTCTTGGAGCATAGTACCCATGGCACCATCTAAAATCAAGATTCGTTTTTGTAATTCGTTATAAATGTTTGACATCCTAAATTGAGTTAATTTAAATACGTTATGCTAGTGCTTTTACAACCGCTTTTGGTGCTTCTTTTCGACTGCCATCAAACCCATCAATTCCACTTACTGTGGTGTATTTTAAGACCAATCGTTTACCTGGATTAAGTATTTTATATGCCGCTTGACACATGAGGGTTGCTTCATGAAATCCGCAAAGAATGAGTTTTAATTTTCCTGGATAGGTATTAACATCTCCAATTGCAAAAATTCCTGGGATGTTTGTTTGATAATCAAACGTGTCTACTTTAATGGCGTTTTTTTCAATTTCAAGACCCCAATTTCCAATAGGACCCAGTTTTGGAGACAGTCCAAATAATGGAATAAAACAATCGGTTTCGATTAAGGTTTCTTCGCCATCTTTAGTAACAACCACATGTTCGATTTTATCTTCCCCACCAATTTTGGTAACTACTGCTGGGGTGATAAGATTAATTTTTCCTGAGGCTGTTAGGGCTTGTACTTTTTCTAAAGAATCCAAAGCACCTCTAAATTCATTTCGACGGTGAATCAAGGTGACCTCTTTGGCAACGTCGGTTAAAAAAATGCTCCAATCTAAAGCTGAATCGCCACCTCCAGAAATGACAACACGCTTATCACGATACACTTCTGGGTCTTTAATGAAATAATTTAAGCCTTTATTTTCATAAAAATCAAGGTTTTCAAGGTCTGGTTTGCGAGGTTCAAAAGAACCTAAACCCCCTGCAATAGCGATAATTGGTGCGGCATGTTTTGTACCTTTATTGGTGGTAACAATAAAACTACCATCTTCAAGTTTTTCAATGGTATCTGCACGCTCTCCAAGCGTAAAGCCAGGTTCAAATTGCTTGCCTTGCTCAACTAAGTTTTCGGTCAGATCTCCTGCTAATATCTCTGGAAATCCAGGGATATCATAAATGGGTTTTTTGGGATATAGTTCTGAACACTGCCCACCCGCTTGCGGAAGTGCATCTATAATATGACATCTCATTTTTAGTAGTCCAGCTTCAAAAACGGTAAAAAGTCCCGTGGGCCCAGCGCCTATTATTAAAATATCTGTTTGAATCATTCTCTATTTTTTTTACTAATTAATCCTTTTGTAAATTCGTTAAGTGTTTGAACTTTCTGCTCAAAATCTCCTTTGATTGTTTTTCTGAATTCGTTCAGATTTTGAACCAAATCATCCACGTTTTCAGGGATGACGTCTTCAAAAAATTGACGCAATCGTTTGGCTGTGGTGGGCGATTGACCGTTGGTTGAAATGGCTATTTTAACATGACCTTTGGTGACAATGCCTCCCATATAAAAATCACAATAAGGCGGGTTGTCGGCAACATTGACTAGAATATGACGGGCTTTGTAATCGTTATAAACGGCAACATTTACGTCCGGAACGTCTGTAGTTGCAATCACCAAGTGCTTACCTTTTAAATAGGAATCGTTGTAGGTGTCGTGAATTAACTCAACATCAAAAGATTTAGCTAAAGCCAATGTGCCTTCTCTAAACATTGGAGATACAATCGTCACTTTTGCATCTGGACTCGATTTTAATAAGAAATGTAATTTCTCTTCTGCCACATTTCCACCCCCAATAATGAGGACATGAAGTGCCTTTGCTTTTAGAAAAATAGGGTACAAATTGTTTCTAGTTTCCATTAGTGGTGTATTAAAGAATCGATTTGTACTTCTTTTGAAATGGAGTCCAATTGAACCCTGTTGGAAACGACGTCCCCAATCACAATGATAGCTGGAGAACTTAGTTGTTGTTCTGACACAACAGCCTCGATCGTTTGAACCGTTCCAAAGCCT
>JAQXCA010000034.1 GCA_029252105.1 Flavobacteriaceae bacterium | reverse complement strand
TCAAAATTTCCTGGACGTGTTCTGGGTTTCCAAATTCCTGCACGGTAATAGCTTACATCGGTGTCTTTAAGCTCGTGAGCAATTCGTAATACTTGTTCTTCAGTCTCGGCACTACAAGGCCCAGCGATTACCAAAGGGTGGTTTAGATTTAATTCATTTAACCAATTTCCTAGTTCTTTTTTGTTTTCCATTTTTTGTTATTATTAAGCAATTCCTTTTAATATTTGTTTGATGTGATTTGTGTTTTTCATTTCATTGTATACCGCTTCAAAATCGTCTTGCTCCATATAGGCTTTAAACTGATTTAAGTTTTGAATGTATTCGGTCAACGTTTCGATAACATTAGTTTTATTTTGTTCAAAAATAGGGGTCCACATGTCTGGCGAACTTTTAGCAAGTCGTACCGTAGATTCGAATCCACTGCCAGCCATGTCAAAAATATCGCGTTCGTTTTTTTCTTTGTCAATTACTGTTTTTCCTAACATAAAAGCGCTGATGTGTGACAAATGTGACACATATGCAATGTGTTTGTCATGGGCTTTAGCAGGCATAAAACGAAGGTGCATCTCTAGTGTTTTAAAAAGTGTGAGTACCGCTTCACTCAGATGTGGCAAAGTACTATCAAGCTCACAAATGATGTTTGTTTTATTTTTAAACAAGCCTTTCATCGCTGCTGAAGGTCCAGAGAATTCAGTTCCTGCAATGGGGTGTGTGGCTAGAAAATTGGCGCGTCGTGGATGCGTCGCTACGGCGTTACAGATGCCATCTTTAGTCGAGCCCATATCAATAACCACTGTATGATCGGCTATCAAATCTAAAATTTCAGGCAATACGCGAATAGCGGCATTTACGGGGATTGACAAAACGACAAGATCCGCATTTATCAATTGGTTAAACGCTCCAACTTGATCTATAATTCCCAGCTTTAAAGCGTCTTTTAAGTGCGCCTCATTTTGATCAATTCCAGAAATACTAACTCCAGGGAGGTGCTGCTTTAAATCCAAAGCAAAACTCCCACCTATTAATCCAACACCTATGATTGTGACCTGTTTCATAAGATGCGTTGTATTGCAGATTCAATGTGTTCTTTTGGCGCACATAAGGAAAATCGAATGTAGCCTTCGCCATTGCTACCAAAAATGGTTCCTGGTGCAACAAAGATGTGATGCTTTTGTAATATATGGTCTATAAATACTTCCGAGCTTAGTCCCACTGGTAATTTGGCCCATACAAACATGCCTGAAGTGGAGGTTTGAAATGTACAGTTGAGTGCCGTGGCAAGTTTCCAAACCAATTCTCGGCGTTCAGAATATATTTTATTTAAGTCGTTAAACCAGTTTTTAGAGCTTGTTAGAGCTTCAATAGCGCCTTTTTGAATTCCGTAAAACATACCTGAATCCATATTGCTTTTAACTTTAATAACATTACTTAAATGTTCTGCAGCGCCCGTTAACATCCCAACTCTCCAACCTGCCATGTTAAAAGTCTTACTCAAAGAGTTCAGCTCTAAACACACATCTTCAGCGCCGTCAATGTTAAAAATACTGAACGGTTGATCGTTTAAAATGAAACTGTAGGGATTGTCATTAATGAGAAGAATACTATGTTTTTTCGCAAAATCAACCAACGCTTTTAAGGTGTTTTTATCGCCTAAAGTTCCTGTTGGCATATGTGGATAATTGACCCACATAATTTTGACCTTAGACAAATCTAGTGCTTCCAAAGCGGCTAAATCTGGCTGCCAATTGGAAGCCGCGTTTAAGTCATAAAATACTGGAGTTGCACCTACTAATTTTGTCACAGACGTATATGTTGGATAGCCTGGATTTGGTATTAAAACCGCATCGCCTTCATTGAGATACGCCATTGAAATATGCATAATCCCTTCTTTACTTCCAATCAGTGGTAAAACTTGATTATCCGAATTGAGCGTTATATTGTAATGTGTTTGGTAAAAACTGGCCATCGCAGACCGAAGCGCTGGCAATCCTTGATAGCTTTGGTATTTATGGGCAGTGGCATCACTCAAACTCGCCGTAATTGCTGTGATAACGGCTTTTGGTGGCGCCAAATCTGGACTGCCAATTCCTAAATTAATAATAGGTGCACCTGCAGCTTTCAATGCATTGACCTCTCTTAATTTTTTAGAAAAGTAGTATTCTTCAACGGTATGTAAACGACTGGCAGTAACCATTATTTTTTTGCATTTTTATATTCTCCTAATATTTTAAATTCTTCGGCCATGATTTTCATAATAGCTTTCCCTTTTTCATAATCAGAAAAGTCTTCAAAAGTGATGTCTACAAAAAAGGCATACTTCCAAGGGGTATCAATTTTTGGTAGCGATTGGATTTTTGTTAAATTCAAATTGCAATCACTCATTACATTTAGCATTGCGGCTAAACTTCCACGTTTATGATCTAATAGGAATTTCACAGACGCTTTATTGATTAGAGTTGAATCTTGTTTGATTTGCTGGCGTTCCACAATAACAAATCGGGTTTCATTATGCTTGATGGTTTGAATGCTTTCCGCAAGAATATTCAGCTCAAATAGTTGAGCTGCTTGCAAACTTGCAATGGCTGCAACGCCTTGAAGTTGACTTTTTGAAATGCGTTGAGCAACCTCAGCCGTATCGGTATCTTCTATAAGTTTTATATGGGGATACTGCTTGAAAAATTCTTTACACTGCAGCAATGCCATTGGATGTGAAAACACTTCGTTTATATCCGCAATAGACTGTCCTTTAAGTGCCATCAAATTGTGTTGAATCTCTAAAAAATATTCCCCTGTAATATGTAAATCTTGATCATCAATATGCGCATAATTAGGAATAATAGAGCCTGCAATTGAATTCTCTAACGCCATAATAGCCACATCAGAGGTTTTAGATATCAGACTTTGCACCACTTCACCAAATGAAAGGTAGGGCTGCACCTCAACAGTTTCATCAAAATAGGTTTGAGAAACAATGTGATGGAACGATCCTTTAATTCCTTGTATGGCGATTTTTTTTGTCATAAAAAAAAATCCCGATGTTTACATCGAGACTTATATTTAAAATTTATTTTGATAAATTATATACACAGGGCCTCGATCTCTTTTCTAAAAAAGAAATAATAAAAGCTATAAAAAATATAATTTATTGTTGTCATCGTTTTTATAATGAAAGCTAAAATATATATTTTTTCTCCAAATTAAAATTAAAATACTTTTTTTTATGAATTAACTTCAAAAAATATAGATAATTGAACAAAAAGAGGCCTGAATTCGTTAAACTATATTTTAAACGCCTCTTTTTAGAGAATTAATTTAGGTGTTTACGGCGGTGATTCTACAGAATACGCTTAAAATGTGTGGTTTAGTTTAATCTAAAAACAATAATTGACCTGTGTAATATTCTTGAACATCGACTGTAGGAGGTCTATGAATACTAATCACGTTACCAACACTTCGGATTTCACCTTTTAAGGATTGTAGTGGGTTTACAGTGATATCATGGCTACTTCTTTGAAAGATGGTGACGTTTTGTGCACTTAATTCGGCACCATTAAATTGGCACAATCCAGCATAAAAACCAATACTAAGGTTTTCAACAGACCCCGAAATAGTGAACGCAGATAAATTATTAGCCACCACTCTAAGTGTTTGTGTGTTTATAGTCATTCTAAAATCTCCAGTACTTAAATAATCCGAATTATAATTCTCACTAAGAAGTGTAAGGTTTTCAAAATTCAAAGGCCCATCAGACGATGTCAAATACTGTGTGCTACTTCTAATTTCTTTCAAAGTAGGCGTTGTCACACTAATTTTAGTAAGTCCATAATCTCTTACAAAATTACAACTGTTGTGATCTGTTAATTGGAGCTGATTATCAACGACACTTACTTCAATCCCGGCGCGCAAATTTTGAGCTGTTTGAATTTCAACGCTATACGCTTCTCCTTGTCTAATGACCAATTTGATGGCTCTATTAACCAGGATTTTATCAAAAGGTTCAACCGTCAATTCATCAACTACAGATGCCCCTGAAGTTTGGATACATCCCCAACCCTCTTCACTATCGCAAGAAAAAAATGTGACTATAAATAGTATGTAAAATAAGTGCTTCATGTTATAATCGTATTCCTATTCCAAATTCAAGTGATTCTGCTTTGGCAAAATGAGACTTCACAGAGAATACTCCAAATACTTTTTCATTAAAATAATATTTTAATCCAAGTCGATTATAAATTCGACCTTCAAAATCATAAGGATAATACAGATAATATCCAACTTGAGAAGTAATAGACCATTGATTTATAAACAATTCATAGCCTAAAAAACTGCCAATACGTTTAAAATCGGCATTAGGGTTTGAGTGCTCATTAGGGTAAGCAATACTTCGATAGTTAATTTCTTCTTTTAAGGCATATGAAACAAACGCTTCCACGCCTAATTGAAATCCACTAAAATAGTTTAAACGTTTATCTACATAAGCTGCAAGCGAATAAAATGGGTAGTGTTGAGTCCCGACAACATCTGTTTGGTTGAGTCCTGATCGAAACACAACGTTATATTTTAAGGCTTTGGAAACTTCTAGCATTTCTTTTGGTTCCTCGAAGAGGATTTTTTTAGTATCTAAATCATAATTCATACCGATATTAAGGGCAATTGTATTGACACTTGTGTTTGGCGCACTAAAATTCCCATTTGAAGCATGTGATAAAACTACGCCAGACTGGATTCCGATAGGACCTAATATATTAGGTTTTTTATAGTTTAACATCAAATAGGGACTGGCTAATAGTTTCGATCCAAAAGCAATGTTTTTGGGGTTTGAAGTTTTATCATAAGGGTTTGTGGCGACTACAATACCTTGGCCTACACGTAACATAAGACGGCGTTTGAGAAAGTAAAAATTAAAATGTCCATAGAATCCAAACGTATTGCCGAGCACTTCATTTTTTAAATCTTGAAACATAAAAGAGGCTCCGTAATCTGGGTAATTATAGCGTTGCTCCCACTCTTTTTTTCCATCAGTTCGGTGGTTCCAACCAATAACAACTCCTTCAGGGTGTCCTTGAACAAGGTGTAAAATATCAACATTATGAATCGGAATACTACCTCTAAAGTAGTTAACATCTAAAAACGTACTACTGGACTTTGTTTGGGAAGACCCCACAAAAAAAGAAACTATAAAACCCCAAACAAGTAGACGATACATTAAATTTATTTAGTTTGTAAAAGTAAACGAAATAAATTACTCGAGAAAAACCATTATATATAAAGTTTTTTTATTAGTTCTATATTTAGTAGATTTGCCGATGAATAAGAGGACAAATTTGATCTGATTGCAACCTCATTAAAAAAAAGCTAAAGCAGTAAACCCTACTCCACTAGCTCTGCAATTCAATTTTTGTTCTCATAAAACACTATTTATGAGTTATTTATTTACATCCGAAAGCGTTTCAGAAGGGCATCCAGATAAGGTTGCAGATCAAATTAGTGATGCCTTAATCGATCATTTTTTAGCTTTTGATACCGATTCAAAAGTGGCTTGTGAAACACTTGTAACTACGGGTCAAGTTATCCTTGCGGGCGAGGTTAAATCTAAAACCTATTTAGATGTACAAAAAATTGCACGCGATACCATAAATAAAATTGGGTACACCAAAGGAGAATACATGTTTGATGGTAATTCTTGTGGTGTGCTTTCAGCAATTCACGAACAGTCCGAAGACATTAATAGAGGGGTTGATAGAGGAAGTGAAGAAGAACAAGGTGCTGGCGATCAAGGAATGATGTTTGGCTATGCTACTGATGAAACCGAAAATTATATGCCTTTAGCATTAGATTTGTCGCATCGTATATTGATTGAACTTGCAGCCATGCGTCGTGAAGGCACAGATATTTCTTATATAAGACCCGATTCTAAAAGTCAGGTGACTATTGAATATGATGACGATAATACGCCTAATCGAATTGATGCGATTGTGATTTCTACTCAACATGATGATTTTGATGAAGAGACTGCCATGTTAGCAAAAATTCGTGAGGATCTAAAGACAAAATTAATTCCAAGAGTGGTCGCTAAACTTCCTGTGCATATTCAGCGTTTGTTTAATGACAAAATCACGTATCACATCAACCCAACTGGAAAATTTGTGATTGGAGGACCCCACGGCGATACAGGTCTTACAGGACGAAAAATCATCGTTGATACTTATGGCGGGAAAGGCGCTCACGGTGGTGGTGCATTTTCTGGAAAAGACCCAAGTAAGGTAGATCGCAGTGCCGCTTATGCCACACGTCACATTGCAAAAAACATGGTTGCTGCGGGGCTTTGTTCTGAAGTCTTAGTCCAAGTGAGTTATGCCATTGGCGTTGCAGAACCTATGGGTGTTTTTGTGGATACTTATGGCACAAGTCCTTTTAATTTGACAGATGGTGAAATCGCTGATAAAATCGCAACATTATTTGATTTACGACCAGCAGCTATCGAAAAACGTTTAAAACTCCGCAGTCCAATTTATAGCGAAACCGCTGCTTATGGGCATATGGGTCGTGAACCTAAAACAGTAACTAAAACGTTTCATCAACCGAATGGCGAAAGCTTAACATTAGATGTTGAATTGTTTACGTGGGAAAAACTGGATTATGTAGAGGGGATTAAAGACGCTTTTGGAATTTAAAAATGCGTTAACTCAGCATCCAAACGCCAAATATCACCAAAGTCATAGAACTCACATAATACCATTTAAAATGCTCTTTTAGTAAGAGCACGGCTAGAACCATTGTAAGTATAGGAGTTGTTAAGCTAGTAATACTTGATATAAAAGGATTGGTCATTTTTAAACCATGCATACCAGCAACAATTGCAACCACCACAACGGGTGCCATCAACAAGACGTAATCGCGTTTAAAAAAGGATAAGGTTGGCTGCTTCAAATAACGTATTGTAATTCCTGCAATAATCAAAACCTCAATTTCTTGATGAACCATAAGAAAAACGACATCATACGTTTTTAAATTATACCATTGCATGATTCCCGAAACAGAAAAACAAAGTGTCATTAGGACCAAATAGCGATGGGTAGAAAACTGAATGACTTTAGAATTATGTCGTTGATTCCATAAAAAAACACAAAAACCCATGACAATAAAAAGAATTCCTAAAACAAAATTTTGAGGGATTATGTTTTCAATAAAATAAAGGTAAGATGCCGTGCCAATGCTCCCCAGTAAACTGTAATGAATAAAATTATTAAGGGTGCTTTCTTTTAAAGCGTATATCATAAAAACTAAGCCAAAGGCTCCAATGATACATGTTAAATTGACAAAGAGTAATTCACTAAGGGTGGGATAGAAGATAAAACTCTCTCGAAATAAAACCAAAACACTAATCCCGATTATACTTGTAATCATTGAACGTTTGACAATCACTTGTAACGGTAAATAATCTTCTACAACCCACTTCCATAATACATTGTTAAATGCAAAAAACAATGATGATAAAATCAAATATTCCATACAGACTTAATAATTTTTTAATAAGGTTAAAGTAAAGCGCTTGAAACCCGTTTTTTTAACCAGAGATAGATACTCTTTTTGTAATGCTATCAGGGCATCTGGACGATTTGTTGTGTGTTTTTCTAATTGATATGCTGCGATGCTGTAAAACAATTTTAAATAATGGTAATACGAATTGGATGTGCTCACATTTAAATTGATTTGATTCAAACTATATAAAGCGTCTTTATAATCATGAGTCTTTATTTTCAACAACACATTGGCTATCAAATAAATGTTATGGGAAGTATAAGTACGCCAACCAGAGATGTCGAAAAGCTCGGTTTGATAACGCTCAAAAATCATCTCTAAAAAATCCATTTGTTTGGCGAACAAAAGCACTGGAAATATTTCTATGTAAAATAAAAGCTTTTGATATTGTTCTCCTTTTTTTAAAATCGTGACCAGCATTGTATCCAAAGGGAGTTCGTGTTTAAAATGCTGTATTAACAACTGATACGCTAACAAACGCCCGTGTAGTACAGAAAACATCTTAAGTTTTGAAACGTTAGGTTCGTAAACTTCAAAAGTTGATTTTCCAGCTAAAAAAAGGTGGTAATTTTTTATCAGAGTAACGAAAATTTGGTGATCTGGTCGCGTGTCATACAATAGTCTTGCTGAATTTAGATACCCATAATAGCCCTGAAAATGCGTGTAATCTACATGGAAATCTAAAATATGCGTTTTAAAAACATAGGTGTCAGAAAGCAAAACTTCAAACTTCGTATAATTACTTTTAGACAGTGTTCTTAAAAGTCCTCCAACTGCGTATGCTAATTTGCCAACTTCACTCAATTGGGAGTTGATATCAAAATGAATTTTTGGGTTTGAAAATATGATTTTCAACAAATCGATTCGATTTCTACGAATAAACACTTTTATAATATGACTTAAAAATAAGACATAATCGGGATGTGGTTTTAGGGCGATTAATTGTTGTATTTGCGAAGTAGTAATTGAATCCAAATTTTCAAAATCGTTCACGAAAGTCCAGTGAAACCAGTTTTGATCTTTGTTAACATAATTTAAAAAATCTGAGTAGGACCTAAAGCCCAAAAATTGCGAAAGTACTTCCAGCGTTTGGAGTTGTGGCGCTCTTTCAGGTAAAAACCCAAAAAAACGACGTAAGGTATTAAAGCCAATACTAAAATTATTTTCTAAAACTATGCTTTGATGAAGGTATCGCACGTCGGATTGGCGACGAATTTCAAAACCCAACTTTTGATTAACTTCTTGCTTTAATTCCTTAATCACATCCTTCATAAATTCAAAAATAAGAAAAATATTAGTTATGGGCTTAAGTTGGGCTAAAATTTTAATTTATTTAGTTTAATTTAGCATTGCTAAGTTTTAGTGTTTGTTGTTTTTAAGAAATGAACACTAGAAATAATCAAGCTAAATAAAATGGAAAGAAATTATACAAACTATTCTGCTGAAGGTATTGTAAAAAACAAAAGCAGAGCTCGGCTAGTTCAAAAAACCATAGAAAATTATATTTATAAATCTAATCTAGGGTTTAGCGTGTTACAAAAAGTTTGGTTTGATGACTTACAAGGCGGCAAAGGGGTTATTAAAAAATTGGCTGATATTGACAAAAAAAATGAACAAAACTATTATATAGAGGATCCTATTATATTACGTGATGGCACTAAAATTGCCATTTGTAATCAGTGGGGAAAAGACAATTTATCAACTTTTATTACACATGCGAGACTCTTAGGATTTGAAATCAATATTGAAAGCGCATATACAGAGGAGCACGACATTAAGAAAGACGTATTAAAAGAAAAAGACATGACATTAACGTTAGAAAATCAATTAATTGTTTAATTAATTTATCCCATAATTCTTTCAGTGGGAATTATTTAAGTTAGTTAGTAAAAGCCCGACCCACAGTCGGGTTTTTTTAATTTTTATCCCTTAATTTAATGTTGTTTACAGTTCATAACGGACTCGGAAAGTCACATACCGAGGTTGTATGAAATATTCTGTAGCGCTTACCGAAATATTAGAGGAACTACTTTGATTTTGAGAACGGGTATCTAAAAGGTTTGTCGCTTTGATCTCGTATTCAAATTTGGCATCTTCATCCTTTCTATACGACAAGGACGCATTCCAAAACTCATAGGTGTTAATCGTACGGTCTTCATCACTAAAATCGTTATAAGAAAAATCAGTTTTAAACGTAAATGTTTTTAAAATTAATGCATCCACTTCTATAGAGGGACTTTTTGTAAAAAATTTAGTGGCGTTAGCCCCCAAGTTATTATCCTGAATGGAGTATTTATAACTCAGATCGACGTTAGGCGCTGTTCTAAAGTTTGTACGCAATTGTGCTCTGTAAGTCTGGGAAAAACGCTCGTTAATGGATTGTTTGTTTTGAACAAATTGATTAAATTTAGAATAATTAAAATTCGCTCTAACGGAAGCGCGTAACTTACCGAAAGTACGTTGAAAACGCCCACTTGCTGTGAGGCTTTCGTCGGCAAAACTAGAGTTAAATGGCGTTGATACACGAATCACACTTCCAGGCACAAACTCAGATACTGTTCTGATGTTGTCAATACTTTTATTATAATTAATAGTTGCAAATACGTTGGTATAATTAAACATATTAAAACTATAGTAAAACAAGCTCAAATTATGCGATAGTGCGCTTTGCAAATCAGGAGATCCCGAAAATAACGAGTTATAGTTATTAAGTACTAAGCCACTTGCAAATTGAGAAACATCTGTAAATTGTGTTTGCATGCGGTAACT
>JAQXCA010000044.1 GCA_029252105.1 Flavobacteriaceae bacterium | reverse complement strand
AATGTAATATCTTTTTCTACCAACATCTGATTATATTGGTACTTGTTATCAAATAACGCAATTTTAGGTTTATTTTCAGGGTTTAAGCCTGAAAAAATTTCATCAATATACATTTTAGCAACACGTTCAGGTGTTCCTTTCAAAGAATCATCAGTAAGGTCTAAACCCATAACATCCATGATTTCCTCAAATAATAATGCAATCTTAGTTTTCTTTTCTTGGTCTGAGAGCTTAAAAGCGTCTTTTTTCATAGGAGTTTCAAGTCCTGTAAAAAGATGATCATCTCCAATTTCATGAATGGAAAAACCATTTAACATCTCTTCTTTATTTGTTATAACTTTAGTATTCATATTTTATTTTAACGCTTAGATATTTTATTATGTGTAATTTGACGTTGTCTCGTACATTTAAATCTTCCAGATTCAAAAGACCTTAGTTTTTGATGTTTTGTTTTCCTGCCTTGAACACGTGTACGCCATAGACGAAAACTTTTAGGTTTCATGTGCGTACGCATGATTTTTATCACCTCTTGTTCTTTTAAATTAAACTGGTGTTCAATGGCTTCAAAAGTGGTACGATCTTCCCATGCCATTTCTATTATTCGATCTAACTCTACTGTATTAAAACTCATGATACCGGTAGTTTGTAGCGTTCGTCGAATTGTATTTTTTCATCAATCAATGCTTTCAGGAATTTTTTATTTTCATCAAAACTCTTTGATTTTTCAAAATGAATGAATCTACCTTGTGCATGTATACTCATACCATCTATTTTATAAAATACAAGATGATAGAATGGAATTGCCCATGTGAAATTACGTTGTCCCTTAGTAATGTGTATCAAAATGCCTTCTTTTCGCATTTCGATATTAGCATAGTTTAGATCAGAAACTGTATTTAAAATGGAATTAAGGTTAGGACTGACTTTATCAACGATCATTCGTTTTGAACCTACACCACGGCGTTTAAAAGCTTCAAAAAAGGTGTAAGGTTTGCCTACAAAATTATCAAATAATTGTTTGTGTTCCTTGTTGTAGTATGTTGTATCTAGAACCATTGGTGATGTATATCTTCCAAACATACACAATGTTCAACTATTTAAAATAACAATTAAACAAATATTAACATTTATTATGGCGCTTTAGAATTTTTCTGGAGATTCAATTATTTGTGAAGCTCTTAATTTCATTGCAATTAATTCCTCTTTAGAAAACTTATTTAAAACTGAATACATCATTTTCATTCTAAAATTTGCAGCCAGTTGTGAGCGTTTGTCATCAAGAAAATTCCAATATAGACTATTAAATGGGCAAGCGTTTTCACCTAAACGTTCCTTGACATTATAAGCGCATCCACTACAATAATTACTCATTTTATTGATGTAACTTCCTGATGACACATAGGGTTTAGTGGCAATTAATCCACCATCTGCAAACTGGCTCATCCCTCGAGTGTTGGGAAGCTGTACCCATTCTAAAGCATCAATATATATTCCCAAATACCATTCGTCAACGGCATCAGGATGCGTTTGTGTTAATAACAAATAATTTCCCGTAATCATCAGGCGCTGAATGTGATGCGCATAGGCATTATCTAACGAATTATTGATGGTTTTATTCAAACAATTCATCTTTGTATCTCCTGTCCAGAAGAATTCTGGGATAGGATTGTGGTTATCAAGAGTATTTAATGCTTTGTATTGAGGCATTTGTGCCCAGTACATCCCTCGCATATATTCTCTCCATCCTATAACTTGCCTTATAAATCCTTCTACTTGAGAAATAGAAATCTCTTCACTGTTCGAGCGATAGTGCTCTAAAACTGCATCTATAATTTCTTTTGGACTAATTAGTTTTAAGTTCATAGCAAACGAAAGTCGCGAATGAAACAAATACACTTCTTCTGTGTGCAATGCATCTTGGTAGTCTCCAAAATGAACCAATAAATTTTGATTGAAATAAGCGAGTTGTTCTAGGGATTGTACTTTGTTTATGGGATATGAAAATGTTGTTTCATCAAAACGACCAATGGTTTCAATGTTACTAGTTTCTATTGTTTTTAAAATAGTTTCGACAGGATTATTCAAGTGTAAAAAAGAGGGAATCCCAGGTGATCCTTTCCATTTGTTACGGTTGCTTTTATCATAATTCCATTCGCCCCCTTCTGGACTTTCACCTTCCATCAAAATGTGATGTTTTTTACGCATATATCGATAAAATCGTTCCATTAAAAATTGCTTTTTTCCTTCAAAAAACACAGAAAGTTCGTCACGTTTCGTATAGAAATGCTCTGTATCAACTTCAAGAGATGAGATAGAGAGTTGCTGGCAAAAGGATTTAAGCTGTGCGTCCAAACGGTACTCATCAGGAGCTTGATAATGAAAACACTCCATGTTATGAGTTGAAATAATAGGATTCAGGTTATCTTCTAGGTTTTGAAGATTAGAGGGGTCATCCAAAGTGAAATAAATAACATTATGGCCTTGCGATTTAAGTTGTTTTGAAAATTCACGCATAGCCGCAAAAAAACCAACTACCTTTTGAATGTGATGTTTGACATAATCAGTTTCCTGACGCATTTCGAACATACAATACACGGTTGTGTCTGAAACAGTTTCAAACCATGAGTGTTGTATGTTTAATTGATCTCCAAGGATAAGGCGAAGTGTTTTCATTTAAAATAATTTATTTTGAAGTTATTTAGATAAACAACGTAGGGATGAACGTTGAATTGTAACTTTAATTTAAAGAATCATTACTAAAAATATACTTTAAACTAAACAGATTTTTTTCTTAAACTACTGCATTTTTTACTGCAATACTTGACAGACTCCCAATTTTTCTCCCATTTTTTGCGCCATGTAAATGGTCGATTACATTGGACACAAGTTTTTGTTGGAAGAGATTGTTTTTTCATTGTTTGGAATCGTTATTTTTTAGGTCTTTGATATTCAATTCGTTGCTTCAATGAGGGGAGCGCATAGCCATCTAAGCCATTAATAGCTACAACATTTGCTTTTGCTAAATTGACAAAACCATCTTGTTCAACAATATCATCTTTGATATACAAGTCTTTTATTTCTGCAATAAGCTGAATAGTGTTATTAGCTTTGATTAAATATTCTTCGCAATACGTCAAAGCCATTTGGATAGGTGCCCCTTTTACAAAAGGTGCATGCCAATCATTTTTATATTCTTCTTCTAATTTTGTAATGTCAAACTCGGAGATTCCCTTATCATATTTTGCAGAAGTGTGGTGCGCTTGTTCTATGATATCCAAGTGAATGTGATTCACAGTAAATTGTCCAGTCTCTTTGATGTTTTCGTAGGTATTTCTCGGAACATCAGAAACGGGTCTGAATACAATTCCCAGCAAGGGAGGATTGGATCCCAAATGCGTAACAGAACTAAAAACGGCCACATTAGCGGTACCATCATTTGATTTGGTTCCAATGAGGTTTGCGGATTTAAATCCCGAGCAACTATTCATCATGTTTATTCGGTAAACATGGTCTAAATCATCAAAATCTTGCCGTCTTAAGTGTAACATTTAGTAATTGTTAAATTGGTTAATTTTTACTGAGGATGCTTTTAAATCAAACATTAAATTATAAAGCCCAAAGAATGTTCGGTTGATATAAATAAAATGTTTAGAACCTCTGTTGCCGTTAAACTTTCGAAGTTCAGTGCTTTTGCTGTAACGTTCAGCTAAGTCTCCAATTTTCTCAAAAAATTCAGGATTAGAAAAATCGAAAACAGTGTCATGAAAAGGAAGCGTAAATACACTTAATAATTCGTGAAACATCGCTGTAAAAAATTCCAACTCTTCAGGCGTATCTGTAGAGGTTAAAATTTCTAGTTCATATAATTTTTCAGTGAATAAAATTGGATTGTCAATGATTTTTTTATCAGATAATTCAAAGTAAGGAATATAAAATTCATCTGGAATTGACTTCATGCACCCAAAATCTAATGCAATCAATTGTGCATCCTCATTTATAAGAAAATTTCCTGGATGCGGATCTGCATGCACTTTTCTAAGGGTATGAATTTGAAACATATAAAAATCCCAAAGTGCTTGCCCTAACTGGTTAGCCTTGCCCTTATCTGTATTGTGCTTTGTAAATTCAGACAAGTGTTCTCCTTGCATAAAATCCATGGTGATGATACGGTCAGAAGAATAATCTTCATAGTATTCAGGGAATAATAAATTAGGGATATGAACGCAAGCTTTTGCAATTTCTTTACTTTGAGAAATTTCTAAGTTATAATTGGTTTCTTCCGCTAATTTATTTTCAACTTCTTGAAAGTATTTGTCGGAATCTTTTCCTTTGATATTAAACATTTTTATAGCAATAGGCTTTACTAAAGCCAAATCGGATTTGATGCTATCAGCAACCCCTGGGTATTGTATCTTAACAGCAAGTTGTTTGCCATTCTTTTCAGCTTTGTGTACTTGTCCAATACTCGCAGCATTTACGGATTCTGAATCAAATTCATCAAAAATTTGATTAGGATGTTCTCCAAAATATTTTTTAAATGTCCTAATAACCAAAGGCGGTGATAATGGAGGTACAGAGAACTGTGCTAACGAAAATTTATCGACGTAAGCTTGTGGTAAAACGCTTTTTTCCATACTCAACATTTGAGCCACTTTCAAAGCACTTCCTTTAAGTTGTTTTAATCCCGAATAAATGTCATCGGCATTGTTTTTGTTTAAATTTTCTTTAGCTTCAGCTTCTGTTTTGATGATTTTTTCACCATAATATTTAAGATAATTTACACCAACTTTAGCCCCTGTTGAAACTATTTTCCCAGCGCGTTGAATTTTTGAAGTTGGAATACTGTCGATTGACTTCATATTAGTTCATGCTAATTTTTTCCTTGATTAAAAATTTACCAAAATCAACAAAACTTTTAAGAGGAGAGATGTTAATTAGGTCGAAACTTGCGTTGATAGATTTTTCAATAAAAATATCTGTTTTTTCAAAGGAAGTAGAGGTGTCGTCTAACCAAAACTTTAAAGTTAACATTAACTGAATCCAGTACGTTTCTTGAACTACACTATCTTTAATCTGCTCTAGTTGTTTGTTTTTGATTTGAAGAACTTCAATATCTAACTGATCTATATAATTTAAAAACTTAGCTCGTAATCCTTTCAGTTTTTTAAGACCTTCGAGTTGATTGCTTCCATTTAGCGCATGTACAACATAACTTCGGTTAGCTGTTAAATTTTCAAAAAATGTAAAATAAAAGCTGAGCAACTGGTTTCTGGAATCGTAAGTCGAGTAGTCCTTGCTTTCTTCTAATGCCTCAATAGTATTGGTGAAGAATAAGCTAAAAATGGTGTTTTCTAGAACTTCAAAATTTGCAAAGAAGGTATAAAATTCAGCTTCTTCAAATCCGTTAGATGTAGCGAATTTGTAAATTGATTTTGGGACGTGATTATGTTCTAAAACATACGCCATATAAAGCTTTACGATCGTTTCCTGTGTAAGTGTATTCTTTTTTGCCATAACATATAATAAAAATAAAGAAAAAATACATTTTGTTTAATTAATCAAATATATAATTAAACAAATATTAACATTTATCATCACAGCAATTATCACTTTTCACCAGTCTGCAACTAAAGACTGCCAGAAACATTCCTATAAAAGGAGCAGTTAAATATACCCATAAATCGGTAAAATTACCGGACGCAATAGCTGGAGCTAAAGAACGAATGGGATTCATTGAGGCTTTCGTTAACGGCCCAGCAAACATCGCTTCCAAAAGAATAACGCTTCCAACAGCAATTCCTGCAATGGGGCCAATCTCTTTACTTCCAGTAGATACATTTATAATTACGACCATCAAGAAAAAGCTAAGCAGCAATTCTATAATAAAAACTTTTGTGGGTTCAATAGTAGGGAGGGTAGCTCCTAAGTCGCTTTCAGGGAATAGAAAAAACAATACAAGCGACGCTGCCATAGCCCCAATAAACTGAGCACCTATATACTTTGGCACTTCGTTCCAACTGAATTTTTTAGCCACTGCAAAACCAACAGTGACTGCAGGGTTAAAATGCGCTCCCGAAATATCTCCAAAGGCATAAATCATAGACATTACAATAAGCCCCCATGTGATAGCCACTCCAGGATGGGTGATTGTACCCCCTGTAAAATCATTGACTACCATGGCGCCACACCCACAAAAGATCATGCTAAATGTTCCTATAATTTCAGCAATGTATTTTTTCATTCTATTTTTTTTTCAAAGATACAATCATTTTTTTCATTTAAAACCTTCTAGATTTCCTTAGTTGTAAAGTCATATTTTTTGCTGTTTTATTTTTGATGATATGAAAGTTGACTTGAAGCGAGTTATTGTTAAAAAACCAGTACATTAAAAATTGATTTTAATTTTTTTATGAACTTTTTTAAGCATTATTTAAAATAGAGTGAGCAATGTCGTTTGTGACACCTCCAATACAAGCTAAAACAGATTTTTAATATTATGGACTTATAATTTACTAGAAACTATGTATTTAGAACATGAAAAGTCAAGTTAAAAACCAATACATTTCAGCTTTTGACTGTACCTTGTGTGTATTGATTTTTTTGTAAATCATTGATTTACTATATTTTAATAAGTTACTTTTAAATATCAATTTAAAATAAAAATATTTCAAAGGTGTATGTTTTTTGTAGTGTCTTTCATGTCTAAATTATCCAATCTTAGTTATATATTTAAAAAAATAATTGAACAACTAAAAAATCAAACGTATTATATTATGAAAAATAATTTTTTAAATTTTTTTCTGTTTCTATTCACAATCACTGCTTTTGCTCAGGCAGATAAAGTTACAGTGATTAATGACGAAGAAGGAATGAAATTAGTAGTGAATGGCGAAGACTTCATGATTAACGGTATGAATTGGGATTATTTTCCAATCGGAACTAATTATTCATACAGCCTGTGGAAACAATCTGATGATGTTATTAAAGCAGCTTTGGACGCAGAAATGGGATTATTGAAAAATATGGGTGTTAATGTTATTCGTCAATACACAGGGGTACAGCCCAAATGGATTAAATACATATATGAGAATTATGGGATTTTTACACTGTTAAATCATTCTTTTGGACGTTATGGTCTAACTGTAAATGGGGCATGGGAAGTTGTAACAGACTACCGTGACTCAGCTACGCAAGAGTTATTGTTATCTGAAGTAACTAAGATGGCTGAAGAGTATAAAGACACTCCTGGCCTATTAATGTTCTTATTAGGAAATGAAAATAACTACGGTTTGTTTTGGGCAGGAGCAGAAACAGAAGATTTTCCAGATGAGGAAGAAAAAAGAAATTTTATTGGAGAAGAACGTGGAAGACCCATGTATAAACTAATGAATGATGCTGCAGTTACTATGAAGTCAATTGACTCATCTCATCCCATAGCAATATGTAATGGTGATGTGTTGTTCATTGATATTATTGCTGAAGAGTGTAAAGACATCGATGTTTTTGGAACAAATATGTATAGAGGTTCTTCTTTTACAGATGCTTTTAAAATAGTTAAAGATAAGTTAGACATGCCAATTATGTTAACTGAATTTGGTGCAGATTCTTTTAATGCGATTGAAAACGCAGAAGATCAAAAAATGCAAGCCCATTATATGGTGTCAAATTGGAAAGATATTTACCAAAATGCAGCGGGCTTAGGAAAGTCACAAAATGCCATTGGAGGGTTTACATTTCAGTTTAGTGACGGGTGGTGGAAATTTGGACAAACTAAAAATTTAGAAATTCATGACAACAATGCATCTTGGTCAAATGGTGGGTATCAACTCGATTTTATTCCTGGAGAAAACAACATGAATGAAGAGTGGTTTGGTATTTGCGCCAAAGGCCCTACAAACTCTAGAGGTCTTTATACATTATATCCACGTGCATCTTATTATGCGTTAAAGGAGGCACACCAATTAAATCCTTATGAAGATGGCGTCGATGCAGAATTTGTGTCTACTCACTTCGAAAATATTGAATTGATGGATGCTGTTCTTCGCGCTAGAGGCGATAAAGCGGCTTTGGGTGGTAATGAAAAAATCAAGCTTAGCAATATGAGAGCTGAATTTACAACCTTTAATACAGGAGGTAGTTTGATTACGACTCCAGACAATGCAAATCCAGATGCAAACGGGTATCCAGACCAACTTGGGTTTGACCACATGCAGTCCTATTATATTGGTGTCGAAGCAAACCCGAACTCAAGTATGCGTGCCAACGTGAATTTTAATATTCTTGGAAATGTCGCTGAGAATCCAATAGATGAAATATTTTATGAGAATACAGGACGTTCTTTTGCAGTAAATACAGATGATGGAAATGTAGAAATCACAGATCCTAATCGCATAAAAGTGTATAACGCTGAATTTGACTGGAAAGCAAAAGAGTTTGATTTAAGAGGGTTTTACAGAACAGGGCATTACCACTGGAGTTATGAAGGTGACTTCTTTGGCTTATATCGTGAAGCTAATTATGGTCCTAATTTAGATTTATATAATGGAGAAATATTAGGAATTGAAGTTGATGGTAAAGGTGCTTTAAGTGGATTGAAAGCCGCTTTTGGATCACAATTATGGTGGGGTGCTAACCCTGCAATCCTATTAAAATATGGGAAACGTTTAGGAGATTGGGATGTCACTGGGGTTTATCATGAAGATATTGATGATGTAGGTGAAGCTGTAACTTCTATTGCTGTACCACTTCCAAAAACTAGAAGAGTTACACTACATGCTACTAGAACATTTGGAGATTTTGTTTTTGATATTGGTGGTATCTGGGGTGGACAACCGCTTAATGGTCGCGAATTTCAAATCGCAGAAGGCACAACAGATAATTATATTATTTATACTGACGAGGTTAATGAAAACGATAACTGGGGTGCAAAAGCAAAGCT
>JAQXCA010000027.1 GCA_029252105.1 Flavobacteriaceae bacterium | reverse complement strand
GGACAGGTACCTTGCGTATTATACGGAGGAGACAAGCCAGTACATTTCTCAGCAGAAGAATTGGCATTCTCTAAACTAGTATACACACCAAACGCGCATACAGTTGTGATTGCATTGGCAAGTGAAACTTTTAATGCCGTGCTACAGGATATTCAATTTAACCCTGTAACAGACCGCATTTTACACATCGATTTTTATCAACTATTTGATGATAAAGAAATTACTATGGACATTCCAGTACATGTTGTTGGAAAATCTATTGGCGTTGCAAACGGTGGGTCTCTACGAAGAAATAAACGTAAACTTAGAGTAAAAGCATTACCAGTAAATTTACCAGATTTTATCGAAGCGGATATTACACCACTAAAAATTGGTGGTAAACTAACCATTGCGCAACTCGCAAACGATGCTTTTAAATTTTTACACCCAGACAACACTGTTGTGTGTCAAGTGAAACGTTCTAGAGTATCTATCGATGTTGAAGAGGAAGAAGAAGGAGAAGAAGGTGCGGAAGCAGCAGCTGCTCCAGCAGAAGGTGCTGCACCAGCAGACGCTTAAACCGTTTCCTTAAAACTCATTATTTACAAAAGCATTCTGTTATTCAGAATGCTTTTTTTATTTTTACACTATGTTTAACAGGTTCTTTAAAACTAAACTCAACACAAACACCGCTACTGAAATGTCTAAAAAATACTTGATTGTTGGACTTGGAAATGGTGGTGCCGACTATGTGCACACCCGTCATAACATTGGGTTTAAGATCGTAGAAAAATTAGCACAACTCAATGCTGCTAATTTTGAAACTAAAAAACTAGGCGACATCGCACATTTTAGATTTAAAGGCCGTACGTTTCTACTTTTAAAACCAAACACCTATATGAATCTAAGCGGTAAAGCCGTGAAGTATTGGTTGGAAAAAGAAGCCATTCCACATGAAAATCTTTTGATAATTACAGACGACTTAAACTTACCATTTGGAACCCTTCGCCTAAAAATGAAAGGAAGTGCAGGAGGACATAATGGTCTTAAGGACGTACAAGACAAACTCAATACCTCACAGTACAACAGACTCCGTTTTGGAATTAGTGACGAGTTTGCCAAAGGCAGACAAGTCGATTATGTACTTGGAGAATGGACCGCAGAAGAAGCCGATAAACTCAAAGAGCGTTTAGAGCAGAGTAGCGCATGTATCAAAAGTTTTGTCATGGCTGGCGTTCAAAATGCGATGAATACCTTTAATGGCACTTAAATATATACCGTTTTAATTGATTAGAATTCGTTTCGTCACTTGTTCACTATCACTAGAAACCGTCATGAGATAGATTCCCGTAGGCATACCTTCTAAGGCGATGGTTTGATTGAAATTAATTCGATTTTTAAACTCCTGAGCATAAATTCGACGTCCTCTAATATCGTATATATGGACTTCAAAATCGGCGGACGAATTGGTTTGAAATTTTAGAGTAAAGTTTCCAGATGATGGGTTGGGGAAAGCCACCAAATCAATAAATTCATTTCCATAATCTGCTATTGATTCTAGCACATTAATAGAATAATCTTCAACCTCACCATTAAAACCAGTTTGACAGGCAGAAAAATTAGGATTAGTATTCACGAATCTAGTCGATACACGCATCGTCGTGGTTCCTAAAGCGGCATCACTTGGAATGATAATAGCGCGTGGCGAATTTGTCGTAGGCTCATCAAAAACGGCAGTAGCGCTGCCGAGATCATAGGATTCACCCGGATCTGAAAAATTACAGTTTTGGTTCCAATCGATCCATACTGTAGTAGCCACCTCAAAATCGCCATCCGTATGTACACGGACACTTAGGTCATAACTGCTTTCTCTGTTAATATCAGTGAGTACAGAAGTAAAGTCATTGTAAGGTGCTGTTTTTGTGGCACGATCGCGTTGATTGATGTTATTAAAAACAACCGCAGTTGTCGCCGTTTCAAAGTCTAAATTCCCTGCAGCGCTACAAACCGTATCTACAATAGATAGCGTTAAATTTGCCGATGCTGATAGTCCCGAACCCGAAGCCGTCACAGTGACTGTGTAGTCTGCCAAGTCTAATTGGTCAATGTTTGTCAGTGCTAAGCTAAAATCTCCAGGAGTGTTAATCTCATCTTGACTTAAAGTAGCCGATACGCCTTGAGGTACATTACTGACTTCCAACGCAACCGTAGAATCAAAACCATTAATACTAAAGTAACTTAAGTCAAACGCAGCATCATTTCCGCAAGTTCTATAAGAGTTGTTCATCGCAGAAAGATTAAAACTTGCTGTGACGCCACAAGGCGTGGTATTTTGTTTAAACTGATTTTGTATCGTACTGATATAAGTGTCTACCACATCCGTTTGCCCCTCTGTTAACATAAACATACAGGCATCATTGACGTAATCCATATAATTCATGGTGAGTGCTTTTTCATTGGGTTCACAGCCGTCTACACTGCCAGGAGCTGGACAGCCGCCGTTTGGACTAGAAATATTGGGAGTGTCCGCAATGCCGTCATCTAAATTACAGGCGCCTACACCCCCCCAAGGATGGTCTAAATTATAGAAATGTCCGAGTTCATGGGTGACGGTTCGTCCTAAATCATAAGGCGCACCAGGCACAATACCAGAACCCGAGCAACCTGCACCAGAACCAAAGGCGTTTATATTCATAACCACAGACTGTCCTGCTAAAACATCACCGCCCAAAGGCGAGTATCCTAAGAGTCCAGAGCCAATGTCTTTCACTAAAAAATTCATATAACCACTCCAATTAGCATCTTGATCTGCGCCGTTTCCAAAGTTATAGCCAATAGTTACGGCAGGACTGCCTTCGAGTGGTCCACCAGCGACTCCCACAGGATGGTTTTGGGTCGCTATACAAAATTCAATGGTAGCCATTCCAGGGTTGACACCTGGATAGAAACTACTGGCGGTATCCCATAAATTGATATCACTGTTAGTGGCGGTATAGTCGGCATTCAAAATATCAATTTGGTTTTGAGCAAGGGCTTCTAAACAGGCGCGGTCCGTTTCTTGGGCTTCTGGGAAATGAACAGCAACAGGGATAATTATAGGGTTTGAACGGTTAAAAACTGGAGCTCTACTTTCTAGCCGCTGAGCTAAGGCTACTTTAAATTCCGTTTGTTTTTTTTCATACTCCCTCGAAAATTCAGGATTTTGCAGTTGTTGATTCATGTGCTCCACCATGCCGCAAGTACGAGTTTGAGAATAAGTACTCATTCCAATAAATAAAAAAAATGAGATCAGACAATGCGTAAAAAGAAATTTGAGTTCCATAGGAGATGGTTATGTCTTAAGATTTTAGGCTCTAATTGCCATAAAAGTACTTTAAATAATTCACACAAAAAAAATAAAAATGAATCCTCTTAAAATGCCTCCCTTTTTTTATCTTCGTACTTTAAATTTAGCAATTCTAAAATTAGCTTTTGAAAATTAAATCTGCCGCCGATTACGATCAAATTAAAGACTCTGTTGTCACTATAGGGACTTTTGACGGTGTGCATTTGGGGCATCAAAAAATCATTAAACGCCTTGTCGCTATTGCGCATGCCGAGCAGCTTCAAGCGTTGGTATTGACCTTTTTTCCGCATCCGCGAATGGTGGTGCAAAAAGATTCTTCCATAAAGCTCATAAATACCATTGACGAAAAAGCAGATTTAATTCAAGATTTAGGCGTTGATCATTTGGTGGTTAAAGCCTTTACAAAAGATTTTTCTAGATTAACAGCTCTGGAATATGTGCGCGATGTGTTGGTGAATACCTTGCATGTCAAACATATTATTGTGGGTTATGACCATCATTTTGGTCGCAACCGTACCGCTAATATCAAAGACCTCAAGGAATATGGCGCCTTTTATGGTTTTAAAGTCACCGAAATTGATGCACAAGAAGTTGGTGATGTTGCCGTTAGTTCTACCAAAATTAGAACGGCCTTAAAAGAAGGTGCTATTATAGAAGCCAATCAGTTTTTAGGCTATCCGTTTATGCTTAACGGCTCCGTTGTTAAAGGGAAAGGTTTAGGGAAAACAATTCAGTTTCCAACAGCGAATTTAAAAATTGAAGAGTCTTATAAGCTCATCCCTAAAAAAGGAGTGTACCTTGTTCATGCTCTTATAGACAACGAATTGGTATATGGGATGCTAAACATAGGAACCAATCCCACGGTTAGTGCTGCCAACACACTTTCTGTAGAGGTGTTCTTTTTTAATTTTAATAAAAACCTCTACGATACTGAACTCAGTATTCATATACTAGATAGAATCCGCGACGAAATTAAGTTTACGGACCTCGAAGCTTTAAAAGTACAATTGGAACGCGATCAACAGACTGCTCAAGTCAAAATAGCGCGCCTCACAAAAAACTAATTCGATTTAGGCGTAAAACCAATTCTTGTTTTATTCTAAATGATTAAATTTGTGTCTTAAAATAAGAACCATGTTACAAGTTTCCTTTATAAGAGAACATCAAGCCGAAGTGATAGAACGTTTAAGTAAACGAACAAGCGATGCGCAGTCGCTTATCGATGACGTACTAAAACTTGACGAATCGCGTAGAGGGCTTCAAACACAAGCCGATGCGGTTTCCGCCGAATTGAATGCGATTTCTAAAGAAATTGGGGACTTATTTAAATCCGGACAAGCTCAAAAAGCCAATGCATTAAAGCTAAAAACAACAGAGCTAAAAGACGCTAAAATCTTGCTTTCTGAGCAGTTGAATACCACATCAGAAGACCTTAAAACGCTGTTGTATAAAATTCCAAATCTTCCAAATACGATTGTTCCTGTAGGCACTTCTGAAGACGATAACGAAGAAATTTTTCGTGCTGGAACTATTCCAACACTTTCTGAAAATGCGGTTCCGCATTGGGAATTGGCAAAAACATATGACATTATTGATTTTGAATTGGGGAATAAAATTACCGGAGCAGGATTTCCAGTTTACAAAGGTAAAGGGGCGCGTTTACAACGTGCGCTAATTAATTATTTTTTAGATAAAAATACGGCGGCAGGCTATGACGAGATTCAAGTGCCACATTTGGTCAATGAAGCCTCGGGATACGGTACAGGACAATTGCCAGACAAAGAAGGACAGATGTATCATGTCACTGCAGATGATTTATACTTAATTCCAACGGCTGAAGTGCCAGCGACGAATATTTTTAGAGATGTTTTATTACAAGAAAGCGATCTTCCAAAACAACTGACTGCATATACGCCTTGTTTTCGACGTGAAGCGGGAAGCTATGGTGCTCACGTTCGCGGTCTAAATCGATTACATCAATTTGATAAAGTAGAGATTCTACGTGTAGAGCACCCTTCAAAATCGTATGAAGCACTTGACGGGATGGTAGAGCATGTGAAAACAATTTTAGATGAATTAAAGTTACCGTATAGAATTTTAAAACTCTGTTCAGGAGATCTAGGATTTACAGCGGCATTGACTTATGACTTTGAAGTGTTTTCAACGGCTCAAGACCGTTGGTTAGAAATTTCTTCAGTGTCTAATTTTGAAACCTTTCAAGCTAACCGCTTAAAATTACGGTTCAAAAATAGCGATGGCAAATCCGAATTGGCACATACATTGAACGGAAGTTCATTAGCATTACCACGTGTATTAGCAGGGATTTTAGAAAATTATCAAACCGATGCTGGAATTAAAATTCCTGACGTCTTAATTCCTTACACAGGTTTTTCGATGATTGATTAATGTCCGACTCGATTATAGATTGAGAATTTAGTATAGTTACAAACCC
>JAQXCA010000005.1 GCA_029252105.1 Flavobacteriaceae bacterium | reverse complement strand
TTCATCAAGATTTAAAACTTTAAACCATAAATTTTGATGTTTTGAATATTTTAAGCGAAATTTACGGAAAATTCGATTTATTTCATGCAAAATACTTCAAAAGAATACGATGCCGTTGTGAAAGTCTGTCAAGACTTGTTTAGTAAAAAAATGAAAGACTATGGATGCGCGTGGCGGATTCTTAGACTACCATCTTTAACAGATCAAATTTTCATTAAGGCACAGCGGATTAGAGGGCTTCAGCAAAATGCGGTTCAAAAAGTAGATGAAGGCGCCGCCAGTGAGTTTGTAGGGATTATTAATTATTGTGTGATGGCACTTATTCAGATAGATAAGGGCGTTGTGGAACATCCTGACCTGTCTTTTGAAGATGCTGTAGCGTTATATTCAGATAAAATTGCGGTGACCAAACAGTTGATGATGGATAAGAATCACGATTATGGAGAAGCATGGCGCGATATGCGAGTGAGCTCTTTAACGGATTTGATTTTACAGAAATTATTGCGCGTCAAACAAATCGAAGACAATGCGGGGCATACGCTTGTTAGCGAAGGAATTGACGCCAACTATCAAGACATGATTAACTATGCCATTTTTGCTCTAATTCACTTAAACGACTCTTAAAATGAAAATATTAGTTCCTATTTCTCGAATTTTTGTAGGTATCTTATTTATAATTTCTGGTTTTATAAAACTGAATGATCCTTTAGGGTTCTCTTATAAGCTTCAAGAATATTTTAGCGCCGATGTTTTAAATCTTCCTTTTTTGGAACCTTATGCCTTAGTACTTTCTGTTTTTGTAGTAGTTTTTGAAGTTGTCCTTGGCGTATTTTTGCTGATCGGATATAAGCCTAAATTTACCGTGTGGAGTTTGTTGCTCATGATTGTGTTTTTTACATTCCTAACCTTTTATTCTGCCTATTTTGATAAAGTAAAGGATTGTGGGTGTTTTGGGGATGCCCTTAAATTAACCCCTTGGGAAAGCTTTACTAAAGATGTCGTTTTATTGGTATTTGTATTGATTTTATTTTATGGAAAATCTTATATAATGCCCATATTTAAACCCTTGCCAACAACGATACTTGCGTTGTTTAGTTTTATTGCTAGTCTAGGTTTTGGGTATCATGTGTTGATGCATTTACCGAGTATTGATTTTAGGGCTTACAAAATAGGAGATAACCTCATGGAAAATATGAGCACACCTATTGATGCGCCTAAAGCAATTCAAGAATTTACATGGGTTTTTAAGGTGAATGGTAAAGAGAAAAAAATTGTCACTAACGGGTCCTACCCTTTAATTGAAGGGGAGTATCTGCGTGTAGAAACAAAAGTTATTGACGAAGGTTTTACGCCTTTAATTTTAGACTTTTCAATTGAATCAGAAGAAGAAGATTTAACCCCTCAATTTCTGGCTGATGACAAACTCATTATGATTGTATCTTATAATTTGGATACTGCTGAAACACAGGGATTACAGAAACTTAAAACATTATCAGAAAAAGCACAAGCTGAAGGCTATACCGTTATTGGGTTGAGTGCTTCAGGGGAAAATACAATTGCCAAAATTAATGCGACTTATGGCCTCGATTTTGAGTTTTATCTATGTGATGAAAAAGCGCTCAAAACAGTGGTACGTTCGAATCCCGGTGTTTTGCAATTAAATAGCGGCACGGTTCAACAAAAAGTACATTGGAATGATATTGAAAAACTAGAACTTTAAGCGCTTTTGGGGAGGTATATATTAAAAAAAATACAGCAGTCGTTTTGGACACTTTTAGGCGTCGTAACGACTATATTTTTTCTTTTTAATGTCTTGCCTGGCGATCCGGCTCAAATGATGTTGGGACAAAATGAAGACCAAGCCCAATTAGCGATTGTCAAACAAAAATACGGATTCGATCAGCCAATAATAACTCAATACTTCTACTACCTGAATGATTTATCGCCGCTTTCATTTCATTCAAATAGCACTGAAGATTACACTTTTTTAGAATCTCATCCCTATAGTTTTCAACCCCTTTTTAAAACAAAAAACACATCGGTTGTTTTAAAATATCCTTACCTGCGAACTTCCTTTACGAAGCAAGGTAAAAAAGTCAGTGAAATATTAAAAGAAACCCTTCCAAACACTATTATTTTGGCGGTAGCATCTATTTGCATTGCACTGTTGTTAGGACTGTTTTTAGGCGTGATTTCAGCACTATATAAAGACCATTGGGTTGATAAAACTATTTTGGTGGTCAGTACATTTGGGATGAGCCTGCCTTCTTTTTTTAGTGCTATTCTAGCCGCTTGGATATTTGGATTTTTATTACACCACTACACAGGGCTAGAAATGACAGGGAGCCTTTATGAATTAGATGATTTTGGAGAGGTTTATCAATTAAAACTAAAAAACTTAATACTGCCAGCCTTTGTTCTGGGGATTCGCCCGTTGGCAGTGGTAACGCAACTGATGCGAAATTCATTATTAGAAGTGTTTAATCAGGACTATATTCGAACGGCACGTGCCAAAGGGTTAAGTGAATTTCAGATTATATTCAAGCACGCAATGAAAAATGCACTGAACCCTGTAGTCACCGCAATATCGGGGTGGTTTGCCTCCTTATTAGCAGGCGCAGTTTTTGTAGAATACATTTTTGCATGGAATGGTTTGGGTAAAGAAATCGTAAATGCATTAAACACTTTAGATTTACCCGTAATTATGGGGGCTGTTTTAATAATTGCCCTTACTTTTGTGCTGATCAATATTTTTGTAGATATTATGTACACCTATTTGGATCCAAAAATTAAACTAAACACTTAAATCAAGTATTAAAATGAAAAAACTTCTTTTAGTAGCCTTCTTCATTAGCACGATTTTAAGCTGTCAAACACGTGTGGAAACTCAATTTTCTGAAGACGCCTTAAACGATCAATTTGTGACATTAAGCGGGGATTCAGTTTTGTTTAAAACGATCTTAGAGAACCATCAAGGCAAGACTATATTTATAGATATATGGGCCTCTTGGTGTAAAGATTGTTTAAAGGGTTTGCCGAGTGTCAAGGCACTTCAAGCAGAGTATCCCGAAGTTGATTTTGTCTATTTATCCTTAGACAAAACACAAGACGCTTGGAAAAAAGGAATCAATAGATTACAAATAAAAGGGGATCATTACTTTATGCAATCGGGCTGGAAAGGTGCCCTGGGTACATTTTTAGATTTAGATTGGATCCCGCGGTATATGATTATAGATAAACAGGGACAGATTAAAGTTTTTAAAGCCATCAAAACATCAGATAAAACACTATTAAATAATTTAAAATGAGAAAACAAATTGTAGCAGGAAATTGGAAAATGAATAACGACTATGTTGATTCAGAATTATTCGTTTCTAAATTGCTAAAGGAATTGAAACATACCACAACGGAAGTTATTATTGCACCACCTTTCACTAGTCTTTTGACCTCTTCAAATTCAGTAAAAGCAAGTCAAGTTATTGTAGCGGCTCAAAATATGCATTTTGCAGAAAATGGTGCTTATACAGGGGAAATTAGCGCGGGAATGCTCAAGAGTGTTGGCGTGAAAACGGTTATTTTAGGTCACAGTGAGCGTCGTGCTTATTTTAATGAATCCGATGAATTATTGGCTAAAAAAGTCGATACTGCATTAGCACATGATATGCGCGCAATTTTTTGTTTTGGAGAAGAATTGGAAGATCGTAAATCTGGAAATGAAGAAGCCATTGTAGAAGCACAAATTAAAAATGCTTTATTTCATTTGCCAGCTTCTGCATGGAAACACATCGTTCTGGCTTATGAGCCAGTCTGGGCCATTGGAACAGGAGAAACCGCATCGCCACAACAAGCGCAAGACATGCATGCTTTTATACGTCAAACGATTGCAAATCAATATTCAGCAGATTTAGCTGCTGAGGTTTCCATTTTGTATGGTGGAAGTGTAAAACCCGCAAATGCTAAAGAGATTTTCTCAAAAGCAGATGTTGACGGCGGCCTAATTGGTGGCGCAGCATTGGATGTTGAGCAATTTACAGCCATCATAAACGCATTTTAAATTTGGCAGATTCTATTTATATAGGCTATACATTTAAAGTTGAACCCGTTCAGCCAGGTACCGAAATTCTAATTGCGGAACTTGGCTTTTCTGGTTTCGAAAGTTTTGTGGAAACCCCTGATGGCGTTATTGCCTATATTCAAGAATCCGATCATTTTGATACAATTTTAGAGGCTATTCAGATTTTAAATTCTCAGGAGTTTATAATTACTTATGATTTTGAAACCATTGCGCAGACCAATTGGAATGCAGAATGGGAGAAAAACTTTAACCCTATTGTGGTGGATGATCACTGCGCCATTCGCGCTCCTTTTCATGCCCCTTTCAATGTTAAATATGACATTGTAATTGAACCAAAAATGAGTTTTGGAACGGGTCATCATGAGACCACACATATGATGATTGAACATATTTTAGCTACAGATTTCACGAATAAATCGGTTTTGGATATGGGTTGTGGAACCGGCGTGCTAGCTATTTTGGCAGAAAAAAAAGGCGCAACATCCTTAGATGCTATCGATATTGATAATTGGTGTTATTTGAATAGTTTAGAGAACGTATCTAGAAATGAGTGCCGCCATATCAACGTTTTAGAAGGAGATGCCGCCTTGCTTTTAGACAAGCAATATGATATCATCATAGCAAATATTAACCGCAATATTTTACTCCATGACTTAAGTACATATAGTACTTGTTTAAATGAAGGAGGTTTCTTATTTTTAAGTGGTTTTTATGATAGTGATTGCGAGTTGATTGAATCCACTTGTGAAGCACTAAACCTCAAACTCGAAACTAAATTAAAACGAAACAATTGGGTTGCCCTAAAATTCGTTAAGTCATTATGAGCACAAAAGAGAAAATTAAAGAACAGTTTGAGACCTCAATAGAGGAAGGACACTTAAACGAAATTGTACTCTTCAATGATGATGTTAACACTTTCGATCACGTTATTGAAACTTTAGTTCATGTTTGTCATCACTCTTATGAGCAAGCCGAACAATGTTCGTTATTAGTCCATTATAAAGGAAAGTGCACCGTAAAAACAGGAGTTTACGAAGAATTAGAACCCCAATGTAGTCAACTTCTAAAAGCAGGTTTAAGCGCAGAAATCGTTTAGGATTTTGCCAAACGTCCTACTGCACAACTCACAAATGATTTTGCTTTTTTGCCAATTGAATTGGAATTTCCATCTACTGGATATCCAAGTTTAGAGAGGAGTTCAACTGCTGTTTCCAAATCGTTAGCCTGGCTATATTCAAATGATACAGTATTACTTTCAGTGTTTACACTCACATTGTGAATGTGATCTAAAGCATTGAGTTTAGTTATAATTGTGTGGGCACAT
>JAQXCA010000003.1 GCA_029252105.1 Flavobacteriaceae bacterium | reverse complement strand
ATTGTATTGGCATCCGCACCTGTAAACCCAAGCGCATTGCACTCTAAAGCTTGTAATTGTGTTATAATTGTTTTGTTTATTTTTCCCGCATACACCATCGTAATCAGCTCTAGAGTTGCAGCATCTGTAATACGTCTGCCATCAATCATTTTAACTTCTAATCCAGTTTGTTCAGCCAAGGCAGTGGCCGATTTTCCGCCACCATGCACCAAGATTTTAGGGCCTTCTATTAAAGAAAATATATATAAAAATGAGCTGAGTGCCTGAGCATCATCAATCACATTCCCCCCTATTTTAATGATTTTAAGTGTGTTCTTTTTATCCATTTTCAAGAATTTTTTTCAACACCAGTTGAGCTGCATAAGTTCTATTATTAGACTGTGCAATCACAACGGATTGATCACTATCCAATACAGCATCTTCGACCACCACATTTCGTCGGACAGGTAAACAGTGCATAAATTGAGCAGAACCCAATTTTTCTTTGGTCATCATCCAATTGGAATCTTGAGAGGTGTTTCTTCCATAATCTTTATAATTACTCCAATTTTTAACATATACAAAATCAGCATTTTTAAGCGCGTCTTCCTGTGCAAAAATTACTGGTGTATCTTTTACGATCTCGGAAGCTAACTCATAACCTTCTGGATGGGTAATACTAAAATCGACATCTATAGACTGCATCATTTCTATAAATGAATTGGCGACCGCATGTGGTAATACTTTAGGATGTGGTGCCCATGAAAGCACTACTTTGGGGTTTTTCTTCGTTTTTAATTCTTCTATCGTAATGGCGTCTGCCAATGCTTGCAGCGGATGCCCCGTGGCACTTTCCATGTTGACAATAGGCACCGTCGCATAAGTTTCAAAACTACTGAGTATCCATTCGGATAAATCCTTTTCCTTGTCTGTTAAAGAAGGAAAGGCACGCACCGCTAGAATATCCGCATATTGCGAAATCACCTGTGCCGCTTCTTTGACATGCTCAGATTTATCCAGGTTCATGACTACCCCGGATTCAAATTCCAATTGCCATGCATCTGTAACATTCAACACAATCACGTCCATTCCTAAGTGCTTAGCCGCTTTTTCGGTACTTAAACGGGTGCGAAGACTGGCATTAAAAAACAACATTACTAAGGTTTTTTGAGCCCCTAAGTGTTTATCTTTATACGGATCCGATTTTAAAGCAATCGCTTCTTGTACTGCTGAAGTAATAGAAGGAAGGTCATTAATTTTTATATACTGGTTCATAATTCTTGTGCTAGAGCATTAAAAAAGGTATCGATATGAGCGGTTTGAATTGTTAAAGGCGGTAAAATTCGGATTAGGTTAGGGTTTTTGGAACTGCCTGTGAATAAAAAATGATCAAAAAGCAGCTTCTTTCGAAGTGCAGCTACAGGAAAATCAAATTCTAACCCAAGCATCAAACCTCGACCTTTGAGTTGTTTGAGCTGCGGAACGGCCTTCGCTTTCTCCATAAAATAAGCTGACATATCTTTAGCATTTTGCATTAAATTCTCAGATTCTAAAACGTCCAAAACTGTTAAAGTCGCAGTGCTTGCCAAATGATTTCCTCCAAACGTAGTTCCTAATAATCCGTAAGACGCTTTTATTGATGGATGAATTAAAATACCTCCAACTGGAAACCCATTACCCATCCCTTTCGCCATTGAAATGATATGTGGTGTCAGTCCATGTTTTTGAAATGCGAAAAAATCACCTGTTCGTCCAAAACCAGATTGTACCTCATCGGCTATTAAAACCGTGTCATATTTATGACAGAGGATTTCAAGGCCTTTATAAAATTCGGTTGTACTTTCATCGAGCCCGCCTACGCCTTGAACGCACTCAATAATAATGGCACAAATAGGCTCAGCTTTTAAAGTGTTTTCCACTAACTCCAAATCACCAAGTGGTAAAAATCGCACTTGTTGTTGTGCATTTAAAGGCGCTACAATGTTTGGATTATCCGTAGCTGCTACACAGGCCGACGTTCGTCCATGAAAGGAATTATCGAAGGCAATAACAGTCGCTTTATTCGTATGAAAAGAGGCCAATTTTAAGGCATTTTCGTTAGCTTCAGCTCCAGAACTACACATAAACAGCGCATAGTCTTTACATCCAGATTGCTGTTCTAATTGATCTGCTAATTTTTTTTGAATTGGATTCTGCACGGCATTACTATAAAACCCAATGTTTTGAAGTTGGTTGGTTAATGCATTGACATAAACTGGATGGGAATGTCCAATTGAAATTACGGCATGACCGCCATAAAGATCTAAATATTCAGTGCCTTTATCATCATACACAAAAACGTCTTTTGCTTTTACAGGGGTGACATCAAAAAGTGGATACACATCAAATAAACTCATATCTACTGGGTTTTAATACTATTAATTTTATCAAATGAGGCTACCATTCCTTGAATCAGGGAGGAGCTCAAACCTTTGTGTTCCATTTCATTGAGGCCTTCAATGGTACAGCCATTTGGTGTAGTTACTCTGTCAATTTCTTGTTCTGGATGATTTCCAGAAGTGATCAATAGACTGGCAGCGCCTTCGCAAGTAAACATGGCTAAGTTTTGAGCCTCTTCCGCATCAAAACCAAGTTGTATCGCTGCTTGTGTTGTCGCTCGAATCAAACGCATCCAAAAGGCAATCCCGCTCGCACAAACCACGGTGGCAGCTTGCATTTGTTGTTCTGGAATTGAAATAGTAGTTCCTAAACGGTTAAATATAGCTTCTGCTACAGCCAGGCGTTGACTGCCTTTTTCGTTACTACAAACACAGGTCATCGATTTTCCAACGGCTATAGCTGTATTTGGCATAGCTCGGATGATAAACTGATCTGTTCCTACTAGACTTTCAATTCTTGAGATTGAAAATCCAGTAATCGTAGAAATCAATACGTGTTTTTCGGTTAAAAAAGGTTGAGCATCTATTAGTATTTTTTCTAAATGTGCAGGCTGAACTGCTAAAATAATAATATCCGATTTCTGAATAGCTTCAGAGTTATCAGCCGTTAGAAAGACATTTTTGTAGCCTTCAAAATCTGCTAAACCACTTACATTTCGTTTCGTAAGATATAAGGTTGTAATTGCATTGTTGGTAATAAGTCCCTTTGCTATTGAACTCCCTAAATTTCCTGTGCCTATGATTGCTATTTTCATGTGTATATATTTATTGGTTTTCAAATGTCACATGCTGTTCGCTAATAATCATTTCCCAATGGGTGATGAAATTTCGAACATGCTCGTTCCATAATAGTATATGTTAAAAATAATTAGCTTTAAGTTGTAGTCCCAAATGGGCTTCAAAACCGTACATTAAATTCATGTTATGTACGGCTTGACCTGAAGCACCTTTGAGTAAATTGTCGATAACACTCGTAATGAGTAGTTTCCCGTCATGCACTTCTAATTGAAGTAAGCATTTATTGGTGTTTACGACTTGCTTTAAATGGATGTTATCATCTGAGATGATAGTAAATTCCGCATCCTTATAATAAGTTTTAAAAAGTGTTTTTGCGTCGTCTAAAGTGCCGTTATACTTGGTGTAAAGTGTGGCAAAAATACCTCTTGAAAAGTTACCACGATTTGGTATAAAATGAATCACACTCTTTAAATTCTCTTGAAGTGCATCTACAGATTGATGGATCTCACCCAAATGCTGATGGTTAAAGGCTTTATAATGAGAGAAATTATCAACGCGCCATGTAAAATGTGTAGTTGCAGACAAAGCAGTCCCCGCTCCTGTTGCACCTGTTACGGCGTTAACATGAATGGCGTCTTTAACCAAACCATTGGCTGCTAAAGGTAAAATTGCCAATTGAATCGCCGTTGCAAAACAGCCCGGATTCGCAATGTATTGTGCCGATTGGATGGCGGTTGTATTCAGTTCAGGCAGGCCATATACAAAGTGTTTACCTTGAAATACGGCATCTTGACTAAGCCTAAAATCATTTGATAAATCAATAATTTTTGTCGCACTTGAAAAAGTAGTTTTCTCTAAAAATGCTTTTGAATTTCCATGTCCTAAACACAAAAATAAAATATCCACATCTGTATGGATAGTATCTGTAAATACTTGATCTGTTGAGCCTACTAAGTCCTGATGAATAGCACTTAATTTTTTACCAGCACTAGATGTACTAAACACAAAATTAATTTCAACTTTAGAATGCACGAGTAATAATCGAATCAATTCTCCTGCAGTGTAGCCTGCACCGCCTATAATTCCTGCTTGTATCATAATTCTGAATTTACGTGTTGATGAATTCTGTTTTGATTGCCATTAATTTTGATAAAACCCTTCGCTTCTTCCGCAGTCCAACCGTTGTTAAGTTCTCCATAACTTCCAAACTTAGCATTCATCAAATCATGAGGCGATGTAATACCATTGATTAAAAAATGATAGGGTTTTAATACGATTTCTACGTCTCCTGATACACTGTTCTGGCTGCTCGCTAGGAAGGCTTCCATATCGCGCATAACCGGATCTAAATACTGTCCTTCATGTAAATGCATCCCATAAAAATTAGACAAATAATCTTTGTGTTGAAGCTGCCATTTTGTTAAGGTATGTTTCTCCAACAAATGATGAGCCTTCACAATAATCAAGGCTGCAGCGGCTTCAAAACCAACACGACCTTTGATACCAACAATAGTGTCACCGACATGAACATCTCGTCCTATCGCATATTTTGAGGCGATTTGATCGAGCTGTTGAATGTTTAGTTCTGGTGCGTTCTCAATACCGTCAAGCGCCGTCAACTCTCCTTTTGTAAACGAAAGTTTTACAGTTTGAGGCGTTTTAGATTCTAATTGAGACGGATAAGCTGATTCTGGAAGCGCCAAATGAGACGTCAACGTTTCATCGCCACCAACACTAGTGCCCCAAAGCCCTTTATTAATTGAATACTTTGCTTTTTCCCAATCCAAATCAACTCCATTTAATTTTAGGTAGGCAATTTCTTCTTGTCGTGTGAGTTTTTGGTCTCTAATCGGTGTGATGATTTCGATTTCTGGAGCAAGAGTTTGGAAAATCATATCAAAACGCACTTGATCGTTTCCTGCGCCTGTGCTCCCATGGGCAATGTATTGTGCATCAATCGATTTTGCATACTCAATAATTTCGATGGCTTGCACGATACGTTCCGCACTAACCGATAATGGATAGGTATTGTTTTTAAGTACATTTCCAAAGACAAGATATTTGACTACTTTTTGATAAAAGGTCGTAACTGCTTGAATATTTTTATAGGTTGAAACGCCCATTTTATAAGCGTTTTGTTCAATAGTTTGAATATCACTATCTGTAAACCCACCTGTATTAACACTGACGGCATGGACGTCATAACCCGCTTTTGATAAGGACACTGCACAGTAGGACGTATCTAAACCTCCACTGTAGGCGATGACTAGTTTTTTTGAATTTTTCATTTTTTATGTTTTTTAAGAAACAAGCTTTGCTTGATACTTTTTAGTCTTAGGAATGTTTTTTCTTTAACTTTCTCAGAACTAACATCAGGTTTGGAACTTGGATCATACAACATGCCTGTACACAAACACATACTTTGAGAAGTACGTTGAAGTACATCATAATTTTTACATGTTTGACAGCCTTTCCAAAATGATGGTTCATCTGTAAGTTCAGAAAAAGTAACGGGTTTATATCCTAAATCAGTATTCAGTTTCATTACGGCGAGGCCAGTTGTAATACTAAATATTTTTGCTAAAGGATATTTTGCTCTTGAGTGTTCAAAAACTACTTTTTTGATTTTTTTAGCTAAGCCTTGATTTCTAAAGTCAGGATGTACAATGAGACCAGAATTGGCCACAAATTTATCATGACTCCAAGTTTCTATATAGCAAAAACCTGCAAAAGCAGAGCCGTCTAAGGCAATGACCGCATTATTAGATTCCATTTTAGAAATTATGTATTCTACGGAACGTTTTGCAATCCCAGTGCCTCTAACTTGTGCAGCAGCTTCTATGGCTTCACAAATAGTTTGAGCATGGATTGTATGTGATTTATCTGCAATAATGATATCCATTATTTAAGATTTAAGTTGAAAAAAAAAGTTGAAAAAAATTGTAAAGGATGAACCGGACACACCTAAGTTCAGAAACTAATTGAACACCCTAAGGGCGGCGGCGTGTGATACGGGGACGTGTAAAACCTGGGCTATAAAAAGTAGCCGTTGAAGGAATTAAGGTTTTTAAATTATTTTGGTCCATTATTAATGTTATCAACGCTTGTAATATCGTCTTATAAATATGTTGTAAATATAAAAACTATTTAAAGTGAAGTATAATTTGACCTGTAAAAAATATGATTTTTTCGATATTCTAAAAATTCTGGAGTATTCACTATCAATAATTAAAATAAAAATATCATTCTTCTAAAAAAACTCAGATTAAATGTAGTAAAATGATTAACGCCTCATACGATTATTACGAAACTCTTTCATTTTATTAATGATAATGTCTTGATATTCATTTTTAGAAACTTCTTTTCCTTTGCTAGGTGCTTCTATCTCAATAACTTCATCAGGATTAAGCACCAGTTTTGAACAAAGCATTGTGGTGTTGTCAGCGCTCACTTCTAAAATCAACCCTGGAAGTCCCCAATATTCTAATGGCCCATGACGCACTGGGATTTGAAGTGTGTACCATGCCTCAACTTGTGTCATTTTTACTTCTTTGACTTCAGAAGAATCGGACTCTGCTGTGTTTCTTAACTTATCCCATGAAAAAGAGTACCACGTCAGTTTATCCGTAGGAATTGAGGCAGTCGCCTTAAAACAAGAATAGTTTCCAATCTGTTTTGTTTCGGATTCTAAATTCCATTCTATAGGTTGTAATACATCTTTTACCAAAAACTTTTTTCCATAAAATTCTTGCTCTTGTAGTTGAGTATTTGTTTTTACATTTTTATATTGTTTGCCAGGTGCAAAATTTTTACCCCACGAATCCGTAGCTCCAGAAATAGCATCTAACTGATCTTCCTCAGTAAATACCGATTCTTCCTTATTAAAGGATAAAACATAGCCTTTTTCGAGCCTATTTTTCATGCGTGCCTCTACGTCTTTTTTCTGCGCCTCACTCAATCGAGCGCCCCAATTTCCAAGATCCATTTTGGATTTAGAAAAATAATAGGCTTTAGCTTGAAAGTCTTGTGTCTTAGGCTTGACAATAAAACTAGTAGATATTAAAAACAGGACTACAAGTGAAAACGATGTTATGAGTTTTGATTTCATTTAAGAGAGATTTATAATTACGTTCAACCAAATATATTATTAATTAAACAAAACTGTTTGTATTTACAATACTATTAACACTTGTAAGTTCTCCATGACAACACACAAGATTATTGTTATGATTAGTTAAACTGACTATATAACCAATCCATTCGTAATGAAAACCAGTTTTCTAAATGGTCAACTTCAGCAGCATGGGTATCAAAAAACACAGGGTTTGGCCATACGTAGATTCCAAGAGTTGGCCAAGTTTGATAGTTTTCTAATTGCGACAGCTCCAAGTAAGTTTTATATTGATTCATTTTACCAATCAACTCATTTCGATTGTTATAGAAAAACATAAATCGTTCTTTCACTTGAAGTTCAAAATTAGGGTCTTCAAATAAACGTTCATACCACGGGTTGTCTTTAATCCAAAACCCTTCTGTATAGGTAGCATCTGCATAATCTACATTTCCAAATGATAAATCAAAATCCCAAAGAGGGCCCATCTTAAGTTTATCTCCTGGTGTATAATTAAAATAAATACTTGAATACCATTGTGCATCCACCGATTTAGCGATTTCCATTATTAGATACCAATCAATAAAACTCTGGACATCTATAAATGCCTCATAGCCTATATTAGCATCCTGAAAATTAGCGCCAAATAAGGCCGCTTCAAAGTTATTGACATAGTCCTTGATTATGTTGTATTCAGAACTATCGAGTACAACCTCAGGTTCTTTAATATTAAAAACATTGGACTCATAATTTTGCGTGAATATGGTAGGTTGGAAAAATACTTCATCGTCATCCAAACGATAATCTTGATCAATTTCTACCAAATATCCATTATCAGGTAAATCGAGACGATTTGATTTGACTTCTACTTTTTGCGTGATCAAATAGGTTCCGCTATACACTTGATTTACAAATACCTCAGCATATTCGGAGGTTGGTGTCCAATCCAATGCACTTATAGCTCCCATTTCTAATGCAATTTTATTTCGCATGAGCGACTTATCGGAGTACTCCGCAAGAAAAATCCATTTTTTATCTTTAGCCATCCCAAGAAAAGGGGTTTTATCTGAAAACTTAAGCTGGTAGGGTTTTTTAGGGTGAGTCCATGTTGAATTTCCACGACCTCTAATTTTGATCTCTTGATTTTGTATATCCTCAAAGCCTAGTCCGCCTTGCACCGTTACAAATCCATTTACATAATCATCTTTAGAGTCTATAAGTTGGTTATTAGTATTTATATTGATAATGGGAAGACCTGTAAAGTATGAAATTTCAACAAAGAAGCTCTCAAATTCAGCGTTTGCAACATCATAAAATTTATAAGCTACTCTTTTATTGAAATTATTGGCAGTTTGTGAGTTGGTCTGAACACTATCGTTTACCGTCACATTACCACCATTAAAATCATAGGTTGCTACCAATTGATCTATGTCACATATGTATCTAATGGCTGCTGTATAGGTATCTGTCCCATCGAATGTGAGCACTACATTCTCTGTCAGTGATGGATTGTGTTCTGCTAAAATTGAAAAACTAGAAAGTTCAACAACAGGTGATGTTGTCGTTGGGTCTAGTAAATCACCTCCAATATAGGGTTCATTTTCACATGCAAAAAAAACAAGAACTAGTAAAAATCTAAAAAATTTATTCATAGTATAGATTATGCCCAATTGAGTATTAAAAAAATCAAATATACATATATACAACTAAATTCAAACTATGTCTTGAATTCATAAAATTGAGAATTTATATTAAATATTTCTAGACTTTATAAATTAAATTTAAAAATTGCTTTACAAATGGTATATTGCAATTGAAAAATTAACAACGCTTTTAAATATCAATATAATGAGTCAACCAACATTTATAAAAGAACTATCTATTCCAGCCATCGCAGCCCCTATGTTTTTAATATCAGGTCCAAAATTGGTTATTGAATGTTGTAAAAATGGTATTGTAGGAACGTTTCCAGCGTTAAATCAACGCACAACAGAAGGTTTTGAAGAATGGTTAATCGAAATAAAAACAGCACTTGCTGATTTTGAAAAAGAAACAGGAATAAAACCCGCGCCTTATGGCGTTAATTTAATCGTGCACCAATCCAATCCTCGTGTACAAGCAGATCTAGCTATATGCGTTAAACATCAAGTACCAATTATTATCACTTCTCTAGGAGCGGTACCTCAATTGGTGGATGCTATTCACAGTTATGGCGGCTTAGTTTTTCATGATGTCATCAAAAAACGACATGCTGAAAAAGCAGCGGAAGCAAATGTAGATGGGCTGATTGTGGTGGCTGCAGGTGCTGGAGGTCATGCTGGCACATTGAACCCTATGCCTTTAGTTGCTGAAATTAAAAGCTTTTTTAAGAAAACCGTAATTCTTTCGGGGTGTATCAGTAATGGTCGTGATATCGCTTCTGCTATGCAAATGGGAGCCGATGTTGCGTATATGGGAACTCGATTTATCAATACCAAAGAGAGCAAAGCTCCTGAAGCCTATCGAGATATGATAATTTCAAGTGGTGCAAATGATGTGGTCTATACAGCGGCAATTTCTGGAGTGGCGGCTAATTTCTTACGACCAAGTATGGAAGCGATGGGTATTACTGAGGAAATGCTAAGTCAACAAAAGAAGATTGACTTTGGAAAAGAACTTACTGCTCACGAAAATGAAGCTAAGGCCTGGGCTACCATTTGGTCTGCAGGACAGGGAGTTACTAACATTCATGATTCGCCTTCTGTTGCAGAACTTGTAGCCACTATGAAAACTGAATTTAAAGCTGCTATCGAAGCACAATACGCTCTTTTAGAAACGTATAAATAATAACGTCTAGCCTGTCTTTACAAGCTGACCTCTATTGGGTTTTAGTGCCGCTTTAATAACCTCAAGATTTTGTTTATCAATAACCGCATAAGCGAGGTGGTGCATTTCATTTACTGATTCTACACCAGAATCCAACAGCAGTAGTTTTTCTGTTGCAAAAAATTCTAATACATGTATTTTGAAATGAGCTGCTGTTTGGGCGCCTACCGGTCCTCTAAAGTCCCATATCAGTTTAATTTTTTCCATCTGATGAATTATGGTTGTATTTAATGTGTTATTAATATAAAAATTGCAATTCCTAGAAAAACTGTGATTTGAGCCCATTTTAATATGACTTGAAAAGTTGTGTTTGATTTTAATATAGATCCCACAGCACTTGAAAAAAATACAAGAAAAGAAAAAATTAAAAAGGATGTTGTCATAAATAAAAATCCAAGCGTATAAAACTGATGGACTAAAGACTGTGTTTGACTGAACAAGAATGCGGGGAAAAACGCCATAAAAAAAATCGAAACTTTTGGATTGATTACATTCATAACAAACCCTTGCTTAAACAAATCTAATAACGATTTACTTTCTGTTGGTGTAACGTTTGTGTTTATGACACTCGAAGATCTAAATACGCGGTAAGCTAAATAAAGCATATATCCCGTCCCCAAAAGTTTTAAAAGAAAAAGTAATTCTACGTTAGATTGTATCAAAGAGGACAACCCAAAAGCCACAAAAGTTGTATGAATTAAGCAGCCCGAGATTAAGCCAAAAACGACAGCCATTCCTTGTTTTTTACCATAAGTGATGCTTTGAATAAGCACAAAAATATTATCCGGACCAGGGCTTATTGCCAAGGTCGCAGTGGCGATTACAAATGAAACTAGTAGTTCGGTATTCAAACTAATTAAGACTTAAGTGTTGACTTCAAAAGTGCTTTGTTAATGCGCTTAACAAGATTTGGACCTTCATAAATAAAGCCTGTATAGATTTGTACCAAATCGGCACCAGCCTTAATTTTTTCTATAGCATCTTGTGCAGAATGAATTCCACCTACCCCAATGATTGGAAATGCGTTCTGGCTTTTTTCAGACAGATATTTAATAACTTGAGTACTTTTATCTTTAATCGGTAAACCGCTTACACCACCATTTCCAATCGCTACTAAAGTGGTGTGATCAGTTTTAAGGTTCGCTCTAGAAATAGATGTATTGGACGCAATGACACCTTCTATTTTGGTCTCCTCTACAAGGTCTATAATTTCATCCAATTGGGTAGTGTTGAGATCTGGTGCAATTTTTAAAAGGATGGGTTTTGACACTTCAAAAGTAGCATTCAAGGCTTGAACGGCTTTTATTAATTCCTCTAAATAATCCTTATCGTTGAGCTTGGCATGACTGCCAACATTTGGACAACTTACATTTAAAACAAAATAATCTACATAAGGATGTAAGGCTTCAAAACACTCCAAATAATCAGCGGTATAACCCTCGGCAGAGGTTTGGGTGTTTTTACCAATATTTCCGCCTATAATAAGTTGTTTTTTATTCTTTTTTAATTGGACAATCGCTGCCTCCAATCCGGCATTATTAAAGCCCATTCGATTGATAATTCCGGTATCATCTTGAAGTCTAAATAAACGTTTTTTCGGATTACCTTCTTGTGCTTTAGGCGTTACGGTGCCTATTTCAATAAATCCAAATCCAAAGTTCGCAAGCTCATTGTAAAGCACTGCATTTTTATCAAATCCCGCAGCTAGACCAACAGGGTTTTTAAACGTTAGCCCGAATAATTTACGTTCTAAAGCAGGGTGATTGACTTGAAAAAGAGATCTAATTAAAAAAGAAACACCTGGGATTTGTGACAACAGTTTGATGGCATCAAAAATAAAATAATGAACAGCTTCTGGGTCAAATTTAAAAAGAATTGGACGTATGATTAATTTGTACATGAAGCGTATTTTAACAACAAAAATACATTAAAAAGACACAATACAAAAGAAAGTAAGCGAACTCTTGTGTTTGAAGGATGTGTTAATTATTTTTGACAAAAGACAAAACTAAATGTTAGACAAAAAGCATATACTAAACCGATTTATAAGTTACGTAAAAATAGACACTGAAAGCGACCCAAGCTCCACTTCTACGCCAAGTAGTGAAAAGCAATGGGACTTAGCAAACAAACTAGCAGATGAACTCAAAGCTATTGGCATGCAAGACGTTTCTATTGATTCCAATGCGTACATTATGGCAACCTTACCTTCCAATGTTGATCACGATGTACCAACCATCGGATTTGTATCACATTTTGATACCTCTCCAGATTTCACAGCTAAAAATGTGAGTCCTCAAATTATTGAAAATTATGATGGAACTGATATTGTCTTAAACGAAAAAGAAAGCATCGTTTTATCACCAGATTATTTTGAAGATCTGTTGTTATATAAAGGGCAAACTCTAATTACTACAGACGGCACAACCCTTTTGGGTGCTGATGACAAAGCTGGTATTTGTGAAATTGTGAGTGCAATGGAATACCTGGTTAAACACCCTGAAATAAAGCATGGAACGCTAAAAGTTGGCTTTACACCCGATGAAGAAATTGGACGTGGTGCTCATAAATTTAATGTTGAAAAATTTGGTGCCGACTGGGCGTATACTATGGATGGCAGCCAGATCGGGGAACTTGAATACGAAAATTTCAATGCGGCAGGTGCCGTCATAAAAGTTAAAGGGAAAATTGTTCACCCTGGCTATGCTAAAGGGAAAATGATCAATTCCATGTATTATGCTTCAAAATTTATTGATACACTTCCTAAAGAAGAAACACCTGAACAAACCGAAGGCTATGAAGGCTTTTATCACCTTCACAGCATGGAAGGTAAAGTTGAGGATACTGTATTACAATACATCGTTAGAGATCATGATCGCAATAAATTTGAAAGCAGAAAACAGTACTTGGTGGATTTAGTTGAAACGCTCAATAGTGAGCTTGGAAGCCTTGTTTATGAAATTGAAATCAAGGATCAGTATTACAACATGAAAGAGATGGTGATTCCTGTAATGCACATTGTTGACATCGCAGAAGATGCTATGAAAGCCTTAGATATAGAGCCATTGATTAAGCCAATTAGAGGTGGAACGGATGGCTCACAATTAAGTTTTATGGGGCTACCCTGTCCAAATATTTTCGCAGGAGGCCATAACTTTCATGGACGCTACGAATATGTTCCTTTGGAGAGTATACTCAGTGCAACTGAAGTTATTTGTAAAATTGCAGAATTTACACAAGACCGTTATAAATAAAAAAAGCCGCTAATTAAGCGGCTTTTTTTGATATTATTTTTTTGCCGGAGGCGGCGAATTAAGTTTTTGACTCATTTCCATTGAAATAGCAGAACGGTCAAATTTAATCTTTCCAGCCAGAGTTTCAATGACACAGGAGTTGTCTTTGTCATTCAATTCGGCAATTTTTCCGTGCATACCACTTTTAGTGATTACTTTATTTCCTTTTTTTAGTTCTGCGGCAAACGCTTTTTCTTTTTTGGCACGCTTCATTTGAGGTGCGATCATAAAGAAATAGACGACTACAGCCATCAAAATAAAGGGAGTATACTGACTAAGACCTTCCATGTTGAAGTATTATATTAGAATTGATTATTGTAAATTAAGTGATTTTTGCCCAGGAACTTTAACAGGTGCATTTGGATCAGGAGTGATAAACGCAGAAATTCTTACTTGCTCATTTCCTCTTTCAGTATTAGTCGTTAACGTAATTGTTTTAGAGACTTTGTTTGCCCCTTTTCCGTTAAACTTAACTGTAAATTGTGATGATGCTCCAGGCATTAATGGCTCTTTACTCCAGTCTTTAGGTACTGTACATCCACAAGTACTTTTAATATTTGTAACAACTAAAGGCGACTTCCCTGTGTTTGTATAGGCGAATACTGTTTCAACAGGTGTTCCATTCATTATTTGACCAAAATCGTGTGTTGTTTTATCAAATGATAGCGTTGGAAAATCTGAAGTTTGTGCATCCCTTTCAGCTGCTTTAGTGACGTTTTCTTGATTTATTTTTTCTTCTACGTTTTTTTTACACGACGTAAAAACAACAAGACTTGCTACAGTTAAAGTTAAAATTAATTTTTTCATGATTGATGAATTACAGTTTATATTTTTTGTTTTGTTCTCAAATGAATGAGCGGATAAATATAATTAAAAAATTACATTAAACCACGCCCTATCTTGTTTAAGGTTTTATTTTCATCATACTCTTTAACAATTTTGTCTAGAACACCATTTATGAAAACATTGCTTTTAGGGGTTGAATATTCTTTAGCAATTTCGATATACTCATTTATCGAAACTTTGGTTGGAATGGATGGAAAGTTATGGAACTCACAAATAGCCATTTGAAGTAATACAAAATCAATATCGGCAATTCGATCTTTATCCCAATTTTTTGTTTTTAAACTAATTTCATCAGTATAAGATTCTAAATTTTTAATTGTATCCTTCAAAAGACTTAAACCAAATGCTTTATCCTCATCGTCTTTAAAAAGTTGTGGAGTGAAATACGTTTCAGAATTTTCTTCTTTTGATTTATTTAGAAGTTTTACCAAAGCTGTGTTTACTACTGGCAAATCATCAATCCATGTCAAATTTCTATCCTCTAAATAGTTGTATAGTTTTTCATTCGGCGCAATAACTTCTTTGAATAGTTCCACTACAAATTTACGATCTTTCTTATAAGAAGATGATTCTGCAGCCATATATGCCGCAAAAAGATCACTTTCTAGAATAGACTTGAAAATAACTTCTACATACTCGTTATCTAGCTCCCAATTAGTGATTTTATGTTTTTCAAACGCATTTTTAAGACATACACTTTCAGTCAATTGTACCAATAATGCGTTTTTAATAAACTTCATGTTTGGATTTAAATCCTCGGAAGTTAGCAAGTGTTTTTGTTGCGATTTCTCTTGTTGGTCTTTAGCTCTATCATGTACCTTCACAAGTAGGGATAACATTAGTAGATAGAGTGCATACATACTCTCCATACTAGAGCTTAGAAATTTTTCTTCAGACGCTATGTTCAGATCTTCCGATCTTTTTAAGGCATAAATCACTTGCATTACTTTGGTACGGATATGTCTTCTATTCAGCATGGCGTAAAGAACTTATATATTTAAAATCAAATGAATTGATTTACTTTGGTTAAAATTAGTATTCTCAAAAAAATTGCTTGACAAAAATAGTATTATTTTGCTTCTAAAAATTCAAAAAAATGTTTTTTTACGCACTGTCTTTTTTCATCAAAACAAGTATCTTTACAACTTAACTCAAAGCCGAGTATAAAGACTCTAATTATTCCAATGAAAGAACTTCAATTCTTAAATAAGTATTTTATAAAATATCGGTTTCAAATCATCTTGGGGATTCTCATTACCATTGCTTCTAAGATTTTTGCATTATTCACCCCACAACTAATTGGAAAATCTATTACTTTAATTTCAGATCAGATAACAAATCCTAATAGTACGGAAATATTTAGATATGAAATGAGTTTAAATATTTTATACATTTTTGGAGCCGCAATCGCTACAGGACTATTTACATTTTTAATGCGTCAAACCATAATAAACGTATCTCGTTATGTTGAATTTGATTTGAAAAACGAGATATATAATCACTATCAACAACTTTCTATTGCTTTTTATAAACGAAATCGGACGGGTGATCTAATGAGTCGAATCAGTGAAGATGTTAGTAAAGTCCGAATGTATATAGGTCCTGCTGTCATGTATACTATCAACACCTTAACGCTTTTTATTGTCGCCTTGTTTTATATGTACAATAAAGCACCATCACTAACACTGTATACGATTTTGCCATTACCTGTATTATCAATTTCTATATACTTTTTGAGCAAACTCATTCACAAACAAAGTACGATTGTACAAGCGCACTTATCGACACTGTCGTCGTCTACACAAGAGTTTTTTAGCGGTATTTGGATTACCAAAGCCTATGCCTTAGAAACACAGACTGAAAAGACGTTTAGCGATTTGGCTAATTCACAACGCGAAAAACGTTTGGGTTTATCTAAAATACAAGCCGTTTTCTATCCTTTAATGTTGCTCCTTATTGGCGCTAGTAATCTACTTGTTATTTACATTGGAGGCAAACAATACATGAATGGTCAAATTCAAGATTTAGGAACAATTGCCGAATTTATTATTTACGTGAATATGCTCACATGGCCAGTAGCTTCAATAGGTTGGGTGACCTCTTTAGTCCAAGAAGCTGAAGCGTCTCAAAAGCGAATTAATGAGTTTTTGAAAGAAACGCCATCCATTCAAAACACAAATGAAACACTAACTCCTATAAAGGGGCAAATTGTTTTCAAGGATGTTTATTTCACCTACGAAGACACCAATATTGAAGCCTTAAAAGGGGTGAGTTTTGAGGTTGAAAAAGGAAAAACACTTGCAATTATAGGAAATACAGGTTCTGGAAAATCGACTGTTCTTGAGCTAATCGGGCGTCTGTATGATGTTGATAACGGCAGCATTGAAATTGATGGTAACACCATCAAAACGTTAAATCTAAATACACTACGAACGAGTATTGGATTTGTCCCACAAGATCCCTTTTTGTTTTCTGATAGTTTAAAAAACAATATCAAATTTGGTAATAATAAAGCGACAGAATCTGAAGTTATAGATGCTGCAAAAAAAGCGGTTGTTCATGACAATATCATTAATTTTAAAAAAGGATATGATACTATTTTAGGTGAACGTGGCATTACACTTTCTGGAGGTCAAAAGCAGCGTGTTTCAATCGCTAGAGCTTTTATTAAAAAACCTCAAATTCTTCTTTTAGATGATTGTCTTTCAGCAGTGGATACAGAAACCGAAGAACAAATTTTAAATAATATTGAGCTGGTTACAAAAAACAAAACCACAATCATTGTAAGTCACCGAATTTCATCAGCTAAAAATGCGGATACAATTATCGTTTTAAATGATGGAATAATCACTCAAAAAGGCACCCATAACAAACTTATTTCTGTTGAAGGATATTACAAAGAGCTTTATCAAAAACAATTGAGAGAATCTTCTAATTAGTTTCTTGAAATTTTAAATCACACATTTCAAGAAAAGAAAATCGAAAAATAGTTGGTGTCTTAATTTATTTTTTAGACTTTTGATTGTATAACAGCTACTAATGGTTTGTTAATATTGATACTATAAAGTTATGGAACAAGAAGAAATTTATTCAAAAGTTTTAAGAGCAGGCAGACGCACGTATTTTTTTGATGTTAGAGCAACTAAAGCAGGAGACTATTATTTAACTGTAACGGAAAGTAAAAAGTTTACAAATGATGACGGATCCTTTCATTACAAGAAACATAAAATCTATCTATACAAGGAAGATTTCACTGAATTCAATGCAATTTTGAGTGAAATGACAGATTACATTATTAATGAAAAAGGGCAAGAAGTTATCAGTGAACGTCATCAAAAAGATTATGTTAAAGAAGAACATACTTCTGATGATTCAAAAGATGATTCATCAACTGATAGCTTTACAGATGTTAGTTTTGATGATATTTAACCATATCCACAATTTCATATAAACCGTTACTCTGTATCGGTTTTTTTTGATCTTATCAAATTAACGTATTGGTGTTCCATTGGGCACCTGTTGTTCAGGTGATAGCAAAATTACATTTGAGTTATCGACGGCACCAACCACCAAACACTGACTCATGAAATTAGCAATTTGCTTTTCGGAAAAATTCACATTCGCTACAACTTGTCGGTTCAATAAAATAGCTTTAGAATATAAAGTTGTAATCTGTGCAGATGTTTTTTTAATCCCTAAATCCCCAAAATCTATTGTCAATTGATACGCTGGTTTACGCGCTTTAGGAAAATCATTAACCTCGATTATAGTTCCAACACGTAGGTCAATCTTAGAAAAATCTTCAAATGTAATTGTTTCACTCATAAGTATTCGTACTAAATTGAGCTTTGAAGATATAAATTTTTGAGCTGTGGATTGATATAAAGGTTCAAATATTTATATATTTGAGAGAACTAAACTAAAAAATGGCACTAACTCCTTCAAATATGCTTCCTTTAGGTACTGAAGCGCCCCATTTTGAATTATGGGATTCTGTTTCAGATTCTATAAAAACATTAAACAATTTAAAAGGATCTAAAGGCACTTTAGTGATGTTTATTTGCAACCATTGCCCATTTGTAATTCATATCAATACAACCTTAGTAACACTAGCTAATACCCTACAAAAAAAAGGGATTAATATGATTGCTATTTCTAGCAACAATGTAGAGCGCTACCCTCAGGATGGGCCAGAACAAATGCGAATACATGCGGCAGAACAAAACTACCCTTTCCCCTATTTATACGATGAAACACAATACATTGCCAAAGCATATGATGCCACATGTACCCCTGATTTTTTTCTTTTTGATTCTAATTTAAAGCTCGTATATAGAGGACAATTAGATGCATCTAGACCAGGAAATGGGATACCCGTAGACGGAGATGATTTGATAAATGCCAGTCACTGTCTAATTGAAAACAAAGAAAATACCCGCCAACAAAAACCGAGTATTGGTTGCAGTATTAAATGGAAATAAACTTATTTAATAGATTATGAAAATATTGGTAAGTTCTGAGTGGCTCAATGACAACATTAACGATCAAGATTTAATACTCTTAGATGCGAGCCAGAAAACGAAACTCGTAAAAGTAGATCACCTTCAGGGGAATATTCAGATTAAGAATGCCAGAAGTTTTAACCTAAAAGAAAAGTTTAGTGACACCACTACTTCTCTTCCTAATATGCTACCGAATTCAACTGAGTTTAAAAGAGAATCTAGAATATTAGGAATAAACAATTCTAGTGTAATCGTTATATATGACGATTTGGGGATTTTTTTTAGCCCAAGAGTTTGGTGGATGTTTAAAGCTATGGGGCATCAAAAAGTATATGTTTTGAATGGTGGATTAAAGGACTGGCTAAAAAAAGGATTTATTACGGAACCAAAAATACCCAAAAGCTACAGTCAAGGGAATTTTAAAGCCTGTTTTAATTCAAATGCTGTAAGAAGCTTAGACGCTATTAAAAGAAACATTAAAAGGAAAGATGAAATATTAATTGATGCTAGAAGTAACAATCGATTTAAAGGACTTGCACCCGAACCTCGGGATATTCCAAGTGGATCCATAAAGGATTCTATTAACATCCCATATGAAACCGTACTTAAAAATGGAAAATATAAACGTCAAGAAGACTTAGTTCAAATTTTTAAAAACCATAATATAGATAATAGACCATTGATATTTAGCTGTGGATCTGGAATAACAGCCTGTATTATTTTATTAGCAAGTGAACTGGTACTTACTAACCAAAAATCTGTTTATGATGGTTCTTGGACAGAATGGGCTACAGATCGAATGGAATGATGTGATCTTGTAAACCATTGATTTTCAATCATGAAAATCAGATTCTAAATTCGATTTTCAGTTGTAGTATTTAGTGGAAATATTTGTTTTTTAGTAAAAATCTACTACATTTGATCTAGAACCCCAAATTCTAAAACTTATGAAACCTATCCTCGTTATGGTACTTTGTACCTTTTTCACCTACTCTTATTCTCAAGATATTAATTTTTATAAAAACGCAAAAGGCGATAGTCATATTTGCGGGGAATTCAGTTTAGACTATTTAGAACGTGATAGTACATATAGTCGTTGGTTTCTGAAAAATTATTCAGAATTTAAACTCCCAAACAAACGAATAAAATTAAAATCTAAGCTAAAAAATACATCCGTAGACATCTACTTAGGCACTTGGTGTGGCGATAGTAAAAAATGGGTGCCTCAATTTGTCAAATTATGGGACGAACTAGGACTTAAAAGAAGTCAATTGCGATTTATTGGCCTTTACAACGACGACGAACGCTATAAAACATCTCCTGGAGGCGAAGAAAAAGGACAACAAATTCATCGCGTACCAGCTTTTATATTTAAATCTGAAAATATCGAATATGCACGTATAGTTGAGTCTCCAAAAAATGATTTAATAACAGATGTTGCGCAAATTGCTCTTGGCTATCCTTCACTACCAAACTATGAAGGGGCAAATTATTTATTCAAATTACTTGACACCGAGTCATTAGATACAATACAGAAAAATTTTAATAAGCATTACAAGCTCCTGAAAAGCAAGGCTCAAAACAGTAAGGAACTAAACACCTTAGGATATGTGTTGTTACAAAGTAACCGAAACAAAGAAGCTTTGTTTTGTTTTGGACTAAATACCTATTTATTTAAATATAACCCCAATGTATATGATAGTTTTGGAGAGGCATTAGCGCTGAATGGAGAGCATTTAAAAGCTTTAAATATGTACAAAAAAGTTTTAGAAATAGACCCTAAAAATAAAAATGCAAAAACGCAAATCAAAACCCTAGAATCGATGACAACCTTTTAATCTTGAACTTTTACAATATGTAAATCTTTGTGTTTTAGGATATAACCCGCTTCGTTTTTATAGCCGCCATAAGGTTGTGGAAAGTACTGAAATTTATTTTCTAAATAAGCCGTTTGAAAAGTGAACGTCTGCGTAAACAGTGTGCCGTATTTAGACAATCGCAACAAAATATCCATTGTCAAATCAAATCCTCTAATAGCATATTTATTTGGAAAAGTTCCAAATTCGATTAAATACTTCTGTTCAAATACATCAGATATTGGCGAATTAAAATTAACAGAAGGATAATGGAAGTTTAGGTTCGATAAATCATAATTAGAAACATTTACACCATCAAAAGCTCTGTTTTTAGAGGTGGTCATCAAAACTATCTCCCTTTCTATTTCAGTTTCATTTTCTTCTTCATCTATTAGAACAGTTTTACCATTCATTGCATTTAACATACTAGTTACATTAGATACAAATCCTTCATTATTAGATTCTAAAAAAACTTTTGTTCGTCCTGATAAAAGTATGGGTTGTACGGCGTCCAACATTAAATAAAACTGTTCATTACCATCTTCATCCTTCACAGAAGTTAGTAAAGAAGCTTCAGGAAATGACGATTTTAAATAATTTGCTGTCGCTAAATTCTTAGCATCGTAAATTATTAATGTATGATGCGGAATGGTATCCAATTTCACATAATTAATCATTTTAGTCCGCATCCAATTTTCGTCAGGAAGTGTCTGAAACAAATTGGGATGAACGTTCTTTGTTTTAACAAAAGGAGAGACAACAGGAACATTATTTTTTTGAGCATACTTTGCTGTTAGCTCAAGATTTTCAGGGGTAATTGGTCCTAGAATAACATCGTAACTAGAGAAATCGGGTTGTAGTAATATCGTTTTTAAATCTAAGGAATTCGCATTGGTATCAAATACGTTTAATTTAGTTGAAATCCCTAGGCGTTTAGCAGAATCCATAGCCATAACCACTCCGGAATAAAAATCTGTAGAAATATTAATATACCCGTCTCTTTTAAACTGTTCCTTAGAGAGCTTAAGCGAATCGAAATCAATACTTTGAGCTTTAAACGGTAACAAAAGAGCAATAGTTTTAGGTGAAAAATTTACTAAACTATCTGCGAGATTTAATACTGGAAATGATTCTGAAGCAATATTTTGAACACTCGTCTTTGGAATCTTTAAAACCATTCCCAATTTTAGTCCCTGCTGAATTAATTCAGGATTAAGCGTTTCCAATTGCGCTTTAGTTAATCCTAGTTTTTTCTCAAGTCTGTAATACCCTTCTTTGGCCTTAACGGTGTAATAGCTAAACTGTTTGTCTTCAATTTTCTTTTCTTCTGAAAGCGCAATGTTTGGAACATTCAAAATTTCGCCGGCTTTCGGGTAAAGTCCCATATTAGGGTTTAAAGCTTCAAGTTCTGGAACTGAAATTCCAAATTTATAAGCAATACGCCACTTACCTTCTTTAGCTAAAACCGTATATTTTTGAATTATATTTACAGTAGGCTGTGAAATCGTCTTAAATTTAGGAATATAAATTCTATTCCCAGAGCGTAAGTTTTTTGAATACAACTCTTTATTATGCGCTTTTATATCTTCAACAGTTATATTAAACTTTTGGGCAATACTAAATAAGGTTTCTTTACGTCTTACCCTGTGTACTTTATAAGAAATCAATTCTTTTGTAGCGTTTGAAGAATTTGTTTGATGCAAAAAAGCTTCTGGAATGATTAAAACCATATTAACAGAAAAATCAGATTTTGCATCTGGGTTTAAGGCATAGATATCGGCAGGAGTTATTTTATAAAAACTAGCGATTGTCTTCACAGACTCACCTTCTTTTACGGAGTGCATTTTTAAATTTTGAGCATACCCAAAATAACTAAAAGCAACAATTCCAAAAACAAATAAAAACTTTTTCATACTCTAAATTACTAGATCTCTGTAAGGGGGTTTAAACCATTATTCCCATTCTATTGTTGCAGGAGGTTTTGAGCTAATATCATACACCACTCTATTTACACCTTTAACTTTATTAATGATATCGTTTGAGGTTTTCTGAAGGAATTCATAAGGTAAATTTACCCAATCTGCAGTCATTCCATCGGTACTTTCTACTGCTCTCAAAGCAACACATTTTTCATAGGTGCGCTCATCGCCCATCACGCCTACACTATTAACGGGAAGTAACATTGCACCTGCTTGCCAAACTTTGTCATATAAATCCCACTCTCTAAGGCCATTGATAAATATAGCGTCCACTTCTTGTAATATACGAACTTTTTCTGGAGTTATATCTCCTAAAATTCGAATAGCTAGTCCTGGACCAGGAAAAGGGTGACGACCTAATAATTTGGCATCAATACCCATAGACGCACCAACACGTCTAACTTCATCTTTAAATAAAGCTCTTAATGGTTCTACAATATTTAACTTCATATAATCTGGTAAACCCCCAACATTATGATGACTTTTTATGGTAGCACTAGGACCACCAGTTGCAGATACACTTTCAATAACATCTGGGTAAATTGTTCCCTGAGCTAACCACTTTACGTCTTGAATCATATGAGCTTCGTCATCAAAGACCTCAATAAACACACGACCAATTGCCTTACGTTTGAGTTCTGGGTCTTCTAGTCCTGATAACGCATCCAAAAAACGTGCCGAAGCATCAACGCCTTTCACATTGAGTCCCATTCCTTCATACTGCTTTAAAACACTCGAAAATTCATCTTTTCGTAATAGTCCATTATTTACAAAAATGCAGTAGAGATTGTTTCCAATAGCTTTGTGTAATAAAATTGCAGCTACTGTTGAATCCACGCCACCAGAAAGTCCAAGCACTACTTTATCCCCTTGAATTTTAGCTTTTAAATCTGCTACAGTTTCATCTACAAAAGAATCTGGTGTCCAATCTTGTTGTAGACCAGCAATGGATACTAAAAAGTTATGGAGTAATGTTTTACCATCCGTGGAATGATACACTTCTGGATGGAATTGAATGGCGTATGTAGTTTCGCCTTCAATTTTATAAGCTGCATTTTCAACATCATGGGTACTGGCTAATAAAACCCCGTTAGTAGGTAACTCTTTAATGGTATCACTATGACTCATCCACACTTGACTGCCAGAGCTAACGTCTTTAAAAAAAGGTTCATTATTTTTTACAAAAGATAGATTAGCACGGCCATATTCTCTTGTATTAGAAGGGGCTACAATTCCGCCTGAGAAATGGGCTAAATATTGGGCGCCGTAACACACCGCTAAGATGGGTTTGTGGCCTCGAATTTCTGTTAAATCTGGATGCAATGCAGCATCGCCTCTCACAGATTGCGGACTACCCGAAAGTACTACGGCTTTGAATTCGTCTAAATGGGTTGGAATTTTATTAAATGGATGAATCTCACAATATATATTTAGCTCCCGTACACGGCGTGCTATTAGTTGAGTATATTGAGATCCAAAGTCGAGAATTAATACCTTATCATGTTGCATGGTCAAAAGTAATATTTATAAATAAATTGACCTCCTTATTTTGAAACTTTTAAAGGGTCAAAATATGAAATTTTTGATTTAATGGAACAAGTTCTAATTTTAGATGGTTTATGAAATCCTCTCCGTGCTCTAAATAAAACTCAGAAAAATTTGTAAACCGCTCTTGCAAACCACCATTCGGAAACAATTCTAAGTGGAGCGCTTCCAAACGATTAATGTAATCTTTATGCATTTTTTTTTCAGCCTTTTGAAGGCGTTTTTCTAGAGTTTCCAACCCTTTAAGCTGCTTCTTTTCTTGTGCTGAAACAGCACCTAAAAAAGATTTATCGGTCTGTTTAGCAAGAGCATACAGATGATCAAACTGATTTTCAAGGTGTTTCTTTTGAGAAGAAAAATCAATTGACAACAATGTTATTTTTTTAAGTTGGGCGTTAATTAATGCTTGTTTGTCCTGAAACAAATCACTAACAGATAGCTTTAATTTATTTAATTTTAGGCGTTGTTTTTCACTAATCAATAGCGCAGAATTTCTATGTAATAGAATTGGAAACTGTATGCGTTCAGACTCAAAATAGGATTTAAGTTGAAGCCAATAGGCCAATTCGCCACCACCTCCAATATAGCAAAGGTTTGGCAAAATAGTTTCTTGGTACAGTGGGCGCATAATTACATTTGGAGAAAAGCGTTCGGGATGTGAATTCAATTCCTCCAAAACACCAGCTAAATCCCAAACTATATTGGTGTTTAACACCGAAAAGGAATCTTCTATTTTAACAATACGCTCTCTTAAATCATCCTTCAAATAAAACAAATTTAGTTCGCGAGAATTGACTTGAATTTTATAAGTGCTGTCGATCGATTTAAGGAGTTTATTTGTTTCATTAACACATTTAAATGACTGCTGATTTGTGAGCTCAGAATTAACATGAGGGATAAATAAGCGCTTCAAGGCGCAGTCATTTCCATCAATAATGAGTAACCCATCAGATCCAAATAAGGCATGAACTAGAAAACGCGTAGCATCTGCTAAATTTGAATGATTGCTATAGGCCTTTTGAATCAATGCTTTAAGCTCAAAAGCATGGCTAGAATGTCCCAAAGCCTTTGAAAACACGTCTATAAACTCTGTAAGATTTGAGGTTGATAAGACGCCTACAGCTCCAGATGTATTTTGTGTCCATTGAAACCGTTTATTTTGAAAATTAAAATGATTAATTTCATCGAAATCATGATCTTCAGTAGCCATCCAAAAGACCGGTACAAAGTTATGTTGTGGGTAGTTACTTTTTAATGCTTTTGCTAAATTAATTGTGGATATAATTTTATACAGAAAGTATAATGGTCCACCCATCAGGTTTAACTGATGTCCCGTAGTCACTGTAAAAGTGTTCTTATCTCCTAGAGACTGAATTGCTTTAGAAGGTAATTCAGTTGTTTGTAAATTGGCATATTGTTGTGTCAAAGCAGCCACTAAAACAGCTCTTTTATCAGATGTAAATTCTGATTGTTTGGCTTCAAACTGGGCTTTAAAGTTTTCTATATTGGGGTACCGGTTGTACAGCGGCTCAAGTTCGGCACGATTTTCTACATAATCGCAAATCAGCTTGGATACATAGGCAATGTCTCGAAAAGAAATACAATCTGTTGGCATAGCATTAACTTAATAGACGTAAAGATACTTTATTTCTTTTGTACTTGAAAAAGTGTATTAGACGACTTCCGCATACAAATCAAAATCAGCAGCTTCTGTGACTTTAACAGATGCAAACTCACCTGTTTTGAGATATGTTTGTGAAGCATTTATAAGGACCTCATTATCGACGTCAGGTGAATCAAATTCAGTACGTCCTACAAAGTACTCACCTTCTTTACGATCGATAACTACTTTAAAGGTTTCTCCAATTTTAGCTTGATTCAACTCCCAAGAAATTTGAGATTGAATTTCCATAATTTCATTGGCACGTGCCAACTTCACTTCTTCTGGCACATCATCCTCTAAATTAAAAGCATGTGTATTTTCTTCGTGTGAATACGTGAAACACCCTAAACGCTCAAAACGCATCGCTTCTACCCATGTTTTAAGAGTTTGATAGTCTTCTTCTGTTTCTCCTGGATATCCAACAATCAAGGTTGTTCTTATGGTCATTTCTGGAACAGCTGCTCTAAATTGTTTAAGAAGTTTCGTCGTTTTCTCTTGTGTGGTTCCGCGACGCATGCTTTTCAGTATTTTATCTGAAATATGTTGTAATGGGATATCTAAATAATTACAAATTTTAGGTTCGCGTTTCATCACATCTAACACATCTAACGGAAATCCTGTTGGAAATGCATAATGTAAACGAATCCATTCGATACCTTCTACCTTTACTAGGGCTTCCAAAAGCTCAGCTAGGTTTCTTTTTTTGTATAAATCTAAACCGTAATAGGTTAAATCTTGTGCAATTAAAACTAATTCTTTTACTCCTGAAGCGGCTAATTTTTCAGCTTCTATAACTAGGTTTTCAATCGGCGTCGATTTATGTTTTCCACGCATTAGCGGGATTGCACAAAAACTACAGGGGCGATCACAGCCTTCTGCGATTTTAAGGTAAGCATAATTTTTTGGTGTGGTAGTCAAACGCTCCCCGATAAGCTCATGTTTGTAGTCAGCACCCAATGCTTTGAGAAGTTGAGGCAATTCAGTGGTTCCAAAATATTGATCAACATTTGGAATTTCTTTCTGTAAATCAGGCTTATAGCGTTCACTCAAACACCCCGTTACAAACACTTTATCAACATCTCCATCTTCTTTTTTTTGCATGTAATCTAATATAGTATTTACACTTTCTTCTTTGGCATTATTAATAAAACCACAAGTATTAATTACTACAATATTACCTTCTTCTTCATGAACAACTTCTTTGCCACTTGCTTTGAGTTGACCCATTAACACCTCGCTATCATAGACGTTTTTACTACACCCTAAAGTGATGACATTAATCTTATTTTTTTTAAGTGTTTTGGTTCTCATGAAAGAATATTAAGTACTGTGATTTATTTGAAAAAAGAATCTACAAATTCAAATTTATTAAAAACTTGAAGGTCTTCAAGACCTTCGCCTACGCCAATATATCGAACAGGAATTTGGAATTCATCGCTAATACCAATAACAACGCCGCCTTTGGCAGTGCCATCTAATTTGGTAATTGCTAATGCTGTCACCTCCGTCGCAGCAGTAAATTGCTTGGCTTGTTCGAATGCATTTTGACCTGTAGACCCGTCAAGCACCAACAAAACTTCATGTGGTGAATGGTCAACGACTTTTTGCATGACACGTTTAACTTTAGTTAATTCATTCATCAAATTAACTTTATTATGTAAGCGACCCGCTGTATCAATAATAACAACGTCGGCTTTTGAGGTTACTGCACTTTGCAACGTATCAAACGCTACAGAAGCAGGATCACTACCCATAGATTGTTTTATGATTGGAACACCAACACGATCTGCCCAAACTTGAAGTTGATCAATGGCTGCAGCTCTAAACGTATCGGCTGCACCCAATACGACGTTTAAACCTTGTTTTTTAAGTTGATACGCAAGTTTACCAATCGTTGTAGTTTTGCCAGCGCCATTAACGCCAACAACCATAATAACGTAAGGTTTATGAGTATTTGGAACTGAAAATTCGGTGTCTTCTCCAGAGTTAGTTTCAGATAGAAGTCCGGCAATTTCTTCTCGTAAAATCAGATTTAACGCTTCGGTTCCTACATATTTGTCTTTTGATACTCGAGCTTCAATTCGTTCAATGATTTTTAAGGTTGTATTAACTCCAACATCACTTGTGACAAGAACTTCTTCGAGGTCATCTAAAACATCTGCATCAACCTTAGATTTCCCAACAACAACTTTACTTAGCTTATCAAAAAAAGTCGTTTTAGATTTCTCTAACCCCTTATCTAGAGTTGCTTTTTTATCGGACGAAAATATGTTTTTAAAAAAACTCATAAGTCAACTGTTTATCTTTTTACAAAAATAGAATAAAAGTAAGGAAAGTAAAAAAAAAGCCGCTTAATAGTTAAGCAGCTTTGTATAATATCGTATAGAAATAATTTTATTTCTTACTTAAGAACTCGTTTACCTTTTCAGGTGACATAATAGATTCCACAAATGTGTAAGCTCCTGATTTTGGAGACTTCACCATTTTGATCGCTTTTGTTAAACGTTTTGATCCTGTTTGTAAGGATGCTACTGATTTCTTTGCCATGATTCAAATGTGTTACATTTGAAATTTTACTAGTGTAAAATTTCTAATTATTTAATTTCTTTGTGAACCGTCATTTTCTTTAGGATTGGATTAAATTTCTTAATCTCCATACGATCCGGTGTATTCTTCTTGTTCTTAGTTGTAATATATC
>JAQXCA010000096.1 GCA_029252105.1 Flavobacteriaceae bacterium | reverse complement strand
ATGTATCCACACTAAATATTTTTTCTTATTAAACATTCCTCCCTAAAAAAGAGTTTGCAAATCTACAATTATAAATTGTTATTAACAAAATCTATTTTGAGTTTATTTTGAGATTGATTGTCAAGCCATTTGCTACTCAGGTTTTGATGATAAGTCATCGTATTTAAACCTATCGATATAAAGTTTAACAAATTATTTTATCAATTTCCAAAATGCATTTTTCATATTTGTGTTCCAAATCGCCTTAAATTTTTGTTATGAAACGTTTTCATGTCTTTATTAGCCTATTTTTTATTACTGTTTTTGTGCTTACAGCGCAGGAGCCCATTAGCACTTCTCCTAAAACATACACAACTCTCGAAATTAAACCGCTTAATGCGCCCATAATTGATGGGAGCCTTAGTGATTCTATATGGTCTACTGTAAAATGGGGTACTGATTTTATCGAAGTAGATCCAGACGAAAATACGCCACCATCAGTCCAAACTAAATTTAAAATTCTTTACGACCAGAAACACCTCTATATCGCTTTAAAAGCGTTAGACCCAGAACCTGAAACAATTACCAATCGACTCTCGCGACGTGATGGTTTTATAGGCGACCGCATTAATGTCCTTATAGATAGTTACCACGATCTACGAACAGGGTTTCTATTTACAGTAACCGCTGCTGGTGTAAGAGGTGATGAGTTTATTACTAATAATGGCGATAATGTAGATGAAAGCTGGAACCCCATTTGGAGTACCAAAGCTCTTATTGACGATGAAGGCTGGTCTGCCGAAATGAAAATACCGCTAAGCCAATTGCGATTTAGTAACGATTCAGAACAAGTTTGGGGATTAAATGTGGCACGAAACTACTTTAGAGAAAATCAATTTTCTGCATGGAATCGAATTCCTGTAGGCGCTGCGGGCTGGGTAAGTGAAGCCGGAAAATTAAAGGGATTAAAAAATATAAAGCCTCAAAAGCAAATTGAAATTCAACCTTTTGTAGTGACTAAGTTAGATAGCTACGAAGCCGAAGCAGGCAATCCCTATTCAGATGGGAGTGATTTTAACCTAAACGCAGGTTTGGATGCTAAGATTGGAATTACAAATGACTTAACACTTGATCTTACCATCAACCCCGATTTTGGACAAGTAGAAGCAGATCCAGCGGCAATCAATTTAGATGGATTTGAAATCTTTAATAGAGATCAGCGCCCGTTTTTTGTGGAAAACAAAAATATTTTTGACTACCAATTTGCAGACAATCGCAACAATTTGTTTTTTTCGCGCCGTATCGGTCGAAGCCCACAAGTGTCTCCAGAAACACCCGGCGGCGCTTTTGTAGATCAACCCCAAAATACCACCATATTAGGCGCTGCAAAATTTAGCGGTAAAACAAAAAATGGATGGTCAATTGGAATTCTTGAAAGTATGACCTCAAAAGAATTTACGGAAATAGACAACAATGGTGAGATTTCAGAGTCCCTAGCGGAGCCGTTTACAAATTATTTCATAAGCCGTGTTCAAAAAGATTTTAATGAAAAAAACACGTTTTTTGGAGGGATATTTACGGCGACCAATCGCGCCCTGACTCCAGAAGTGTCGGAGCTAAGAAAAGCTGCATATTCTGGGGGATTAGACTTTAAACACCAGTGGAAAGACAGAGCGTATTTTTTGGATGCTAATATCGTTCTGAGTCATGTTCAAGGGAGTAAAGATGCAATCACACGGACTCAAGAAAACTTAACACACCTCTTTAATAGAGTCGATGCGAGTCATTTAGATGTAGATCCTAATCGAACTTCGCTAACAGGAACAGGAGGTCTTTTTGCTATTGGAAAAGTAGGGGGTAAGCATGTGAATTATGAAACAGGGTTTAAATGGGTCTCTCCAGAACTTGAGCTAAATGATGTTGGCTTTTTGAGAAGTGCAGATGAGATGACTCAGTACTTAAATGTGAGATACAGAACGATAAAACCCGTTGGTGATTTTAGGGATATTAATGTACGATTCAGACAATTTACAGCCTTCGATTTTGAAGGTAATTACAATAGAATACAATATCAGCTTAACGGCTCTGCAAGTTTTACTAACAATTGGGGAGTCGATTTTGGGGCTGCTCACAAACCACGTATTTTTTCAAATAGTATTTTAAGAGGTGGGCCGCGTTGGCGTTTTTCTAAAGAAAATTTCCAATTCTTTTTTGTGGGCTCTGATCGTCGTAAAAAATTTAATGGAGTTGTAGGTCTGATTCACTCCCAAGCTGAGGAAGACAATTTCTCATTATTAAAGTTTGAATCTAGGCTAAATTACCAGCCTACTAATGCACTTAACATTTCATTATCTCCAGAGTATAGCCTGTCAAAAAGCAAAACACAATATGTAACACAACCCAACAAAAGCACCCGCTATGTATTAGGATCCATAGACAATCAAACCCTATCAGCATCAATTCGATTGGATTACACCATCAATCCTAATTTATCGATTCAATATTATGGTCAACCCTTTGTTTCAAGAGGGCGCTACACAGACTTTAAATTTGTGACAAATCCTATAGCAGACCGCCTCAATGATCGTTTTCAAAAGTATGATACAAATCAAATACGTCTAAACAATGGTGTTTATGCTATTGATGAAAATTTGGACGGCGCAAACGATTATAGATTTGATAACCCCGATTTTTCATTTGTTCAGTTCAATTCTAACCTTGTATTACGATGGGAATATACTCCAGGATCTGAATTGTTTTTGGTGTGGTCTCAAGGCGTTGCAGGGAACGTTTCAGTAATGAATGATTTATTTGAAGGCTTTGAATCTGGTGTTTTAGACCAACGCCCTCAGAATATTTTTTTACTCAAAGCGACGTATCGATTTATTTTGTAAGCAAATAAAACAAGGTTTAAGAAGTGACGTTTATTTCCGTAATTTACATTGCTAAAATAGATTTTAGAAGTATCTTTGCAACTCAATTGTGAAGAAATTTCACCTAATATGTCGAGTAACACTTCCGCATCAATTACACTAACATCCTTTCTGGCCGATTTTAAGTCAGTGACCAAAATGGGATTATCCATTAGTGTTGTATTTTCATCCCTAGCGGGCTATTTATTAGCTGCGGATACTGTGAATTTTCAAACCTTAGCATTGTTGGCTATAGGAGGTTATTTTATGGTAGGGGCTTCAAATGTATTCAATCAAATTATTGAGCAAGACTTAGATGCGCTAATGGACCGCACCAAAAATAGACCTATTCCAGCGGGCCGTATGTCAGTGACCTATGCGTTTGTTTTAGCAGTCATTTTGACTGTAGCAGGCTTATCCATATTATATAGTATTAATGAGCGTACCGCAATGTTTGGCGCTATTTCCATATGTCTTTATACAAGTGCATATACGCCGTTAAAAACAAAAACACCACTATCCGTATTTGTTGGTGCAATTCCTGGAGCCATTCCATTTATGTTGGGATGGGTTGCAGCGACTGGAAAATTTGGAATTGAAGCAGGTGTGCTATTTATGTTACAGTTTTTTTGGCAATTTCCACACTTTTGGGCGATTGGATGGTTTTTACATGATGACTACCAGAAAGCGGGCTTTAATATGTTGCCAACAGGAAAACGCGATAAAGGCACAGCACTTCAAGCTATTATCTACAGTGTTTGGACGGTTATTATTTCTATAATTCCCTTTTTTGGATTTACGGGAGCACTACAATTATCTATAATTGCAACAATTCTGACATTTGCAGTAGGCGTTTGGTTTCTATTCTATGGGTTTAAGCTATTTAAAAATCAAACCATAAAATCAGCTCGCCAACTCATGTTATCGAGTGTGGTTTATATTACTTTAATTCAAATTATTTACATTTCAGATAAATTTATTAGACCATGGATTTAACAGAAGGGAATACCCAAGAAAAACAAAAGCGTGCAAAAAAAATGATGTTATGGTTCGGGATTATTTCCCTTATCATGTCTTTTGCTGGACTCACTAGTGCTTTTATTGTGAGTAGCTCAAGAGAAGATTGGTTAGCCGATTTTGTGCTTCCAAATTCATTTATTTACAGTACTTTAATTATTTTTCTTAGCAGTATCGTTTTATTTGCTGCCAAGCAAGCTTTAAAAAAGAATCAAAGAACGACCACAACATCTCTTCTTATAGGCACCTTAGTCCTCGGTATTGCATTTATTTATTCTCAGATTTTAGGATTTAATCAAATCATAGATTCAGGATATAACTTTACAGGCCCTACAAGTAACATTACAATGTCTTATATATAAACCACAC
>JAQXCA010000093.1 GCA_029252105.1 Flavobacteriaceae bacterium | reverse complement strand
CCATCTCCTAAGCTATCTTTACTAATCACAAACGAGTTATTAAAAACTTTTAAAGAGTCTAATGTTTCGGTCTTTGGATTCGAAATTAAATGAATCGAATCTCCTGTGATTTGATTTTTAAAATTCCATAAAATAGGATGTTGTATTTTATAAAATGGATCCTGCGTTTCATTACGATCTAAGTTAATAAGTTGTGTAAGCCCTGTTTTTTGATTCATATGAATAGAATCCGCTTTCCCACTCAAGTCAGACTTAAATATTTTGGCATTATAATAAGCTCTAGTAATTCTTTTTTCAGGTTTTCCAGTCACCATCAAGGTGTCACTATGCACAAAAATAGAGTCGTTTTCTTGAAGTGTAATTGCCAATGCACGTTTAGTTACAAATACAGAATCTTTGGCTCTAAAAACTTCAGCATAATGACTTTTAACAATGGTGTTGTTTAGAGTATCTGTGATGATAATATTATTGGTCGCTGACGCAAAATTATTGCTGCGATCAAAGTAAATACTATCCCCTTCAACAATACGTTCATCATAATTTATTTTAGATTTTTTAACAAAATAACCCGTATCATTTTGGGTATCATAAAATCCACGTTCGCAATAAATAATACTTGTTTCACTAGTGATTGTTGTAGGTCCAAATAAAAAAGTGAACCCAGAAAGTGAATAAAAATCAAGTTGATTGGATTCAATAACGTATTCGGGATTGACTAATTTGACATTATTTACAAATCGATATTTTTTAGAATTCATATAGTATCGCCCTCGCGTACTTGTAATTGTTCCTGTTGTATCGCGAACAACTTTTCCAAAGCTTCGATAAAATGCTTGTTGTTTGACACGATCAAAGTATAGCGTATCTGTTGTGAGTTTAGAACTGGGCTCTGTCAAAACTACTGAACCGCTCGCAAATGCGAGTTGTGTTTTGCCACTATACTCCACATATTTTGAGGTCATATTTATAGTGTCTCCTTGTTTTACATGAACATTTCCATAAGCTTCTATAAAATCCTGTTCTCCATAGTAAATAGCTTCATCACACCATAATTCTATACCATCATGCTTAATATGTACTTGTTTTGTAGTGTCTCGCGTTAGAATCGTCGCATCGGGTTTCGATTCGTCAAAATTCATAAAAGGTGCATATTCTATTTCGATCCTGCGACGGTCTTGCGCATGTAAAAGCGTTCCTATAAAAAACAGAATACATATTAAATAGTAAATACTTTTATGTTTCAACGTTATAAAAAAAAAAACAAAAATAGGTAATATTGAGTTCTTTAAATAAAACTTAAGATTATTTTAAGTCTAAAAAAAAATCTATCCTAAGGATAGATTTTTAATTGTTATCTAAAAATCGTTTGTTTTCTATCAGGTCCTACAGATACGACTTTGATTGGAATTTGTAATTCTTTCTCAAGGAAGTCAATATAAGTGTTTAAAGATGCTGGAAGTGTAGATTCATTATTCATTTCCGTTAAATCTTCTTCCCATCCCTCAAAATCCGTATAAATTGGTGTGATGTTTTCAGGATCAACGTTATACGGCAAATGGTTGATAATATCGCCTTTATAGTTATAAGCTGTACATACTTTTAAGGCTTTAAACCCAGATAATACATCAGCTTTCATCATCATAAGTTGTGTAACGCCATTGACTTGACATGCATAGCGAAGAGCTACAAGATCTAGCCATCCACAACGTCGTGAACGACCTGTAGTAGCACCAAATTCATTTCCGACACGCCCCATGGTTTCACCGTCCTCATCAAACAATTCAGTAGGGAAGGGGCCAGAACCTACTCGAGTAGTATAGGCTTTAAAAATTCCAAATACTTCACCAATTGAATTCGGAGCAATTCCCAAACCTGTACATGCCCCTGCAGCAGTTGTATTTGAAGAGGTTACAAATGGATAAGTTCCAAAATCAATATCTAATAAAGAGCCTTGTGCACCTTCCGCTAAAATTGATTTATTATCGCGTTGAGCTTGGTGTAAATATTCTTCAGAATCTATGAATTTTAAGGATTTTAAGACTTTTACTGCTTCAAAAAATTCAGTTTCTAATTCTTCTAAGTCATATTCTAAATCAACGTTATAAAACGCAACCATTGATTCATGCTTATTAGCTAAGGCACGGTATTTTTCTTTCCAGTTGTCTAATTCTAAATCGCCCACACGAATACCATTCCGTCCTGTTTTGTCCATATAAGTAGGTCCAATCCCTTTAAGAGTCGATCCAATTTTAGCTTTTCCTTTTGAAGCCTCAGATGCAGCATCTAAAAGGCGGTGTGTTGGTAAAATTAAATGAGCTTTACGAGAAATGACTAACGATTTTTTATAATCTACATTTTGTGTTGCTAGTTTATCCAATTCATTTTTAAAAATAACAGGATCGATTACAACACCGTTTCCTACTAAATTCACCGCAGCTTCGTGAAAAATACCAGATGGAATTGTATGAAGAACATGCTTCATGCCGTTAAACACAAGCGTATGGCCTGCGTTTGGTCCCCCTTGAAATCGTGCTATAATATTGTAATTTGAGGTTAGAACGTCTACAATTTTTCCTTTGCCTTCGTCACCCCATTGTAATCCTAGTAGTAAATCTACTGCCATGCTATTTAATCGTTAATTTTAGTATTTTTTTTTGTTCCGTAGAAGTAAAGCGAATGTTTTTGAATATCAATATCAAATACTTCTTCTATTGTTTTTTGAATGGATTGAATCCTTGGGTCGCAAAACTCAAAGACTTCACCAGTATCCGTAAGGATGACATGGTCATGTTGTTTGTCAAAGTATGATTTTTCATACTGAGCTTGATTTTGCCCGAATTGATGTTTTCGTACCAAAGCACAATCCAATAACAATTCAATTGTATTGTAGAGTGTGGCTCTTGAAACACGGTAATTTTTGTTTTTCATTTTGATGTAGAGCGATTCAATGTCAAAATGATCATCATTATCATAAATCTCTTGAAGTATAGCAAACCGTTCAGGGGTTTTACGGTGGCCATTTTCTTCGAGAAATTTCGTAAATACATTTTTTACGATCTCTTGATTTTTATTTTTAGGTTTTGTACTCATACACCTGCCAAATTTAAACTAATTTTTAGACTCTAAAGACTTTTTCTATACCATTTATTTTTTGCAAACGTTCCATCAATTTTTCAACAAAATTAGTATTGTTAACTTCAACAGCAATTTCGCCATTAAACGTACCGCTGTCGGTATCAAATTTTATGGTTTTGATATTAACATTCATGTTTTCTGAAACCACTTTTGTAATGGAGTTGACAAGGCCGAGCTTGTCTATTCCTGTGAGTTTAATAACAGCTTTGAATACTTGTTGTGATGAATCAATCCACTTGGCAGACATAATTCTGTATGCATAATTAGATTGAAGACTCAATGCATTTGGACACGCTTTTTTATGAATTTTTATACCATCTTTGATACTCAAAAATCCAAAAACCAAGTCTCCAGGAATAGGATTACAACATGTCGAAAGTTTATAGCTTAGAGTTTCTTCTTCTTTTCCAAACACCAACATATCGAATTTGGAGGTGATTTCTTCTTTTTCAACAGCCTCTTTTATAGTTCCTTTTGTACGTGTAATTTTATTTTTAATAAAACTTACTAACGCATTACTTCTAGAGTTTGCAAAGCTTTTTAACATCGTATTATCAATACTTCCGATGCCAACGCGATAAAACAAATCCAGACTGGTATTGAGGTTAAAATAATTTACGAGTTCATTAATAGAACGTTCGTTTAAAGTAATTTTAAGTTGTTTTAGTTTACGCCTCAATATTTCTTTTCCCTCAATTGCAATCGCTTTTTTATCCTCTTTAAGAGACGATTTTATTTTACTTTTTGCACGAGTTGTAATGACATAATCTAACCAGTTAGCCGTTGGTTTGGCACTTTCTGAGGTAATAATATCAACTTGATCGCCACTTTGTAAGATATGATTTAGAGGAACCAATTTACCATTAACTTTAGCCCCTCTAGTTTTCATGCCAATTTCGGTATGAATACTAAAAGAAAAATCTAATGGAGTCGCATTTTTTGGTAGGGATTTTAATTCACCATTTGGTGTAAAAACAAATATTTCTTTTGCATAAAGATTGAGTTTAAATTGCTCTACAAATTCAACTGCACTTGATTCTGGATTTTCAATGACTTCTTGAAGTTTTCCAATCCAGCTTTCTAAATTTTCATCTTGTTCTTTTTCACCTTCTTTGTACTTGTAGTGCGCTGCATAGCCTTTTTCGGCAATTTCGTTCATGCGTTCACTTCGAATTTGAACTTCTACCCAACGTCCTTTTGGACCCATTACTGTAATGTGTAAGGCCTCATAACCAGTAGATTTTGGAGCCGAAATCCAATCTCTTAAACGAATTGGGTTAGGTCTAAAGTGATCTGTTACAATAGAATATACTTTCCAAGCAATAAATTTTTCGTCTTTAAGATCTGATTTATAGATGATTCGAACTGCAAACTTATCGTATACTTCATCAAAAGACACACCTTGATTTTGCATTTTTCGTCGAATCGAAAAAATTGATTTTGGTCGCCCCTTTATTTCATACTTAATTTTTTCTTTATTTAATGCCTTTGTTAAAACCGTACTAATATCATATATGTAAAGGTCTTGATCTTCTTTACTTTCTTCTAATTTAAGTAAGATGTCATTATAAACTTCTGGTTCGGTATATTTTAAAGCTAAATCTTCTAACTTCGACTTGATGTTATACAATCCAATTTTATGAGCAAGAGGCGCATATATGTAAAGTGTTTCAGAAGCAATTTTTAATTGTTTGTCTTCACGCATCGAATGGATCGTTTGCATGTTGTGAAGGCGGTCTGCAATTTTGATAATAATGACACGAATATCGTCGTGTAACGTCAGCAGCATCTTTCTGAAATTCTCCGCTTGCATTGATACATTCATATCTTTATTGAGCGATGATATCTTTGTCAAACCATTTACAATTCGTGCCACGGTTTCGCCAAATAATTGTTGGATATCGTTAATAGAATAGCGGGGACAGTCCTCAACAACATCGTGAAGAAGTGCCGCTGCAATAGATGTTGCATCTAATCCAATTTTTGAAGCCACAATTTTTGCCACAGCAATAGGATGAAATATATAGGCTTCTCCAGACTTTCTTCTTTGATCGGAATGGGCATCTACAGCAACGTCAAATGCTTTTCGAATCAATTTCTTGTCTGCACTTGACAGCGTTCTATAACTGATCCTGAGAAGTTCTTTATACTCCTTAGCGATAGCTGCATTTTCCTCTGCTACTTCAATTGCTGTCATAATTTAAAATTACTACAATCAAACGTAACACGCAATAACAAAACCTAGTTTTTACACAAATTGTTTCAACAAATTTAGATAAGTCTTATTTTTAGTTGAATTTTCGCTGTCTTTTGGCTTCAAAAATTAAAATTCCTGCGGCGACTGATACATTCATAGAATCGATTTTTCCTTGCATCGGAATTCGAATTTTAGCCGTTGAGGCGTCGCGCCATTCTTTACTCAAACCTGTTGATTCTGCACCAACAACTATTGCCGTTGCTTTTTTGAAATCTATGGAATCATACATAACAGACTCTTGAAGGATCGCAGCATAAATGGAGATATTGTGTTGCTTCAAATAGTTTATAATCTCTTCAGTTGTTCCAGTTGCAATAGGTACAGTAAAAACCCCGCCAACACTCGATCGAATACTATTAGGATTATATAAATCTGTTAAGGGGTTAGAAATAATAATTGCATCTACATTGGCAGCATCAGCCGTTCGGAGTAAAGCACCAATATTTCCTGGTTTTTCGGGAGCTTCAGCCACTAATATCAAAGGCGTTTTACTTTTAAATTCCAAATTTTTTAAACCTAAATCTTTGGCTTTTGCTACTGCAATTATGCCCTCTGTCGTTTCGCGATGGGCTATTTTCTCGTACACGACTTTGGTAATTTCTATCACATCAATCCCATAAACTTCTAAGGAAGACGCTTCCGAAGCAGAAAATAAATCAGCATAATAATAAAGGGTTTCAATACTGTAGTTTCCTTTAATAGCTAAAGATAATTCACGTTTACCTTCAATAACAAATAAGCCAGTTTTTTTGCGAAGCTTCGATTTTTCTTTGAGCTGAATCAGTTGTTTTATGAAGGGGTTTTGGAGACTGCTTATTGTTTTAACCATACTACAAAAATAGTGTTTAATTCTTAAGTGCAAACATCAAAAGTCCAAGCTAAAGCTTGAACTTTAGATGTTTTATAGAAACTGATTTCTAGTTGTTCTCGTATTTTTTAGAATAGCGTTTCCAAAGTTTAGTTTGATGACTTTCTAGACTGATGTTTCTACCATCTATAAACGCAGTTGTCAAATTATTGGTTCGCATGTCTAACGCATCTCCAGTACTTATAAATAAGGTGGCACTTTTTCCCACCTCCAAAGATCCATAGCTGTTATCTATCCCTAAAATTTTAGCCGTATTCAATGTTATTAATTGAAGCGCCTCTTCTTTAGTGAGTCCATGCGCTACAGTGGTGCCTGCATAAAACGGAAGATTCCGGGAGTTCATACGTTCCATGTCGCCACTAGTTTCCAAAGCCACTGTGACCCCTTCATCTACTAAGAGGCGCGCCATTTTGAAGGGAAGATCATAATCATGATCATCGTTGTTAGGGCGAGAATGTACCCGTTGCAATAAGATAGCTATATTATTTTGTTTCAAATAAGAAGCAATCTTGTAAGCTTCGTATCCTCCAACAATAACGGGTTTAGATAGCCCTTGTGATTTTGAAAACTCAACGGCGTCCACAATGCCTTTTTCATCATTAACGTGGATAAATAATGTTTTGGTTTTATCAAATAATCCGCGCATAGCTTCTAAAGGAAGGTTTTTTGCACTGTTAGAATTTGCTTTTGCAGCATTAAAATACGCTTCAATTTCCTGCAATTGACTGCTGTATTTTGGGTTGCTTTTTAACCCTGGATCTTCTTCAAGCCACCAACGGCCACGACTAAACGAATTAGGCCAATTTAAATGAATGCCATCATCAGCTTTAAGAACGGCATCTTCCCAATTCCAAGCATCTAATTGCACAATAGAAGACGTGCCAGAAATACGTCCGCCTCTCGGAGTAATTTGCGCTAAAAGCACACCGTTTGGTCGCATGCTTTCCACGACTTTGGATTCTGTGTTGTAGGCGATTAAACTTCGAATATGTGGATTCCAAGTTCCAATTTCTGAATCGTCATCACTAGCTCTTACGGCATCAATTTCTATCAATCCTAAGGTTGAGTTTGGTACAATAAAACCAGGGTATATGTGTTGGTTTTCAGCATTAATCACCTTCATATTTGAGGTATCTTCAGTTCCAATGTATTTAGATACATTTTGCAAAACTCCATTTTCGAACGTAATTAAACTATTTTGAATCACGTTTCCATTTCCAATGTGGGCCGTACCCCCAATAATTGCGATGAATTCTGATTGATTATCTGCAGGCGTTTGTTGTGCGGTTGCTGTAAATACACAAACAATTGATAGAGTAATTAATTTTATAATTTTCATCTGTTATGTATTTAAAGTTGATTAGAATCTATAGAGTCACAATGTAAAAGGTGCTTATCTTTTTTCTTTATGGGTTGTGTTTTCATGCCTTTGTTTTTTTCTTTTAACATCATAAGAATGAGTTCATTTCGTTCTTTTTGAATGGCCGCTCTGAGTTTTTCATCACGATCTATATCAAAATAAGTTACCCCTTCAATTATTGTTTTTTCTGCTTTAGCATAAATGGATAGAGGATGAGCGCTCCAAAGTACCAAGTCTGCATTTTTACCAACTTTAATACTTCCAACTTTATCATCGATATGGAGGAGTTTTGCAGGGTTTAAGGTTACCATTTTCCAAGCATCCTCTTCTGATGTTCCTCCATATTTCACAGCTTTAGCGGCTTCTTGATTGAGTCGTCTAGACATTTCGGCGTCGTCACTATTAATAGCGGTAATTACACCCATCGTATTTAATATAGAAGCATTATAAGGTATAGCATCATTGACTTCATATTTATACGCCCACCAATCACTAAAGGTCGATGCACCAACGCCATGCGCTTTCATTTTATCCGCGACTTTATAACCCTCTAATATGTGAGTAAATGTATTGATGTTGAAATCAAATTTCTCAGCGACTTTCATCAACATATTAATCTCACTTTGAATATACGAGTGACAGCTAATAAAACGTTTTTTGTTTAAAATTTCAGCGAGTACTTCCATTTCTGTATCTTTTCTATACGGTTTTCCTCTTTTCTTTTTAGTATCGTACGCTTTTGCTCTTGAAAAATAATCAATATAGAGTTGTTCAACGCCCATACGGGTTTGTGGAAAACGACTGTAACTTTCCCAGTTAGATTGTTTGACATTTTCGCCTAAAGCGAATTTTATAAATTTGGGTGAGTTTTTATAAATTAAATTCTGCGCTGATTCACCCCATTTAAGTTTTATTATCGCGGAGCGCCCTCCAATCGGATTAGCGGAGCCATGCAAGATTTGAATCGTTGTGACGCCACCTGCTAAGTTTCTATAAATATCCACATCATCGGCATCAATAACATCTTCAATACTCACTTCAGCTGATGAATTTTGTCCACTCTCATTGATGCTAGCAGCCGCAATATGCGAGTGTTCATCAACAATTCCTGCAGTCAAATGCTTTCCTGTAGCATCAATGACCTTCGCTTTTGAACTGGAAAGATTAATTCCAATTTTTGAAATACGTCCATTTTGAACCAGTACATCTGTGTTTTCAAGAATCCCATAGGATTCGTTAGTCCAGACCGTTGCATTTTTAAATAATAGCGTTTCGGCTTTAGGTAGTTTTGTAAAACCATACGCCCCATTTGGATAACTTACGGGAACCACGTTTGGAGTTTGATTCTCTTTTTTAGCCTTAGTATTAGCATCTTTTTTAGATGAAGTATCAATACGTTTAATTTCTAGATTTTGCGTATCTCCATTTAGAACTGTAGCGGTTCCGGATATCGTTTCAATATTGGATAGAATTTTCGCATTTACACGAATGTAATTTTGTAGTGTTGTATCTTTTGAGGAGAACATCAAATGCATCCAATCATTTTTATACTTTAAGCTACTACTTAATTTTAAAGAATCCGATGTGATTTCAGTTTTCAGTGTACCAAGAGTACCGTTTATTTTAAGGTTAAACGTGTCTTTGTCTATAGTGAAACGGTAGTTTCCTCTAATGTCTTTTTTTGAGATATCTTCAAAAATGGTTCTTGACCCATTCACCCAATTTTCATAAAGTGTAGTTTTTGTATCAAAAACATCTCCAGAAGTAATCAAAAAATTCGCATAACTCCCCGCGTTTAAATTCCCAAGTTTTGAGTTGCCTAAAATTTGAGCGGGTTGAGTGGTTAAAGCTTCTAAGGCAGTAACCTTATCTAAGCCATAATCAATCGCTTTTTTGAGGTTTGTTTTAAAGTCTTTCATGGATTTTAAACCTTTTGTGGTAAACGCAAAAGGCACACCATTTGAATCCAATGTCATTGGATTGCTAGGGCATTGGTTCCATTCTTTCATAGCTTCTAGCTCAAGAGAATTTGTCAAAAACGTATTTTCAACATCATAAGCCTTTGGAAAGTTGAGCGGTAAAATAAATGTCGCTTTGGTGTTTTTGATCGCGTTAATGCGTTCATATTCATCACCACCACCTAAAATAACAAACTGGACGCCAATTTCATCTCCAACCTTGTCTGCTCTTAAAGCATTGGCTCTGCTACCAGCTTCTATAATTTGAACTTGATTTTTATTTTGGTTAAAGGCTTCAATGGATCGGTCTTTTGTGTTCACGTTTCCTTGAGCATACCAATTTGCATCATAATTAAGCTGTCTCAATAAGGCCATACCACCCATAATAGAGGAGGGGTAGGACTGACGCGAACGTACACTTTTTGAAAAAGAAGTGTACTGTGCCGATTGACCCGATAAAATACGTTGGGAATCACTGCCTTTGGAATCTAGCGCAATTAACGCTCCAGTTCCGCGGACAATACCATCTTGTAAATGCGTATTCACGACACCAAATCCAGCCGCTAACAAAGTCTTAGCTGCTTTGTCATCATATTTAAATTGATCAATAGCATTTTGTTCTGGTCTGATGTGGTCATTCCAATAAAACCCTTCGCGGCTAGCACTGTATTGTGGTGAGCGTCCACTACTAGTTTTACGTTTGGGTTTAGAAACACCAAAATCAGAGTAAAGATCAATAAATGAGGGATAAATGGATTTGCCTTTGAGATCAATTATAACCGTGTTTTTTGGAATTATAAGCGTAGTTCCAACATTTATAACTTTTCCGTCTTGAATTAATAAGGTACCATTTTGTATACTTTTGGAGGGCGTTACAAAAATCTTGGCATTAGTAAAGGCAGTGAAGTTTGTATTTTTAGATTTTACACCATCATTTTTTGGAAAATAATCTTGAGCAAATACAGTAAATGCTCCAAGTAGACTACAAAGGAGGATTAGTCTTTTTATCATAACATAGTATTAAGTTAGTTTTTCAATGTAGTTATAAACTTTTGTTGCGGCCTTAAAATTAATAAATTTTTAGGAAAACAGGTAGTGTTCTTAGGTTGATATATTTTTATACACTGTTCTCTTAGATCTAAAATGTGGTTTAAATTACCATAAAAAAAATCACTCAGATCTAAAGATACAAGAGATTTTACTATTTTTAGTTTATATTAAATAGCTTTAATCCTCCAAATAATCTACCAAAAGCGCCACCACATAGCTATAGCTCTCAATTCCTTTGGCTTGATTGTTAGCTTTTAAGAAATGGCTATAAAACTGTTTAATTAGAGCTTCCATCGGCGTGTTGTAAGCACTCCAAAACTCAAATGCTTCCCGATAATCTTCTAAAATTCCTGGGTTGATGTTGCATAACGTAGAGTCGTAAACCTCAGAATCTCTTTTGGATAATTCTATTAAACAATAGCGCAGTGCAAATTTATAGCCTGCATAGTTGAAATAGCGGTTATTATTATGAATACTTGCTAGAAAACCTATAAAATTAGCTTCATTTTCTGCCGCATAGCCCAACTGATGCGCTTGTTCGTGCGCAATGGTCGTTGGCATAGAATTGGCGGGCATAACAGCATTGATATGTGCTTCTAATGTTAATGGGTTCACGTAACCGCTAAAACCCATATAGGTTAGAGGCGTGCTAAATATGGATTTTTTACTGTTTTCGCCGTCGTGTTTAAAGCTTGGATACACCTTCTCTAATTGTAAATATCCGGCTTGACTGATTTCTGTAAGCTCAGAAAACGCATAGGGGAGCGTTGTTTTTAATAAAGAATCTTGTGTGAGTTCTAGATGTAGTGCATTTGTTTTTATAACGAGGTCATTGGTAACCAATATTAATTGCGCCGTCGTATATTTTGGATTTAAATTGAGTGTCGTATGTAAAGGCACGCGGTAATAATTGAATCCCCAACACAAATGAAACATAAAATAGAGAAAGGATACAAAGGCTAAAATATCTAAGCCCCATCCTTTGAGGTCTGTTTTAAGGCGTTTACAATTCATAACCGTCCAGCGTATCATATAAACAATCAAAGCAACATACAGCAAATCGCCTACGGAAAATGGAATCCATTTAAAAGCCGTATTTAGGAGTTTAGAGAGAACAGGGAAAATACCTAAACTATAATTAGTCTCTATAAATTCAGGATAGTTCTTCGCAACTTTAGTAATAAAGTATTGAGGAAGTAAACTCAACGCTAGTATGATTTTCCCTTTTTTAGACACCATTCAAAAGTAATAATTTTAATTTATGATCGGTAAGGAATCCGTACCTTTGTGCAACAAAACACACAGCTATTATGAGTCAAGACATACGACAACTGGAGCCCAAAGCCCTCTGGAATAAATTTGCAGATTTGAATGCCGTTCCTCGTCCTTCTAAAAAAGAGGAACGCGTTATTGCATTTATGAAAGATTTTGGAAAAAAATTAAACTTAGAAACTATTGAAGATGCGGTCGGGAATGTCATCATCAGAAAACCAGCGACTACTGGTATGGAAAACCGAAAAGCCATTGTGATGCAGTCACATTTAGATATGGTACATCAAAAAAATAACGATACTACTTTTGACTTTTTAACGCAAGGAATTGAGATGTTTATTGATGGCGATTGGGTCAAAGCAAAGGGAACAACTTTGGGTGCTGATAACGGTCTAGGTGTGGCGACTATTATGGCGATTTTAGAAAGTACTGATATTATACATCCTGCTATTGAAGCACTGTTTACCATTGATGAAGAAACAGGAATGACTGGTGCAATGGGATTAGAAGGTGGTCTATTGAAAGGCGATATTCTTTTAAATTTAGATACTGAAGACGACGACGAAATTGGTGTAGGTTGTGCCGGCGGTATTGATGTGACTGCCATAGGCACTTATAATGAAGAAGATACTCCAGAAACCAAAATAGGCTATTCTATTGTAGTTAAAGGTTTGCAAGGCGGACATTCGGGGATGGATATTCACAAAGGATTTGGTAATGCCAATAAAATTATGAACCGTTTATTGTTTGATGCTTTTGAGAATTTTGGATTACGAATTTCCGAAATTGATGGTGGGAGTTTGCGTAATGCGATTCCTAGAGAAAGTAAAGCAATCGTGGCGATTAATAGTGTACAAGAAGAGGCTTTTAAATATGAAATGGGGCTGCAAATTGAAGCTATTCAAACCGAGCTTAAAACATTAGAACCAGACTTAAATGTAGAGTTAGCTAAAATAGACACGCCTAAAGTGATTATGGATTTGGGAGTTCAAGAAGGTCTAACACGCGCTATTTATGCTGCTTGGAATGGAGTGTATCGCATGAGTGCAGACATTCCTGAACTGGTAGAAACGTCTAACAATATCGCACGTGTAATAATAAAAGGCGGAAACGTCAAAATAGGTTGTCTAACACGATCTTCTGTAGAATCTTCTAAAATGGATTTAGCAATGATGTTGCGGGCTACCTTTGAGCTTATAGGTTGCGAGGTAGAACTTTCTGGAGATTACCCAGGTTGGGCACCCGATATGGATGCATCTATTTTGAAAGTATTGAGAAATTTATATGAAGAGTTATATAATGAAAAACCACATGTTGCTGCTTGTCATGCAGGATTAGAGTGTGGTATTTTAGGTACCAATTATCCTGATA
>JAQXCA010000075.1 GCA_029252105.1 Flavobacteriaceae bacterium | reverse complement strand
GAATTAGAAATAACAGACGTTAATAAGGAATACCTCAAACAAGGTAAGCTCAGCGTCAGTATTTTAGATAGAGGAACCGCTTGGTTAGATACCGGAACGTTTCAATCGTTAATGCAAGCCTCTCAATTTGTGGAGGTCATTGAGCAGCGCCAAGGCTTAAAAGTAGGCGCTATTGAAGGGGTTGCCTTTGAGATGGGATATATAGACGAGGCACAATTAAAAGCATTAGCAAAACCCTTGTTAAAAAGCGGTTACAGTACAAATTTAATGGAACTTTTGAACATCAAAGAATGAAAGCAATAGAAACAAAACTGAAAGGTTGCTTTATTTTAGACCCCACCGTCTTTAAAGATCCTAGAGGCTATTTTTTTGAAAGCTTCAATCAAAATAAGTTCAGCGAATTAATTGGTCAAGAAATCAAATTTGTTCAAGACAATGAATCGTTTTCTTCAAAAGGGGTTTTAAGAGGCTTGCATTTTCAGAGTGGAGACTATGCACAAGCCAAATTGGTGCGCGTTGTAAAAGGAACGGTTTTAGATGTGGTCGTTGACATGAGAAAAGAGTCTTCTACATTTTCTAAGCATTTTTCAATTGAGTTATCCGAAGAAAACAAAAGACAGCTTTTTGTACCGCGAGGATTTGCACATGGGTTTATAGTTCTTAGTGAAACTGCTATATTTTCTTATAAATGTGATAATTTTTATGACAAGGCTTCAGAAAAAGGACTACGCTACGACGATCCCTTACTAGGAATTGACTGGCGCTTACCGGCTAAAGAATTTATTGTTTCTGAAAAAGACCTAGTATTACCAACACTTTCAAACATAGACCTATGATCAACGTATTGGTAACTGGAAGTAACGGGCAATTAGCAAGCTGTATTAAAGACCGTGCTAAGCAGCAAAAGGGATTACATTTTATTTATACCGATTATCAAGAACTAAATATCTGTAACTTGAACGACGTAGAGGCGTTTTTTAAAACGAATCAAAAAATAGATTATTGCATCAATTGTGCAGCTTATACTGCAGTTGATAAAGCAGAAACAGAGGTCGAAAAAGCGTTTGAAATCAACGCACAGGGGGCTAAAAACTTAGCACTTGTTTGTGACGAACAGGGCGCTGTTTTAATTCATGTTTCGACCGATTTTGTGTTTGATGGTGATAAGACAGAACCTTACACTGAAACAGATATTCCCAAGCCAATCAGTGTGTATGGCGCTTCTAAACTGCAAGGGGAAGTTGAGATACAGAAAACATTAAAAAAACATTTTATTATAAGAACATCTTGGTTATATTCTGAGCATGGTGCTAATTTTATGAAAACGATGCTTCGTCTTGCCGAAACACGTGATGAAATTAGCGTTGTGTCAGATCAAATAGGAACACCAACCTATGCAGGAGATTTAGCCGACGTTATATTAAAAATCATCACATCTAATAGCAGAAGTTTTGGTCTTTACCACTACAGCAATGAAGGCGTAGCGAGTTGGTATGATTTTGCAAAAGCAATTTTTGAAGGCTCGAACTTAAAAATAAAAACGACTCCCATCAAAACAGAGGCCTACCCAACTCCTGCCAAACGACCTGTTTATAGCGTAATGGATAAAACTAAAATTAAAAGTATTACGGGTATTGAAACACGAAACTGGCAGGATAGTTTAAAAAAAGCAATCGCTAGCAATAAATAAAAAAATGTTCACACTGTCTAACCTTTTAAAAAGAGGGTCTAATTACTTTCTTTTGGTATTATTAGCGCGAACCATCCCTGTCTCTGTGTTTGGCACTTATTCTGCCTATATAAATATAATTGGAGTTTTGTTATTGGTTACTAATTTTGGTTTTAGTGAGTATCTATTAGTCAATTCAGAAGATAATAGATTACTAAAAATAAATAGCTCTAACTTCCTTCAGGTCTCTTTTCTCTTATTTATAATACTTTTTATAGGACTTTGTTTTTTTCCTAAAGATGACTCCATACTTGCGGCTTTAGTACTTATAAAAATATTTTTAGAAACAAGTATTTATAATATCCTTTTAGCATATTACCAAGTAGAAAAAAAACTAAAAATAATGTCGATTACAAATATAGTTTCTGGAGCTTCAGTTATTATACTTTCTTTTTTATGTTATTTGTTTAATTATAAAATCTACTCCTATTTTATCTTTATAAATATAGCTTATACGATAATACTGATCGTTCATTTATTAAGAATTAAGTTTCAAACTAGCTCTATTAAAAAATCAATTTTCTTTGTTAAAACAAGATTTTTAGATTTAAAATATTATGGAATCTCAATGATCACGATTCCTGTATATATGATGGCACCAACAGTGATTGGCTCTTTTCTTTTAGAACCAGAAATTATTGCACAGTATCAAACGGCTTTTTCTATTGCCAATATACTATTGTTAGTTTCAGTCTCGTTACTTCAAGAAGGATACGTTAAGTTTTTAGCTCATAAACACAACATATTAGAACTTACAAAAGCATTAAAAAAAACAGGAATAAAAATTCTTTCAGTTAATTTAGTAATATTGATTTTATTTATAATTTTTGGAGAGGATTTGTTGATATTTGTTTACAAAAAAGAAGAATATTTGAAGGCGTACACCCCTTTGCTTTTATTACTTTTCGCAAATATGATATTTATGTTTGCCTCAATAACCGCTGTGATAATGGTTGTTTTAAAGCTACAAAGAGAGAAGGCAAAATACCACGTTGAGTTTATTTTGATTTCAATATTTTTCGGATTATTATTAACTCACTTCTATGGAATTAACGGGTTGGCAAGCTCATATATTATATTATACACGTATTCTACAATCAGATATGTGAAAAAATACATCAAAATTTATAAACTAGAATTGTCTAAAAATTAAAAAGAAACGGATGAACGTTAAACATATTCTTCTTCTAGGAGCATCTCTAGAAAGCGACAACAAAGGGGTAAATGCCTTAGGGGTAGGAGCGATTACGCTTTTAAATAATAATTACAAAAATGCGAAAATATCGTTACTATGCGTTGGAGAGCAAACGACTCATGAAAAGGAGTTAACCATATCAGGTGAAATTGTAAAAGTAAAATTATGTTATTTTACAAAACATGAAATTTTAAAGTCTTTAAAAGAAGCATATTTATATAAATATTTTGGCGTAACGTCAAAGCTTGAAGTTTCAGAACTGATACAATCTAGCGATATAGTTTTTGATATAAATGAAGGCGATAGCTTTAGTGATATTTATGGATCTAGAAGAATAATCAGACATTTTACAGATTCAAAATTAATACTTAGCTGGAAAAAGACGCTTGTTTTTTTACCTCAAACATTAGGTCCTTTTGACACCGTTATTGGTAAATTTTTAGGAGCACACATTTTAAAAAGACTTCATAAATTATATGTGCGAGATATAAAGGCCTTTGATTTTTTAGATAAAATAGGGGTTAAAAAAGAATTATCAATAGACATGGCGGTATACATGAATCCTAAAGAAATACCTGTTGAGGTAAAACCCAACACAGTTGGTATTAATGTCAGCGGATTGATGTATCTAAATAGATACAAAAGTCTAGATGGTAAATACAACAACTACCCTGTTTTTTTAAAACAGCTGGTCGAAAGAATTCTTAAGGAGGGCTATGAGGTTATGTTGATTCCACATACTTATAATTCTATTTCCCCTAACGTTGAAGATGACTTGGAAGGAACCAGAAAATTTGTAAAAGATAATCCTGACTTAGCGAGTAAAATTTCTTTTATTGATCAGGACTACTCTGCTCAAGAGTTGAAATATGTTATTTCTAAAACAGTCTTTTTTATGGGATCACGTATGCATTCATGTATCGCAGCATTGTCTACCTCAGTCCCAACAATTGGACTCTCTTATAGTTATAAATTTGAAGGGACATTCAAAATGTTTAAACAACAAGAGCTGGTATTTGACGTTAATCATTTAAAAGAGGACAATTTAGACGAATTGATAAACAAGATACTAGTTGCCATTTCTTTAAAAAAGGAGATTAAGTCCGTTTTACTTAAAGAAAACATGAGAGAACAATTGAGTTTAGAAAATAGGGATAAAGAATGAGTAGCAAAGTATTAAAAGACAATCTATGTGCTGGCTGTGGTATTTGTGAGTCTGTTTTCGGAACTGAAAAAGTTGCTGTTTCTTATAACAATGAAGGTTTTTTGAGACCAACTTTTAAACAAGAATTAACTAAATCAGAGAATAATTTTTTTGAAGAAATATGTCCAGGAATTAATGCCAAGCATGAGGATCCTACAAATCACGACCCACTATGGGGTCCTTTTTTGTCTATTTCTTCAGGACATGCAAATAACGAAAAAGTAAGATACTCAGGATCGTCTGGAGGCGGGTTAACAGCAGTTGCATCTTATTTACTAGACAAAAAGAGAGTTGAGTGTGTATTACATATTGGACCTTCAGAAACAGAGCCCTATCTCAACACTTACAAAACAAGCTATACTAGCCAAGAGGTTCTTAGCAATGCCGGATCAAGATATGCGCCTTCAGCCACTTTGATTAATCTTGTTGAGATTTTAAAAGCACATACTTCAATTGCAATTATAGGTAAACCATGTGATATTGTCGGGGTTCGAAATTTTATGAAAAAAAATGAAGAGGCCAAAACAAAGATTAAGCACCTTCTTTCTTTTATGTGTGCTGGCGTTCCAAGCCAAGTAGCCACAACAAAAATCATTGAACAATTTAAAGTACAAAAGAAAGATATTGTCTCATTGAGATACAGGGGCGAAGGCTGGCCAGGGTATTTTAAAATTGAGGACAATAAAAGTAACACTCATAAAATGACTTACAACGAATCTTGGGGAACCGTGCTAAATAAGCATTTACAGTTTCGCTGCAAAATATGTGCGGATGGCACTGGAGAATTCGCTGATATAACATGTGCCGATGCTTGGGAAGCTTCAGAAAACGGGTACCCTTCGTTTGAAGAAAAAAAAGGCATAAGTTTAGTAATCACTAGAAACACAAATGGGAAACAGTTACTAGAAGATGTTGTGAAATCTGGATACATTACCATGTCTGGTAAAAATTTTTCCAGCTCAGAAATAGCACAAATGCAACCTTATCAAAAACAAAGAAAACAGAACCTATTAGCTAGATTGTTTGCTTTAAAATTAGTTGGTAGATCAACACCTAATTATAATATTAATGCCTTAATTAAGGCGTCATTAAAAGAAAACCCATTGCGATTGATCAAAAATTTTTTAGGAATGTTAAAAAGAATTTAAATTTTGAAAGTAACCGAAGAAAAAGTCTATATAATTTTACTCAATCACAAAGGTTGGAAAGACTCAATAGAATGTCTTGAAAGTGTTTTGAAATTAAAGTATCATAATTTTCAGGTTATTGTAGTTGATAATTCGCCAACATCAGAATCCGTAAGCTCTATAAAGAGTTGGGCTACAAATCTTGATTTTATAAAAATCCCTACAGCTTTTCCTGAAATTGTTTACCCCTTACTACCGAAACCTCTTGATTACAGAATTATTTCTGAATCGGAAAGTAAAAACAAGTTTTACGAAGAGCCTTTATTGATAATTAAAGCCGAAAAAAACCGAGGGTTTTCAGCCGGAAATAATATTGCGATTGATTACGCTTTAAGACGTGAAGATTTTGATTATTGCTGGTTATTAAATAACGACACTGTTGTAGAGAAAGATTCCTTACGAAATCAAATTAAACACATAAAAGGCAACAACTCATCTAAAACGGGGATATTAGGAAGTAAATTGATATATTACAATCAACCTGAAAAAATTCAAGCTATTGGAGGAGCTTTTAATTCAACACTTTATGTTTCTAAACATATTGGAGAGGGTGCTTACGTCAACTCAAAGAAAGAGGAATTTGGCAACATAGACTATATAGTTGGCGCCTCTATGTTTGTTACTATAAATTTTCTAAAAGATGTTGGGTCATTATGCGAAGATTATTTCCTCTATTATGAAGAATTAGATTGGGCATATAGAGGTAAATTAAAAGGATGGAAAATTGATTGGTGTGAGAATTCCATAGTTTATCATAAAGAAGGAGCTTCAATAGGGTCTTCTTCAAATCCTAAAGAAAGAACTTATTTTTCTGAGATTAATATTTTCAAAAGTCGAAAAATATTTTTTAAAAAATTTAAAAAAGTAAGTTTTATGTTTTGGGTTTCAAGTATATTAATAATTCTAAATAGAGTCAGAAGATTTCAATTTAAACTGGCGTATGAGTTTTTAAAAATATCAATAAACTAGCTATGAATTTAAGAAGTTTTTTCTTGTTTTTTATTTTAATACTTTCTGTTTATCAAGATTTTCCATTAGTAAATGTATTTGGCGAAATTGCAAGATCTCCAATAGTTTTTTTAACGCCATTACTCTTACTATACCTTTTAAAAAACTCTAAAATCCAAATTTCAGTTTACACAAAATACCTTATATTTTATATTTTATATTTGATTATCATAACTATAATATATTTGTTATGGATTTTTATAACAAAACAACAGTTATTTTTTTTGGGAGAGAATATCGTTACTAAGTCTATGAAAATGGCTGTATATCCCTTAACTATTTTGATTTATTATCAATTTATATATACTTTTTTAAATAAAGACACCACAAGGTTTGAGACATTATTTAAATCAATGTTAGCACTAGAGATTTTTTTAATTATTTACCTAGTATTTGAAACGTATTATTCAAAAACTTTAGAAATTTTTATGCCATATTTACATTCAAATGAAGATAAATACTGGAGAATTAGGCTTCTTTCTTTGGAAGAAAGTTGGGTTGGAAGCATCATAACCATTGTCACATTTACAACTATTTATTTATCAATTTATTTAAATAAACATAATAAAACTAAACTTTTTGTTCTCTCTCTCTCTATCTTTTTTATTTTGTACTATACAATTAGAAGTGAATCAAAGGGTTACATGCTGATTTTTTTGTTATCCACCCTTCCATTGGTCATCAAATATTTTTATAATAATAAAAAAATTAGAAAATTTTTATTTCTAGGGACTACAGTTTTAGTGATATTTGGGTTTTATGTTTTTTCAATTCTTTATGACACTATTTTAAGTCAACTTTACTACAGTATCACTTTCGGCACTAGGTTTTCTTCTTATTTAGCGTGTTTAAATAATTTTGTTTATAACCCGTTTGGAGTTGGCTGGGGACCTTACCTTAATTACTATCTAGAAAGCCTAACCAGCGTAGTTGAATCCTCTACTATGAGTTCATTTGAATTACGTGAAGTTAAAGGCTATTTAACAACCACTAAAAATCTATCATCCAAAACATATTTTTTCGATAATTTAGTTTTTGGAGGAATTTTTTTTCTGTTATTTTTTTATCTGTTTTTTCTAAAAAGATATTTTATATTTTCCAAAATTAAATCTTCTAGCTTGGCATTTATTAGAATACCTCTCCTTTATATAATATTAAGTAGTATAGTATATGTTACATTTGCCATAAAATATGAAATATGGTTCTTTTTAGCATTTATTGATGTTCTTGGCGCGAAATTAAAATCAGAAAAAAAATGAAAAAAAACATATTAGTAGTTTCTGGGTTTTTCCCATATCCAACGTTATTTGGAGGAACATTTGATATTTGGGAAAGGATAAAAGGATTGTGTCAACTTGGCTATAAGGTAGACCTATTATACACAGACAAAGCGTTTCCAAAAGAGAAAGATTTGGCTGTTGTCAAATCTTTTGTTGGTAAAATATACAGAGTGCAGAGAAAGAATTCAATTTTCCAGCTTTTTGATAAATCACCTCTTCAAGTGCTTTCTAGAAAAAACCTAGAGCATATAAAACTGGAAGACAAATATGATATTATAATTTTAGAAACAGAATATGTAGGAAGAGTATTGCGAAATAAGACCGTAAGAGGGGATAAAGTTTATCTTAGAGTTCAAAATAATGAGCAAAAGTATTTTAGTAATCTTTCCAAAAGCACAGCAAACCCACTTCGTAAATTATATTTCTTTCAGGAGTCTTTAAAATTTAGATGGTATTCAAAGTTTATTTTTAATTATGCAGACCGTCTTTGGTTTATTTCTTCTACAGAAGAGATGGAGTATCAAAAATTAATCAACAGTAACAAAAGTATTCACTTACCTTCTCCAATAAATGGAGGTTTCGTAAAACAAAAATTAGACAACAATAATGTTTTATTTATTGGCTCCTTGTTTATGGACAATAATATTCAGGGGTTAATGTGGTATTTAGATAACATTCACGATGACGTTTATGCGAATTTCCCTGACTACTCTTTACATATATATGGGAGTACGGGAGTTTATAGTGAAAAACATTTTATTAAAAAATTTAAAAAATATAGAAGAATACATTTGCATTTAAATTTAGAAAATATTGAAGAGGCGTATATAAACACGTCTGTATTTATAAACCCAATGTTGCAGGGAGCGGGCGTTAAGCTTAAATCAATTAATGCTATTGTTAATGGCTTACCGTTGGTAGCAACATCAACTGGAAGTGAGGGCATTGGGCTTGTTGACAAGGAAATGTTTTATTTAGCAGACACTCCAAAAGCCTTTTCTAATGCTATCGCACGAGCTTTAAAATCACCCAACAAAGAAGGTGTTGTAGAGGCGGCCCAAAATCATTTAAACTCAAATAATTATCTAAAAATTTTAGAATCAGAATTAGAATAAAAAAAGATATGCTAACAAGGATAATAACTGCTTTAGACAAAAAAGAGACTAACAAAAAAGTTTATAATTTTTTAATTATTCTTATAGCTGCTTTTCCATTGATAGGGATGAGAACTGAAACATATATTATAACTGCTTGGTGTTTATTTAGTATTATTTTGACATTTAAAACCCGAAGCTACAATTTAGTTTTAAAAGATAAAAAATCATTTTTGATTTTAAACAGCTATTATTTAATGGCGCTGTTGTCATTTTTCATTTTTTCATTAGACTCACATCAAGCATTAAAAGATTTAGAAACAAAGGCATTATTTATAATTTTCCCAACTATTTTTTATTTCTCCCAGGATTTTATTAATAAGAAAACACTTGGAAGAGCTCTGCTAAGCTTCGCGTCTTCTAATATAGTATTAGCAGCCTATGTTTGGGTTATAATTTTTAAAAAAGGTTTTATGGGTATGCTTAAACTAGATCACCACTATAATCCTGTATTTCGAAATGTTTTCAGCAATACAACACAGGTGCATCTCCCATATTTGGGACTTTTATTTGGGTTTTCCTGTGTTATTATGATACATTTTTTATTAAAGAATAAAACACACCATATTTTTAAGATCATAATCAGTTTTTCAATTTTCCTACTTCTTTTTTCTATGACGATCTTTTCTGCTAGAATGGCGATATTTGCTACTATAATTTCTTCATTAATGTTGTTTAGATCATTAAACAAAAAGCAAATAATGATAGGGTTAGCTTCTGTTTCCATTATAGTTTTGATCTTATTTTTTTTACCACCTTCTAAAAGAAGAATTTCAGAATTATCTCAAACAGAATTTGTTCTTCCAAACAAAACGCAATCATCCCAAAACGTTAATTTCAGATACGGAATTTATTACTGTTCAATGGAAGTTTTAAAGAGTAACTGGTTATTTGGCTTGGGATTAGGAAACGTACAAAAACAATTAGACCAGTGTTATCAAGGTTTTGATTATGAAAATTTTGATGACTTTGGCGTTCAAAAGTATAATTCTCATAATCAATATCTAAACGCATGGTTGACTTTTGGAATACTTGGCTTAGGAGTGTTTGTTTATTTTCTATATTATTCTTTCAGTAAAACTACAATTCTACATAAAAGTTTCCTTGTACTTTCTCTTTTGGCTTTGCTGACAGAAAACTTGTTTGAACGTGAAATAGGTGTTATGTTATTCACTTTTTTTAACACCCTGTTCTTTGTTTCAACAAGAAAAATAAAATCAACTTAACAATTTTAAAAAAATGAAAAAAGCATTAATTCATGATTGGTACACAGTCTATGGTGGCGCAGAAAGATGTGTGGAGAGTTTTACCAATATTTGGGACGACTTTGATCATTTTTCTTTGATAGATGATTTATCGGACCCGCATCGAGATCACATCCTTAAAGGCAAAAAAACGAAGAATTCATTTATTCAAAAACTACCATTTTGGAAAAAAAAGTACAGAACATACCTACCCCTTTTCCCTTTTGCGATTGAACAGTTTGATTTAAGTGATTATGAATTAATACTATCATCGTCTTCTTCAGTAGCAAAAGGGGTTCTAACAACGCCTAGCCAACTTCATATTGCTTATGTGTACTCTCCAGTTAGATATGCATGGGATCTGTATCATCAATATCTTAAAGAATCAAAATTAGATTCAGGAATCAAAGGACTTTTAGCAAGATATTTTTTATTTAAACTTAGAGCGTGGGATTTTTCAACCGCCAACAGACCCGATCATTATATTGCGATTTCTCAGTATGTCGCCAAACGAATAAAGAAGATATACAATAAAGACGCTATCGTTATTTACCCCCCTGTTGACACATACTCATTTACCTTAACCACTGAGACAAGTGATTATTATATAACCTGTTCAAGGATGGTTCCGTATAAAAAAATTGATTTAATTGTTGAGGCATTTTCAAAAACCAATAAAAAATTAATAGTCATAGGGGATGGTCCAGATTTTAAAAAAATAAAAAATCTAGCAAGTTCTAACGTTGAACTTAAAGGGTATGTTGAAAAAGATGAGATGCTAGGTATGATTAAACGCGCAAAAGCTTTTATATTTGCAGCCGAAGAAGATTTTGGGATTGCACCAATTGAAGCTCAAGCCTGCGGAGTTCCTGTTATTGCTTATGGAAAAGGTGGTGCTTTAGAAACAATTATAGGGGTATCTCCGGAAGAGGATTTTAATGGTAAAAAGGTCACAGGTATCTTTTTTAAAGAGCAAACAATATCTTCATTGTTGAAAGCGGTTAATTATTTTGAAAAAACCCAAACGCTTTTTGATAAAAAAGTAATAAGAACAAACGCTGAACGGTTTAGTAAAGATCGGTTTGAAAAAGAATTTAAAAGAACAATAGAAAGACTATATATTAATTGGAAAGAAAATAGCTAAAATGAAGAAAGCAATAATAACGGGAATTACAGGACAAGATGCTGCCTATCTAGCAGAACTTTTATTAGGAAAAGGATATCAAGTCTACGGAACCTATAGAAGAACTAGCTCTACCAATTTTTGGAGAATAGAGGAACTAGGTGTTGATCAGCATGAAAATTTAACTTTATTAGAATATGATTTAATAGATTTATCGAGCGCTTACAGAATCATCAATGAAGTAAAGCCCGATGAAATCTATAACTTAGCAGCTCAGAGTTTTGTAGGCGTGTCTTTTACTCAGCCAATTGCAACAGCCAATATTACTGGAGTCGGGGCATTGAATATTTTAGAAGCAATTCGAACAATTGACCCAACCATTAAATTTTATCAAGCATCCACATCAGAAATGTTTGGTAAAGTTAAAGAAATACCACAATCCGAAGACACCCCATTTCACCCTAGAAGCCCTTATGGAGTTGCAAAAGTATTTGCACACTGGTCAACACTAAATTATCAGGAGTCATATAACTTATTTGCTTCAAGCGGTATATTGTTTAACCACGAATCACCACTTAGAGGAAAAGAATTTGTGACTCGCAAAATCACAGATTCTGTAGCAAAAATATCATTAGGACAATTAGATGTTATAGAGCTAGGGAATCTTAATGCAAAAAGAGATTGGGGTTTTGCAAAAGATTATGTTGAAGGGATGTACCGAATCATGCAAGCAGAAAAATCGGATGTATTTGTGTTGGCGACAGGAAGAACAGAAACGGTTCGTGATTTTGTTGAAATGGCATTTAAAGCGGTTAATATTCACTTGAAATGGGAGGGTGAAGACGAAAATGAAGTTGGAATTAATGCTGAGTCAGGAGCGGTCTTAGTGAAAATTAATCCGAAGTTTTATCGTCCTGCAGAAGTAGAATTATTAATTGGAGACCCTACTAAGGCTAAAAATATTTTAAATTGGGAAGCTAAAACCACTTTGGAGGAATTATGTGAAATGATGGTAAAAAGCGACATTGAAAGAAACAAAAATGGAGGCACCTTTTAAAGAAAAAGTATTTATAACTGGAATTAACGGATTCACAGGGAAACATTTAGAGAAACACCTTTTAGGAAAAGGCTTTCAAGTGTATGGCTCTACTTTAGATGAAACGAATGTCTCCAATCATTTTAAATGTGACATTTTAAATGAAAACGCACTGTTTGACGTACTAAACAAAGTCAAGCCAAATTATGTGATCCATTTAGCAGCTATTTCTTTTGTCGCTTCAAAAAACCAAGAAAACATCTACACGGTTAATGTTTTTGGTACCATAAATTTATTGAATGCAATACAGAAACTTGATTATAGTCTTAACAAAATACTGATAGCAAGTAGCGCCACAGTTTATGGAAATGTTGAAGGGGAGTTGAATGAAACAATGTGTCCTAAGCCTGTAAACCATTATGGCAACAGTAAGCTAGTCATGGAAAACATGATTAAACCATATTTTGAGAAATTAAATATCATTATTTCAAGACCATTTAATTATACAGGAATTGGCCAAGACCCCCATTTTTTAGTTCCTAAAATCTTATCCCACTATAAGCTTGGTAAAGAAAAAATAGAGTTAGGGAATATTGATGTACTGAGAGAATTTAATGATGTTGATTTTGTAATTAGAAGCTACACCGAACTTATGCTTTCTATCACGCGTTCAGAAATTGTAAATGTATGTAGTGGGAACGCTATAAGTATTAATGATATTTTAAATGCTATGAGTACTATCGCTGGATATACAATCAATGTAGAGGTTAATCCAAAGTTTGTAAGACCCAACGAAATCAGAGTTTTGAAAGGGTCTACTAAAAAAATGACTCATATAATTGGGGATTTTACAAATGATTTTAATATAAAACATACGTTAAAAAAAATGTACCGGAGTCAAGCAACGTAGTCAAGGTTTTTTTAGAGCACCCTTTTTTATTGCATCTAAAATTTATAAAAACTCACAACTTATCTTAGCATAATATTTTCTTACCTTTGTAAAATATTTAAACAATTTTATGCCCAAAACCATACTAATCACAGGAGCTGCAGGATTTTTAGGATCCCATTTATGTGATCGCTTTATTGATGAAGGGTTTAGAGTCTTAGCCATGGATAATTTTATCACTGGAGATAAGGACAATATTCAGCATTTATTTGACCACCCCAATTTTCATTTTATAGAGCACGATGTTACCATTCATATAAGCATTGAAGAACCGATACATTATATTTTACATTTTGCTTCTCCTGCAAGCCCCATAGATTATCTTAAAATCCCTATCCAAACCCTTAAAGTAGGCTCCCTAGGAACGCACAATCTTCTGGGGTTAGCTAAAGCCAAAAACGCCCGAATTCTTATTGCCTCAACATCTGAAGTCTATGGAGACCCCTTGATACATCCTCAAAATGAAGATTATTTTGGAAATGTTAATACTATTGGGCCAAGAGGTGTTTACGACGAAGCCAAGCGTTTTCAGGAAGCTATCACCATGGCCTATCACCGCTTTCACGGATTAGAAACCCGTATTGCGCGAATATTTAACACCTACGGACCTCGAATGCGTCTGAACGATGGACGTGTCATACCAGCCTTTATGGGACAAGCGTTGAGGGGTGAAGACCTGTCTGTATTTGGCGAAGGCACCCAAACACGTTCTTTTTGTTATGTTAGTGATTTAATTGAAGGCATCTATCGGCTATTATTCAGTGACTATTCACCCCCCGTTAATTTAGGAAACCCTGATGAACTCACCATTATTGAATTTGCAAAGGAAATTTTAAAATTAACACACTCAAACCAAAAGATAACTTTTAAACCGCTTCCAGAAGATGATCCTTTAAAACGGCAACCAGATATTACATTAGCTAAAAAAGTATTAAATTGGTCACCTCAAATAACTCGAAGCGATGGGATGAAAATGACGTACACATATTTTCAGAATTTGTCCGAAGAAAAATTAACTAAGATTGATCACAAAGATTTCTCGAAACACATAAAAAACTAAGTGAGTTTATTCAAGCACGGCCGATATTCAGGATTTATAAAACCGATCTCATACACCATCGATTTGGCGCTTATAAATGGTCTTGGACTTCTCTATTTGTTTAAAGAAATCCCACCTCTAAGCTTTGTGTTAAGTATTTCTATTGGTTGGGTGGCTGCTGCTTTAGTTTCTGGGTTTTATGAAGTTCATAGGTTTTCTAGTGTCATAAGAATCTCCAAATTACTGTTTAGACAAGTTCTGCTGTTTAGTTTATTGGTGTTAGCGTATTCAGGAATTAATCTTACACTCAACATTTCTCCAGTAATCATTCTTAAATACGTTCTAGTTACTTTTTTTGGCATCACATTTTTCAAATACTTGATGTATTTTTTATTAAAAAGATACCGCTCAATTTTTAAAGGAAACATTCGAAAAACAATTATTTTAGGTCAAACACCCCAAGCTAAATCGCTAGAAAAATTTCTGATGCAAACCCCGGGTTATGGTTTTGAAAACAAAAAAACAGTGTGTTTTAAAGACCGTTCTAAGTTAGATTTAAAAGCATTATTTACCTATATCACTAACGAAGAAATTGATGAGATTTTTTGCTCTATTTCAGAACTAAGTAACGAGGATGTTTTAGCTGTTGTAAACTATGCGGATAATAACCTTAAAGTTGTTAAATTCATTCCAGACCGCTCAAAAGTCCTTTCTAAAAAATTACAACACGATTATTATGGAATTATACCAATTCTAACGTTCCGAACAATTCCCCTCGATGATCCTTTTAGTCTTTTCCTAAAGCGCACTTTCGACATTGTATTCTCATTAACTATAATCATATTTGTTCTGTCCTGGCTAACCCCTATTATCGCGCTCATTATTAAGATAGAATCTAAAGGTCCTGTGTTTTTTACCCAACTACGAAACGGATACAATTACAAATCGTTCAACTGTTTTAAGTTTAGATCTATGGTTACCAACGCCAAAGCAGATTTAGTTCAAGTTACGCGAGGAGATGTTCGTATCACCAAATTTGGACAATTTCTTCGAAAATCAAGCCTTGATGAAATGCCTCAATTTTTCAATGTCCTTTTGGGAGATATGTCCGTTGTAGGGCCACGACCACACATGCTAAGTCACACAGAAATGTATGCCAAAAAAATCGATAAATTTATGGTGCGCCATTTTGTGAAACCAGGCATTACGGGGCTAGCACAAGTAAGTGGGTTTAGAGGCGAGGTAGAATCTGATAAAGACATTATCGGTCGCGTACAACACGACATTTTTTATATTGAAAACTGGTCGTTCTTTTTAGACTTAAAAATTATTTTTCAAACCTTTTTCAACACCATGAACGGAGAAGAAAAAGCGTATTAACTCAAATTCAATCATGAATATTTTAATATTAGGCGCAGGCGGTAGAGAACATACATTTGCTTGGAAAGTTTCTCAAAGTCCACGATGTAAACACCTTTTTGTTGCTCCTGGAAACTCAGGCACAGCAACATTAGCCACCAATCTAGACATTTCAGTCACAGACTTTGAAGGCATCAAAATTCAGGTTTTAAAGCACTCAATTTCCATGGTTGTTGTGGGCCCTGAAGATCCCTTGGTTAAAGGGATTTACGACTTTTTTTTAAATGACCCACAACTACAACACGTTGCTGTAATTGGCCCACAAAAAGCCGCAGCACAACTTGAAGGTAGTAAAGAATTTGCCAAAGAATTTTTATACCGTCATAAAATCCCAACAGCTGCTTATGAAAGTTTTACGAAAGATAATTTAGAGGCTGGATATGCATTTCTAGAGACTTTAAAACCGCCCAACGTGTTAAAGGCCGATGGCTTGGCCGCAGGAAAAGGGGTACTTATATTATCTGAAATAGATGCTGCTAAACAAGAACTGAAAAACATGTTAGTAGATTCAAAATTTGGATCGGCAAGCGCTAAGGTTGTTATTGAGGAATTTTTAGACGGCATCGAGCTAAGTTGTTTTGTTTTAACAGATGGTAAAAACTATAAACTACTCCCTACAGCCAAAGATTATAAACGGATTGGTGATGGGGATACAGGCCTAAATACGGGCGGAATGGGCGCTATATCTCCAGTCCCTTTTGCTGATGAGGTTTTATTAAAGAAGATAGAAGACCGGATCGTAAAGCCAACTGTTGATGGCCTTGCTAAGGATCAACTTCCCTATAAAGGGTTTATTTTTATAGGCCTTATAGTTGTAGATAACGAACCTATTGTAATTGAGTATAACGTCCGAATGGGTGACCCAGAAACTGAAGCTGTTTTACCAAGATTAAAAACGGATTTGGTTGAAATCTTTCAAGCGATAGACAAACAATGCTTGGATGAAGTCGACATTGAAATAGATCCGCAAACCGCAGTAACAGTTATGCTTGTTTCAGGAGGGTATCCGGAAGCTTATGAAAAAGGGAAAGAAATTACAGGTTTAGATACGATTAAAAATTCAATTGTATTTCATGCAGGAGCAAATGAAAAAGACGGAAAGATTGTGACCTCTGGAGGCCGAGTTATGGCAATAACATCTTTTGGTAAGGATATAGAGTCCGCCCTAGGCACCTCTTACAAATCAATAGAACAACTCAAGTTTGAAGGCATGAATTATCGAAAAGATATTGGATTCGATTTATAAATAAGAATGAGAAGAGATGCTTTTATCTTCTTCATTATTATCGTTGAAAGACTTTAACTGTAACATCCAATACACAAAAGCAACCACTCCAATTCCCATAAAGATCCACGTTACGATGTTGGCGCCAAACCAGTTTTCCAACTCAAGCGCTCTTAAAGCATCATAAGGAGCTAATAATACAGTTTCGAAAAGGTCTTGAATGGCGTTAAAAAAATCTTTCATTATAATGTGGTTTAAAGTTTTCAGGTAATAAAGTGTCTATTTATACTGTTGATTAATAAAAGTTACAAGACATTTTTATAATAACCCTATATTTACGTGGCAAATATAGTCAACACTTTATATGATTACAAGCTTTTTTAAAACATCTAAACCAATTCACTATATAATTTTCATAATTGTATTAACTTTTGTGTTTTCATACCAACGAATTATTGAAGGTAACCAAGCCATAAACCTCGGAAACTCTGCAAAAGAAGTAGGTTACCTATTCGTGGTGCTAGCGTCTTTTATTACACTAGTTTTTATAGTCACTAAAAACAACTTAACCCACAAAAACAGTTTTGCGGCACTTTATTTTTGTTTGTTTATTGGACTTATTCCTTCAAGTCTAGAGGTGAACTCAATACTCATTTCTAATCTTTTTGTAGTATTCTCGCTCAGAAGAATAATAAGTTTAAGGACCAAAACAAATATTAAAAAAAAGCTATTTGATGCCTCTATGTGGATTTGTCTTGCAGCTACTTTTGAACCCTGGGCTATTTTATTTTTTGGTCTTTTATTTATGGGGATACTTTTTTATTCAGTAGCCCAAATAAAAAACATCTTGATTCCTTTTTTAGGGGTTTTAACAGTAGTGACAGTTCTTTCATGTTTTCAGTTATTAACGGAAGGTGTTTTTCCAAGTTATGCCGAGTACCTACCCGTTTTTAGTTTTGAAACGTTTAACTTTAATTCTGTATTTACACAAGGAGCTTTCCTTTTATTTCTAGCAATCATTTTAGTTGCATCCTTCACATACGTCATAAAAGGAGTTCTTCAAAACCGAATAAATAACCCCAACTTTTTAGTCCTTATTTTGGCAGTTTTTTTAGGTATTGCCATCATGTTTCTAAGTGCGCACATGCACCTAGGAGGCTATTTGTTTGCGGTAGCCCCATCAGCAATTATTGTGGCAAATTTTTCTGAAACAACCAAATACCGATGGTTGTCAGAACTTGTCATAGGGTTGTTATTATTCGCTGTAGCGCTTCAATTCGGATTTAATATTTCTTCACTCGTAAACTAAACTAAAGAATTACGCTTATATTTGCCACATAAATAAAAAAATATGTTTTCAAATAGAGCTAATACCATTTTTCAAGACGTTATAGCGACGTATAAAGTTTTAAACGCTGTTGATCAGCCTTTTCAAAACAAATATGATAATAACGAAGACCTCATTGGGCATTTACTTTACAGAAAGTGTTGGATTGACACCGTTCAATGGGCCTATGAAGATATTATTAGAGACCCTAATATTGATCCAGTAGCGGCCTTGAAATTAAAACGAAAAATTGACGCCTCTAACCAAGACCGAACAGATACTGTGGAGTTTGTGGATAGCTATTTTTTAGAGACTTACAAAAATGTTCAACCGAAACCTACGGCTAAAATTAATTCTGAAAGTCCAGCATGGGTCATCGATCGGTTGTCAATTCTTGCACTGAAAATTTATCATATGCAACTTGAAACTGTTCGGGAAGATGCTTCAGAAACGCACAAAGAAAATTGCCAAATAAAACTTAATACACTTTTAGAACAACGCACAGATTTGTCTACAGCTATTGATGATTTATTAGAAGATATCGCAAATGGCGACAAATACATGAAAGTTTATAAGCAAATGAAGATGTATAATGACGATGAATTAAACCCGGTTTTAAGAGGGATTAAATAACACCTTTAAAATTGTGTCAAACATCAAACACATATTAGTCATAAGGCTCTCTTCCATGGGAGATGTTGCCATGACCGTTCCTGTGTTAGCCGCCTTTTCGAAAGCACACCCTACAATTAGAATTACGGTTCTGACTAAAAAACAATTTGCACCACTGTTTAGAGACCTTCAAATGGTGACGGTTATTTTAGCAGATTTTACCGCCACTCACAAAGGGGTTTATGGGTTATATAAACTTTCAAAACAAATCCGAAACACTTCTGTTGATGCTGTTGCAGATCTTCACAATGTATTACGAACGAAAATTTTAAGAGTCTTTTTACTAGGGCTTAATTTTGTCCAAATGGATAAAGGACGATCCGAAAAAAAGGCATTAATTTCAGGTAATTTACGCGCACCATTGCGTACAACTCCCCAACGTTATACAGATGTTTTTAGACGCCTAGGGTTTGATTTTGATATTGACAATCCTTTGTTTCCTGCAGCGAAACAACTAGACGCTACTGTAGCAAGAGAAATTGGTGAACTTTCAAAATCCATTATTGGAATTGCACCATTTGCGGCTTATGCGCCTAAAACATACCCGCTTTCAAAAATGGAAAACGTGATTTTTGAACTCCAAAAAGAAAATAAAGTTTTATTATTTGGAGGTGGTCCAAATGAAACCAAACTACTAAAAAAAATAGCCTCTAAGCATTTAAATGTATTTTGTGTGGCTGGAATATTTGACTTAAATCAAGAACTAGATATTATATCAAATTTAAAAGTGATGTTGTCAATGGACTCGAGTAACGGCCATATGGCGGCGATGCTAGGGGTAAACGTGGTAACTCTTTGGGGTGTTACACATCCATTTGCTGGATTTGCGCCGTTTGGGCAGTTAGACAAAAACAACCTATTGTCAGATCAAAAAAAGTATCCTAAAATTCCTACCTCAATTTATGGAAATGAGTATCCAGAAGGGTATGAGCTAGCGATGGAAACCATCCCTGTGGAAAGCATTATCAAAACGGTTAAAGACAACCTTTAGATGTCGTCAAAATCAACTTTTAGCGTTGCAGAGGTTGGTTCCGCTTGACAGCTTAAAACGAGGCCTTCAGCAACTTCATTATCCGTTAATACATTGTTTTGTCGCATACTAGCAGAGCCTTCCGTAATGCGACAAATGCAGCTACTACAAACCCCACCTTGACACGAATAGGGCACATCAATATCGTTCGATAACGCTGCCTCTAGAATAGTTTGTTTTTGAAGCATTGATAGTGTCGTTTCTTCTTCATCTACCAAAATCGTAATTTTGGATTCTCCTTTTTTAGTTGACGTATTTGAAGTGGATTCTATTGTCGACGTTGTGAATAATTCAAACAAAACCTGAGAGGCTTCAACGCCGTTTTCAATTAAAATACCATTTACGGTATTGATCATTCCTTCTGGGCCACATAAATAAAATTTGTGAACGTCTTGAGCACTAATCGCGTTTTTAAGAATATAGTTAATAGTTCCACTATCAATACGCCCAAATATGGCACCATCTTCATCGACTTCACTATAGACGAGTTGCAACTTAAAACGATCAGAATACAGTGTTTGTAGCGCTAAAATCTCTTCATAAAATATAGTTTCTTTAGGGGATTTATTTCCATAGATTAACACGAATGTGCTGTTAGTTTCCGTTTCTAATAAGGTTCGAGCAATACTCATTATTGGTGTGATACCACTGCCGGCAGCAAAGGCCACAACAGTTTTTGTTGAGTCTGATTGTGGGTCATAAAAAAAGCGGCCATTAGGGGCTCCTACTTCAAGAGCATCTCCAATTTTTAAATGCCTATTAGTGTAGGAAGAAAACACACCACCATCGATTTCCTTTACCGTAATTGTTAGCGCTCCACTTGCGGGGCTTGAACTTAACGAATAGTCTCTTCGAACTTCCTGAGCATCAATTAATGTCTTTAAAGTAATATATTGACCAGCCTTAAAATTGAATTCAGTCTTGAGGTTTTCAGGAACCTCAAAAGTGATGCTAACCGCTTTTTCGGTTTGTCTTAAAATGGATTTAATTTTTAAAGAATGAAATTGAGCCATGAAAATAGTTTTTGCAAAAATAAGAAAGATTTAAGATAATTATCTGTTAAGACTTCCCCAAAATTAGAAGCCTTGGCGCTATAATTTTAGGCAAAATAGTATATTTTATTAGTTTTGTACAAAAAGATGATTATTTTTACAAAGTTGCATACGAATATGCCGTTTCTGTAGTTATAAATAAACAAATATATCCTTGTTGAAAACCATTTTTAATTATATAGTTTTAGGAGCCCTTACAGTCTTCACCATTACAAGTTGTTCTAGGAAAAAAGACAAATTCCTAAATCGCACTTGGCATTCTGTAAACACAAAATATAACGTGCTTTATAATGGAACTGTTGCTCTAGAAGCAGGTAAAATAGCAGTTAATTCTGCCTACAAAGAAAACTATTGGGAGGTTTTACCTGTTGAACGTTTGCAAATTACGGATGATATTGATTCAAATACAAAAACAAAAGACCCAAGCATAGAACTCGCTGAGGTAAAGGCAGTAAAAGCGATCCAAAAGCGAGGGATGAATATTAAGGGTAAAGAAAAAAACCCTCAAATCGATGAAGCATATATTTTACTTGGACAAGCGCGTTATTTCGACAATCGATTTATTCCAGCTTTAGAAGCCTTTAATTATATTTTATTCAAATACCCTGCAAGTAGCAATATTAACCTTGCAAAAATTTGGCGCGCAAAAACAAATCTACGTCTCCAAAACGAAGAAACAGCAATTAAAAACCTGAAGCAACTGATTGCGCTAGAACCCTTGTCTAAAAAAGATAGAGTTGAAGCAACATCGACCTTAGCACAAGCGTACATTACCACCAAATCTTTGGACAGTGCGATTACGCAGTTACAGCTAGCATCTCAGCTTACAAAAAACAATGAGCAACGCGGACGTTTGCACTTTATTGAAGGGCAACTTTACTCGGCTTTAGGAATAAAAGACAGTGCCAATATTGCGTTTGATAAAGTAATTGACCTTAATAGAAGAACGCCAAGAGACTATATGATTAGCGCTCATTTAGAGAAAATTAAAAATTTCGACATAGAAAACGGCAATAAACTTGCCCTTCAGGACCTGTTAGAAGACCTAGAAACGAACAGAGAAAATAGGCCTTTTTTAGATAAAATATACCATCGCATAGCAGCATATCATCTTCAGAATAAATCAGATTCTGTGGCCATTACATATTTTAATAAATCATTGCGAACTAATTCGGAAGACGATTATTTGACAGCTTTGAACTATCAAACGTTAGGAGACTTAAGCTATGATTATTCCGAATATAGCAAAGCAGGATCGTATTATGACAGCACCTTGTTGAGTCTGAAAGACAACAGCAAGTCGTACCGTGCAATCAAGCGAAAACGAGACAACCTAGAGGATGTCATTTATTATGAGTCAATTTCTCGTGACAACGATAGTATCCTTAGTCTTGTGGCACTCTCTGACACAGATAAAGAAGCGTACTTTCAAACGTATATTGAGTCCTTGAAATTAGCAGAAGAAGCCTCAGAAAAAGGAGCCGCTCTTACTGGAAATGGTTTTGACGGGTCAACAAATGCAGTTGCCAAAAAAGGAAAAACATTTTATTTTTACAACCCAACGTCGGTAGCGTTTGGTAAAAATGAATTTATAAGAATATGGGGTGAACGTGCCTTAGAAGCCAATTGGCGTTGGTCTAGCAAAACCACACAATCCGAATCCGAAACAGTTTTAGAAACAGAAAATGGCGTTGATAATTCAGATCAAGAACGTTTTTCTGTGGACTATTACTTAGCACAAATTCCTACAGAACAAACAGCACTTGACAGTATTGCTAAGGAACGCAACTTTGCATATTACCAATTGGGACTCATATATAAAGATAAGTTTAAAGACTATAAACGCGCTCAAGGCAAGCTCGAAGCATTATTAACACAAAACCCTGAAGACCGTCTTGTATTGCCAACAAAATATAATTTGTATAAGCTATATGCGTTGCTAGAGTTTAAGCGTTTACAAGCCCGCGCTAAAAATGACATTATAGAGAATCATCCAGATTCTCGATATGCAGAGATTTTATTAAACCCAGAATCTGCTTTGCTAAATACTGAAAATAGCCCAGAAACACGTTACAACAATCTGTATGCACAGTTTGAGTCGGGGAACTACCAAGAGGTAATCGACGGCTGTGATATACAAATTATTCGGCTCGATGGTGATGAAATTGTACCAAAGCTAGAGCTTTTAAAAGTAACCTCTAAGGCACGTTTGTTTGGTTTTGAAGCCTACAAAGAAGGTCTTAATTTTGTGGCTCTCAACTACCCAAGTAGTATTGAAGGAAAAAAAGCAGCACAGATGTATGAAACGGTTATTCCAGCACTAGAAAACCAGGAATTTGTACAGGACTCTACACAAACTAGTTTTAAACTAATTTTTAAGTTTGAAACTAAAGAAACAGACCAATCTATAGCGTTGGAAGGCGTGTTAAAAGCTGCTATTGAAGGTGTTGACTATTTTAATTACACCGTTTCTAGAGATCGTTATGATACAAACACTATATTTGTAGTTGTACATGGACTAAAAAGTGTTCAAGGTGCATTGGGATTTGTAGAGATTTTAGAAAACAAAAATGACCTAAAAATTTCCAAACCCTTTTTTGGAATTTCCTCCAAAAACTATCAAACGGTTCAGATACATAAAAATGTGAAAACCTACTTAGAAACAATTAATTAAAACAGTATTACATATGTTTGCAGACAATAAAAAATCAAATATGAGTTCATTTTCTCAACAAAACACGATTGCTCAAGGGACCACTTATAACGGCGATTTGATTAGTGAAGGCGATTTTAGAATTGAAGGTCTTGTCAACGGTTCTTTAAATACTTCCGGCAAAGTTGTTATCGGCAAAACAGGATCAGTTGAAGGGGTTTTGAGTTGTAAAAATGCTGACGTAGAAGGGAAGTTTAAAGGCACTTTGACCGTTTCTGGCACTCTTAGTTTACGAGCTTCTGCACATATTGAAGGCGATGTTCAAATAGAACAACTTTCTGTAGAGCCTGGCGCGACGTTTAATGCTAGCTGCGTTATGAAAGGTTCCGTAAAAGCACTGAAAAACGAAATCAAAACAGCATCATCTCAAAATAATTCTAACGCTGAAGAATCCGCTTAAGCAAGCCGCTGTTTTATCTGCGATAGGGATACAAATGGCCGCAATCATTGCAGTTGGCGCATTTGTGGGAGTTACGTTAGACGAAAAACACCCTAATGAAAACAATCTTTTCACCCTTATATTAACGCTATTTTCAGTAGTGCTTTCTGTTTATTACGTCATAAAACGGATCATCTCAGTTTCAAAAAAACAAAAATAAATGAATGAACTCTTTAAAAAGAGGGAAGTAGATTTTCTCATTCAATTAATTGTACTAAGCCTAGTACTCTTTGGGTCTCATAACTATTTGAACCATCATTTTGCTAAAGATATTATCTTATTTTTCCCCTTGTGGCATATTTATGTGTTTCATGTAATAACAGTTTTAGCGATATATACCTTAATAAATTACCGCGCCTCTATTGGTAAAACAGATGTATTTAATGCTTTTATATTGGGGATGCTTCTCAAAATGGTATTAATTTTTGTTTTTCTTTTACCGTGGCTTTTATCTAAGCCTGAACAACAAGGATTTGACCTCGCCAATTTCTTTGTGCCGTATTTTACTTTCTTGGCTTTTGAAGTGTATGCTGTGACTAAAGTTCTTCAAAAAAAAGAACCCGATAACGACGCCCCAAAAGACCTTAAATAATCATTAAAATATTATTTGTCATTTCATTAAATGTGTGTACATTTGCACCAAAATTAATCAAGGCAATTTTAATTAAAAGCAGTATATTGAACTCCTTTAGAACCGTATTCTTTTCAGCAGTATTTTTAGCAATTTCCTTTTTAGGTTTTGCCAAGGAAAAACAAACCACTCAAGATGATGCGCCTTTTGACCCAAAAGCGATGATTCTACATCACGTAAAGGATGCACATGAGTTTCATTTATGGGACTGGAAAGGGACTCCAGTGTCACTGTCATTACCAATTTTATTGTGGACAGATAATGGATTAACAAGCTTTTCTTCTAGTGAATTTCACCATGATGATGAAGGCCACACCATTGTAGAGGCAAACGGTGGGCGCTTTGTTAAGTTACATGAAAAAATTTATCAATTAGATGCTGGAGCCACTACCGTTGCTTATGATGCAGAACACCACCCAACAAATGCACAAAAACCGATAGACCTTTCTATCACTAGAAACGTGTTTATGATGTGGATTTCTGTGGCGCTATTATTGTTCATATTCCTAACAACTGCAAGAGGCTATAAAAACTCTAAAGACGGTGTTCCAACGGGAATTGCAGGATTTATGGAGCCCTTAATCATATTTGTAAGAGATGAAATAGGAAAACCAATGATCGGTGAGCATAAGTATAAAAAGTACATGCCATACTTGCTAACGATCTTTTTCTTTATTTGGATAAACAATATTTTTGGATTGATTCCAATTTTAAACGGCGCCAACTTAAGTGGTAACATCGCATTTACATTCACACTCGCCATGTTTACGTTTATTATTACAACATTTAGCGGTAACAAAAACTACTGGAAACACATCTTTTGGATGCCAGGTGTTCCAGTACCAATGAAACTATTTTTAATGCCTATCGAAATTATTGGAATGTTTGTCAAACCCATTTCGTTAATGATTCGTTTGTTTGCTAATATTACAGCAGGACACGTAATCATACTTGCATTAATGTCATTAATATTTGTGTTTAAGTCGGTTGCAATAGCACCGGTGTCTGTCGCATTTTCATTATTTATTACAGTGATTGAAATCATTGTAACGGCAATACAAGCCTATATATTTACAATATTGTCAGCCCTCTATTTTGGGATGGCAACAGAAGAAGAACATTAATTAATTTAAATTTATAACTATGACTATTACTGGAATTGCAGCTATTGGAGCTGGTTTAGCAGCTATTGGAGCTGGTGTTGGTATTGGTAAAATTGGTGGATCAGCCATGGATGCTATGGCACGTCAACCTGAAATGCACGGAAAAATTCAATCTTCTGCATTAATTTTAGCAGCCTTCGTTGAGGCGGTAGCACTCTTTGGAGTTGTTGTTGCTTTCTTACAAGGGTAAACACACAAAGAATACTGAAGTAACGGTTGGTTACTTCAGTATTTTTTAAATTTAAGTTATTAAAAAACAACAAAGAAATGGATTTAATTACACCAGGATTTGGATTGGTATTTTGGACGGCACTAACGTTCATTTTCCTATTAGTGATATTAAGAAAATTTGCTTGGAACCCAATTTTAGGCGCTGTTAGTGATCGTGAAGAAGGTATTAAAACCGCTTTAGCATCTGCTGAGAACGCACGTAAAGAAATGGAGAATCTTACAGCAGATAACGACCGTATTTTAAAAGAAGCGCGCGCGGAACGTCAAGCGATGCTTAAAGAAGCGCGTGACTTAAAAAGCAGCATGATTGAATCAGCCAAAACGGAAGCAAAAGAAGAAGCTAACAAATTAGTAGCACAAGCACAAGCAGCCATAGCCTCTGAAAAGAAAGCCGCTATTGCAGATTTAAAATCTGTGGTCGCAGAACTTTCAATTTCTATTGCAGAGACAGTGGTTCGTGAAGAGCTTTCAGATAAGGCAAAACAAGAAAAATTAGTGGAATCCATGCTAAAAGACGCTACTCTAAACTAATTAATCATGGCAGGAACACGAGCAGCAATCAGATATGCGAAAGCCGTATTAAGCTTAGCAACAGATAACAAAGCAGCAGCGACAGTGCAAGCAGACATGGCGCTAATTGGTCAAGCAATTGAAAATAACGCCTCTTTAGCAGATGTACTAAAAAGCCCTGTGGTTAAATTATCTGAAAAAGCAGATGTATTAAACGCTTTATTTCCTTCTGTAAGCTCAGAGAGTAAATCCTTGTTCACTATTCTTGTGACCAATAAAAGAGTCGATATACTAGGTCAAGTAGCCGCCCAATACGGGATTCTATATGACATAGAAAACAATAAAGAAAATGCCTTTGTAACCACGGCTATCCCTATGAATCCTGAATTGGAAACAAAGGTAATGGCAAAGCTTAAAACCTTAACAACAAAGGAAGTGACGTTAAATAAATCTGTAGATGAAAATATCCTTGGAGGTTTTATTCTGCGTGTTGGGGATCAACAATATGATGCCAGCGTCTCGAATCAATTAAACACAATAAAACGTAAATTTACAATTAACTAAAACTATACTGAGATTCATCAGAGGTATAAAATAAATTAAGATGGCAGAAGTAAAAGCAGCTGAAATATCAGCAATTTTAAAACAACAACTTTCAGGTTTTGAAGCAACAGCTTCATTAGACGAGGTTGGAACCGTATTAACTGTAGGTGATGGTATTGTTCGTGCATACGGACTTTCAAACGCACAGTATGGTGAACTTGTACAATTTGAAGGCGATCTTGAAGGGATTGTATTAAACCTTGAAGAAGACAATGTTGGTATTGTACTTTTAGGGGCTTCTAAGGTTGTTAAAGAAGGTTCAATTGTAAAACGTACTGGTCGTATTGCTTCCATCAATGTAGGTGAAGGAATTGTTGGTCGTGTGGTTGACACTTTAGGTGCTCCAATTGACGGTAAAGGGCCTATTGAAGGGGATCTTTATGAAATGCCACTAGAGCGTAAAGCGCCAGGTGTAATTTTCCGTGAGCCGGTAACAGAACCTTTACAAACAGGAATCAAATCAATTGACGCCATGATTCCTGTAGGACGTGGACAACGTGAATTGGTGATTGGAGACAGACAAACTGGAAAAACAGCTGTTTGTATCGATACCATTTTAAATCAAAAAGAATTTTACGATGCAGGTGAGCCTGTATATTGTATCTATGTTGCTGTAGGGCAAAAAGCATCTACAGTTGCATTGATTGCTAAAACATTAGAAGAAAAAGGCGCTTTAGCCTATACGACGATTGTTGCAGCAAATGCATCTGATCCTGCTCCAATGCAAGTGTATGCTCCTTTTGCAGGTGCAGCTATTGGCGAGTATTTCAGAGACACTGGTCGTCCAGCATTGATTGTCTATGATGATTTATCAAAACAAGCCGTAGCTTACCGTGAGGTATCCCTTTTATTACGTCGTCCTCCAGGACGTGAGGCGTATCCAGGAGATGTATTTTACTTACACTCCCGTTTATTAGAGCGTGCAGCAAAAGTCATCAACAATGATGA
>JAQXCA010000062.1 GCA_029252105.1 Flavobacteriaceae bacterium | reverse complement strand
CATAGCGATTATCGAGTGTTGTATTAGTTTGTATAAAAGTCGATTTCTGAATAAGCATGTTTCCAGAATAGATATTTCTGTAGGGAATTTTGTTCCGCTCCGCTGCTAATTTGTATTCTCTTTTAACTCCATATCGGTATCTTAAACGGTCCTTGTGGTCGTAACTTACTGGATAGGAGTAGCCACCAAAATAAGCGCTTTCATTCCTGTCTTTAGAAATTTCTGCGATGTATGTTTTGATGTAATTTTTATCTTTTGGAAGCATGTCAGCGTCAATAAATAACAGCCAAGGATAACTTGCTTTTGAAGTCAGTAGATGTCGAGTTGCTGTTCGTCCCATAGATTTATCATTACGATGTACATAGGTGAATTTTTTATCTGAAAGAAAAGCAGTACTAATGACGGCTATATTAGAAAAATCATCTCCAATATGAATTTCAAATTCAATTTTGCAAGCAGTTGATTGTGCATGAAGTTCATGCACTAATGCTTCTACATTATAATTATAAGTTGGAATAAGTATAGATAGCATTCTTAATTTTTTCGTTGTACAACCTCAAAAACTTTAGTATCCTCACATTTGAGTGTTTTACTTGGGTATTTTAAAATCAATGCATAATCGTGAGTCGCCATAAAAATAGTATGTCCTTTTTTATTGAGATCCAAAAGAACTTCCATAACCTCCATACTTGTTTGAGGATCTAGATTTCCTGTAGGCTCATCCGCCAAAATTAATTTAGGATCGTTAAGCAAGGCTCTAGCAATTGCCACGCGTTGTTGTTCCCCACCAGAAAGTTCATAGGGAAATTTCTGACCTTTAGCCTGCATATTCACTTTTGTAAGTACAGTTTTAATTTTGGCTTTGATCAAGGTTTTATCTTTCCAGCCTGTAGCTTTTAGAACAAATTCGAGGTTGCCATTGATGCTGAGTTCGTTTAGAAGTTTAAAGTCTTGAAACACAACACCCAACTTTCGTCTTAGAAAAGGAATGTCTTTTTCTTTCAGAGTTTTTAAATCAAATGCCACAATAGATCCTGCGCCATTAGTTAATTTTAAATCCCCATAAAGCGTTTTTAGAAAACTACTTTTTCCAGATCCTGTTTTGCCAATCAAGTATACAAAATCACCTTCTTTAACATCTACGTTGACGTCGCTCAAGACTAAATTGTCGTTTTGAAAAATGGAAACATTTTCTAATTTTAATACCGAATCTGACATGAATCTTTCCTAATAATTAATTTGTATAAAAGTATTACTATTTGATTTAATTATCAAATATCACTTACATTAAACAGTCTTCATGTGTTTATATTTTAATGAACTTATAATTTAGCCATTTTTTTTCCGTTATCAACTTGATATATTTATCTTTGAATGTAATAAAACGCTTTCAGTATATGGCCTCCATAAAATGTATAATTCAACTTATTTTTGTGTGTTTCTTCTGTGCTGGATTTGCTCAGAATTCGGCTATTTATTCTAGTGACGATGTTAAATATCAATCGGCTTTAGCGCTCTATAATGCCCAACAATACCAGTCTGCTCAATTACTTTTTAAATCTATAGCATCAAACGCTTCAGATCAGTTATTGGAATCCAATGCCGCTTACTACAATGCAAACTGTGCCGTACGCCTCAATCAACCCAATGCAGAACAACTTGTAGAATCTTTTGTGGCAGGTTATCCCTCAAGTGTAAAACGAAATTCTGCTTTTTTTGAAGTTGCTATGTATTATTTTGAAAACGCTAAATATTCCTATGCTCGAAAATGGTTCGACAAAGTTGAGCCGTCTTCTCTATCAAATTCGAACCTCGAGCCGTTTTATTTTAAGTATGGGTACAGTCTTTATACAACCAAAAATTTTAAGGTTGCTAAAACGTATTTTAAGAAAGTTGAAATGTCTAAAACTTACGGTTCACAAGCCAAATACTATATTGGTTTTATGGCGTATGAAGGCGATGATTATGATCAGGCGTCCGTTTATTTTGATCAAGTAGAAAACACTGACGCTTACAAAGATAATTTATCGTATTATCAAGCCGATTTGAATTTTAAATTAGGGAAGTTTGCGAAAGCCATTGAATTAGCATTGGTACAACTAGAAACAAGAAGTTCAAAAGAGGCTTCTCAGCTTTCAAAAATCGTTGGTGAAAGTTATTTTAATCTTCAAAAATATGCAGAAGCTATTCCTTTTCTAAAGGCTTATAAAGGCGAAAGAGGACGCTGGAATCACACCGATTTTTATCAATTGGGGTATGCGTATTATAAACAAAACGACTATCAAAAGGCGATCAATGAGTTTAATAAAATAATAGAAGGTTCTAACGCTATTGCACAAAACGCGTATTATCATCTCGCTGAAAGTTATGTAAATTTAGATAAAAAACAGGAAGCACTGAATGCGTTTAGAAATGCTTCCGAAATGGAGTTTAACCTCAATATAAAAGAAGATGCTTGGTTGAATTATGCCAAACTCAGCTATGATATTGGCAATCCATACCAATCCACTCCTGAAGTGCTTATGCTGTTTTTAGATCAATACCCAAAATCGACTTTTAAAATAGAGATAGAAACCTTATTAATCGATTCTTACATTAGTTCAAATAATTTTAAAGAAGCACTTGAGCTACTAGAAAACAAGTCTCGAACCTTTCACAAAGAAGCGTATCAAAAAGTGACATTCTATAGAGGCTTAGAGCTATATAATACGGCAAATTATATAGAGGCAAAAAAACAGTTTGAAAACTCCTTATCAAGTTCAATAGATTTAATTTTTAAAGCTAGAGCAACCTATTGGAAGGCCGAGGCGGAGTATCAGTTATCTAATTTTAAAAATGCTTATGATGGATTTATAGACTTCAAAAACATGAGTTTGTCTGCTCAACTCGATGAATTTAAAAACTTAGACTATAACCTAGCCTATACCTATTTTAAACAAACAGAGTATGCGCTTGCCATTAAAACGTTTCAGGCATTCATCGCCACACAACCTGTAAATGTAACTTTATTAAACGATGCGTTTTTAAGACTTGGGGATTCCTATTTTGTGACCACTCAGTACAGCCCTGCAATAGATGCCTATAGAGCGGCTTTAAAATTGGCTAAAATTGAAGTAGACTATGCCACATTTCAAATTGCTGTTAGTCATGGGTATTTAGGAGAGACTTCAAATAAAATTTTAGGACTACAAAAAGTAATGACGTTTAGAACATCGCGCCTAAGAGATCAAGCCTTGTTTGAATTAGCAAATACCTTTGTAAATCAAGGCGATCCACAAAAAGCACTCATGTATTACAGTCAACTAATTAGTGATTTTTCGTCTAGTGTTTTGGTGTCTAAAGCTTTATTAAGAAAAGGGTTAATGTTATATAATCAAGGCGACACACAATCAGCGCTTCAGAACTTAAACTTGGTAGCCGTTAATTATCCATCCACTCCCGAAGCCTTTCAAGCTATTAGTACCTCACGATCTGTGTACATCGATTTAGGTCAAGTAGAATCCTATGCGGCTTGGATTAAAACATTGGAGTATGTTGGCATTTCCGACAGTGAACTAGATGAAGCGACTTATGAGGCTGCTGAAAAACAATATTTAGAGGCAAACAGCTCAAAAGCGATCGACTTATTTAATGGCTACATTGCGCGATTCCCAAAGGGTTCTCAACTCTTAAAAGCTCATTTTTATCTTGCGGAATTGTATTATAAGAGCAATCTGATGGAAAATGCGCTCCCACATTATAGGTTTGTTTGTGAACAATCGACCAACGAATTTACAGAGTCAGCATTGCTGAAAGTATCAGAAATCCTCTTAGACTCTCAAACATATCAAAACGCATTAGTATACTTATCTCGATTAGAACTGGAAGCAAGAAACCCGCAAAACAGATTATATGCGCAATCGAACTTAATGAAGGTGTTTTTTCAGTTAGATAACTATGACGATGCCATTCGCTATGCTGAAGTTATTCTCGACAATTCCAAAACGGATACTTATATTATGAGTGATGCTTATATTATCAGTGCCCGTGCTGCAATGAAAACCAAAAATGAAACCAAAGCTCGATCCGCATATGCACAAGTAAAAACAATTGCCAGTGGAGAAATGGGAGCTGAAGCGCAGTATTTTGAAGCCTATTTTAACAATGTTGATGGCGCGTACGAAGCGTCCAACGCTAGTGTTCAAGTATTGATTAAAAACTTTTCTAGTTATAAATATTATGCCTCAAAAGGATTGGTTGTTATGGCAAAGAATTTCCGAGCTCTTGAAGATGACTTTCAAGCGACTTATATTTTAGAAAATGTGATTCAAAATTTTGAAGAATTTAAGGAAGTTATAACCGAAGCAGAATTAGAGTTGGAACAGATTAAAACAGAAGCTGCAAAAACAAATTCATCTATTGAAGTCGATACAGAAAATGAAAACTAACCCTATGAATATTAGATTAAAAAATAGCGTTTATTTAGTAGCTGCTTTAATACTTATAGTGCAAGTAGATCAATTACACGCTCAAACTTCGCAGTCGCGTTCTCAAGATTCCATCGAAACACAAGTTGTGAGTATTGTGAAGCCCTACACCCCAAAGATATCAGATGCATTTAAAATGAAACAAACCCCGCGTTTGGGAGGCTCAGAAACCCCTCAAAAACCAGTGACCTATACCATTTTCTCTATTCCAGTTGCGTCTACTTTTACGCCGGCAAAAGGAAATTCTGTAAGGTTAAAGAAATTCAAGAAAGAGAAATTATTTCAAAATTATGCCGCTTTAGGATTAGGAAATTATGGAACCGTATTAGGAAATGTATACCTTAACCATACACTTGGAAGAGGGGAGCGTTTGGGGAGTTCTATAGAACACTATTCCTCGCAGGGCGGTATAGATGGGCTACAGCTTGATGATGATTTTTCAAACAGTTCGGTTCAAGTAAATTATGCTAAAAGTTTAAAAACGTTTGTTTGGAATTCGGATGTAACGTATAAGCGACTCGCCGTCAATTGGTATGGACTTCCTTTTGAAACTACAGCGTCTATCGACCCAAAACAAGTGTATTCTACAGTTAAATTAGGTAGTGATATTCAGTTTACAGAAGGCGTTTTTCAAAGTGCTAAATTGCAGTTGCAACGATTTTCTGATGTCTATGATTCTCAAGAATACCATTTGAAAGGGGAATCAAACCTCCAAATAAATCTATTGGATAGCCCTATTAATACAGTGTTTAAAGTCGATTATTTAAAAGGAGAATTTTCTAAAAACTATACGACGTCACAAGCTCAACCTTATGGAAATATTCAGTTTTCACTAGCGCCAAGCTATCAATATATCCAAGACGACCTCACAGTGTTGGTTGGGTTTAAGGCGTATTATGCGATGGATTCCGAACAAAATAAAAATGACTTTTATATCTATCCTAATATTGAAGTAAGTTATGCGGTTGTCAATTCTTTAGTGGTGGCTTATGCTGGAATTAAAGGCGATTTACATCAAAATACATATCAAAATTTCGCACAAGCAAATCCATTTGTGTCTCCAACGCTAGATATTCGCCCAAGTCATACTCCTTATAAAATAGTTGTAGGAACTAAAGGAAAACTCTCTCAAACCGTAGGTTATGATGTTAAGGGGAGTTTTACTAGTGAGCAAGACAAAGCGCTTTTTAGAACCCAATCCATTCAGAACCTATCAATACCAAATAATTATAACCGTGGTAACTCGTTTAGAGTTGTGTATGATGACGTGGAAGTTTTTAATATTTCAGGAGCCTTGGAAATTGATATGAGTCAAAAACTTAGTATGCGATTAAAAGGCGATCTATATAATTATACGAGTGATTCAGAACCCACTGCTTGGAATTTGCCAGATTTTGAAGCCTCCGTGTTTTTAGACTATCAACTCTCTGAAAAATGGACGTTTGCGGGGTCTGTATTTTATTTAGGATCGCGACAAGATACCATCAATTTTGAAGGTCTTTTCATTCCGGAACCTATTACACCAAATACGACGTTGGATGCGTTCATAGATGCAAATGTGCAACTAGATTATGATATTACAAATCAGTTTTCAGCCTTTGTGAAAGTCAATAACATTGTAAATAAGAGCTATAACCGTTGGAGTAATTATCCTGTTCAAGGGCTACAAATTTTAGGTGGCGTGAGTTATAAATTTGATTTTTAAACTAGGGTGAGTTTCGCAAGAAAATCGTGATGAGGACCATTTTCAATTAATTCACATTTTAGCCCAACCTGATTACAGGCTATTTTAAGATGCTCAAAATCGAGGTACATCCAGCTAAAGGTGGCTTCTTCACCTTTATAGCGCACCGTATAATCAAGTTCACCATAATACGCTTTATTGGTATCTATCCAATACCCACCATCATCATCTTGATACATGTATTTTATATCCGAAGAATCAATAAGAATTTGACCCTTTGGATTTAGAAGTGTTTTAAGATGGTTCAATACCAAAGGTGTATGTGCCAAAGATTGAAAAATTCCAGAACCGTTCATTAATAAAAGCAGCGTATCAAAAGATGCGGTTTCGTCCATAACATCTAATACGTATGCAGATTTTAAACCCCTTAACTGACAGGCTTTAATGGCGCCTTCAGAAATATCGATAGATTTCACTTTTAAACCTTTCGAAATCAAATGTATACTGTGACTTCCCGCGCCACATCCAATATCTAAAACATGTCCTTTGGACAGCTTTAGTGCTGTTTGTTCTAGTGACGGCATCTCAGAAAAAGCTCTAAATAAATAGGGTAGAGGTAAGGTGTCATTTTCTGATATACTAGTAGAGGTCACAAGGTCTTCTGTGTAATTTCCTTGCTGATAATCTAAAATGGCTACTCCAAAAACATCTTTCATTAGGGGTGTTTTAAATGGGTTTTTAGCTAAACTACGGATTTATAAATATCCTTTAAAAGTGGGTCAAAGATAGGAAAAAGGGATGAAGTAGTTTTTTTAGTGTTTATATTTGCCAGTCAAAATCAATTGCTTCCTAAAAATTACATTTGTAACTTGCATTAATTGCTTAGAGCAATGAATTATAAAATACGTATGGAACAACTCACACAACTGACTGCTGATTTATCAAGCGCCGTTTGGGGATTACCTTTACTGATTCTTCTTATTGGAGGAGGATTATATCTACTCATTCGTTCAAAATTTGAAACCTTCCGATTAATAGGTCATGCTATTCAAGTGCTTAAAGGAACCTATGATGACCCTAATGATCCAGGACAAATCAGTCATTTTCAAGCTTTAACCACCGCCTTATCCTCCACCATTGGTATGGGGAATATTGCAGGAGTAGCGGTGGCCATTTCTATTGGTGGGCCAGGTGCTATTTTTTGGATGTGGATTAGTGCAGTTGTTGGGATGTCTACAAAGTTTTTCACCTCGACTTTAGCCATTATGTTTAGAGGAAAAGACAGTGCTGGAGAAATTCAAGGCGGGCCCATGTATTTTATTGTGGAAGGACTTGGACACTCTTGGAAGCCCTTGGCAGTTATGTTTAGTATATGTGGGTTAGTCGGTGCTTTACCCGTATTTAATGTCAATCAACTAACACAGGCTATAAATGATATTCTGCTAGTTCCAAATGGTGTTGAGGTAGGATTTACGTCCAACGTAATCATCGGCTTAGTATTGGTCGGAATAACAGCGACAGTTATACTTGGCGGCATCGGACGCATCAGTAAAATAGCCTCTAAAATGGTACCCTCCATGGTGCTACTGTATTTTGTTTCTGTACTGATCATTTTAGCTGTTAATATTGAAGTTGTTCCTAAATACTTGGTACTAATTTTCACAGACGCCTTTGCGGCAGATAACTTTTCAGGCGATGCCTTCTTTGGAGGTCTAGTAGGAGGTTTGATTTTATTAGGTGTAAAGCGTGGTGCATTTTCAAACGAAGCCGGAATTGGAACAGCGCCTTTAGCGCATGGAGCAGCCAAAACAAATGAACCCGTTCGCGAAGGACTCGTAGCGATGTTAGGCCCTGCTATAGATACTTTGTTGGTGTGTACATTAACCGCTTTAGCAATTTTAGTCACTGGTGTTTGGGAGACTTCATCCGGAAACGGCGTGAGTTTAACCGCTGCTGCATTTGCCAATGCCATGCCAGGTTATGGAAACTATTTATTAGTTGTCATTATCGCTGTGTTTAGTATTTCGTCTCTATTTTCCTTCTCCTATTATGGAACTAAATGTTTGTCGTTTTTAATAGGTGCGGATAAAAAACACTATTATAATTATTTCTATATCGCCAGTATTATCCTTGGGACTACCGCATCTTTAGATATGATGATTAATCTGATTGATAGTGCATTTGCTTTGATGGCGATTCCAACCATGCTATCAACCTTAATTCTTGCGCCGAAAGTGGTCAAAGAATTGAAAGCCTATAAAAGCCGTTTGAAAGCGGGTCAGTTGTAACCAATCACTACAAATGTTGGGACTGTTGAACATTTTATCCTTAGTTTTGCACTATGCAAGACCAATTACAATCCCTTCCAAAAAAAGTCAGAGAGACTCAAAAAGTACATCGTAATTTTTTTATTAAGCTCAGAAAAAAAACACCCAAAAATCTCGATGCCATCATGGAGAAATTACATGATGATGAATTTAAAAAATCGGATTGTCTCCAATGTGCCAATTGCTGTAAAACGACCAGTCCAATTTTTACAAAAAAAGATATAGAACGCATTTCAAAATCGTTTAGAATTAAAACCCGACAATTTATAGACACCTATCTTAACGTTGATGACGATCAGGATTATGTCCTAAAATCCTCACCATGTACGTTTTTAGCCGATGATAATACGTGTAATATTTATGATGTGCGTCCCAAAGCCTGTCAGGAATATCCACATACGAATCGAAAAAATTTTGAAAAAATTTCAGAGCTTACGCTTAAGAATGTGTCAATCTGTCCAGCGACATTTAATATCGTAGAAGCTTTAAGAGCAAAATTAAAATAAGTATATTTATGGAAATTAACCAAAACATGGAGCAACTCATTCACTATTTCGAAACCATTCCTTCGCTACATCGTAGTGCGATTCTTGTCGGTGGGTTGACATTTTTTTGGATTTTAGAAGGGTCTTTGCCATTGTTTACGTTTGGGTATAACAAATGGAAACATGCGTTTCCAAACCTCTTTTTCACGTTTACGACCATTATTATTAATTTTTCCTTAGCTTTTTTATTACTTAGTTCAGCCGACTGGGTAGTGGTACATGATTTTGGAATCCTCAACTGGTTTCCAGAAATGCCATTTTGGCTCTATGTCACTTTGGGCGTATTACTCATGGATTTTGTAGGCGCATATTTACCACATTATACCGAGCATAAAGTACCACCACTTTGGATGGTGCATTTGGTACACCATTCTGATCATAAAGTTGATACCACAACCGCTAACCGTCACCACCCTTTAGAAAGTGTAATTAGATATGTTTTTACCCTTGCAGGTGTTTTTGTTATTGGTGCCCCCATCGGAATTGTGATGCTGTACCAATCCCTATCTTTAGTCGCCACTCAGTTTAGCCATGCGAATATCAAGCTGCCTAAAAAACTAGATTATATATTGAGTTTTGTATTGGTATCTCCGGATATGCACAAAATCCATCACCATTACCAATTGCCGTATACGGATGCTAATTATGGGAATATTTTTTCTATTTGGGACCGTCTATTGGGCACGTATATCTATATGGATCGAGAACGAATAGTATATGGCATAGACACCTTTCCTAATGAAGCCGAAAATAGCAATTTGAAGCACTTATTGAAACAACCTTTTCAAAGCTATAGAAAACCTACAACGGATACAGTAGGTAAGGCGCTCTAAGTAGTTTATAGCGTTCTAAATCTGGTTTCCAACTCTCCCGAATTTGTGCAGCAGTCCATCCTGACTCAATTTGTTCTTGCAGTAATTTTTGACCCGCTAATTTGGTAAAAAATGGACTAAAAAAATCAATTTTATTTTCAGTGTTTTGATACGCATCGATTACCCACTTTAGTTCAATGTAATCTAAAGAACTAAGATTTTGAAGGTTAAGTCCTTTACAGATTTTATTTTCATGAACAGGATATTTGGCGCCCACATTAGGTTTTGGAACAAATTCGTAACTATAATCGGAATGCTCTAAAAAGGGGCTTCCAAAAATTTGAAACTGAAGTGCTGTGCCACGCCCCATACTCACATTAGTCCCTTCAAACAAACACAAACTTGGGTATAAATTAATGGCTTTTGCATTGGGGAGATTTGGAGACGGTTTGATGGGCAGCGCATAAGCGGTTTGATGGGTGTAATTTTCTACTGGAATCACCTTCAAATCACATTGAATGCCATCTGTAAGCCAACCCTCTCCATTTATCATTTTAGCATATTCGCCAACCGTCAACCCATGCACTATCGGTACAGGATGCACACCCACAAAACTGGAGTATTTCAAATCTAAAATAGGGCCATCCACATAGTGTCCATTTGGATTTGGACGGTCTAAAACAAGGACTGTAATTCCTAACTTGGTGCAAGTTTCCATCATATAATGAAGGGTTGATAAAAACGTATAGAAACGTGCTCCAACATCTTGAACATCAAAAATAATAACATCTAAACCGTCTAGGGCTTGAGCGCTTGGTTTTTTATTTGCACCATATAAAGACATAATCGGCACCCCACTTCCAGCATCAACGCCATCTTTCACATATTCGCCTGCATCAGCAGTTCCTCTGAACCCATGTTCGGGAGCAAAAACTTTTTTGACAGCGATATTTAGACGTAATAAAGAATCGACTACATGTGTATAGCCATCCTCTTTAAAAATAACTGTAGTTTGATTGGCTACGATTCCAATGTTTTTATTTTTCAGAATTGGCAAATACTGTGCTGTCTGTTGCGCTCCAACACTAATAGGTGTTTGTGCTTGCGTGCTAGATTGGTTTCGGCACGAAAGAAGTGTCAGAACAAATAATAAAACTGTATTTTTGATAAAATTTAAATGCATTATAAATTTTGAATTACGAGTATTTTTTAGCCAAACGTATTATTGGTAATAAGTCCTATAAAAGTAGTGTATCGGCGCCAATAATAAAAATCGGAATTGTAGCTATTGCAATTAGCACCATTGTGATGCTTATTGCGATTGCAACTGGTATTGGTTTGGAACATAAAATTCGAGATAAAGCTGTAGCTTTTAATGGCCACATTACCATTTCTAATTTTGACAGTAACGAATCGGAAGGGGCTCAGGTTCCAATTTCTAAACGTCAAGAGTTTTATCCAGAATTTAAAACGGTTGAAGGCGTGTCTTATGTCCAAGCGGTGGCTAATAAATTTGGAATTATCAGAACCACTACCGATTTTGAAGGTTTATTTTTAAAAGGCGTAGGTGCGGATTACGATTGGCGATATTTTAAGGATTTTTTAATTGAAGGACAACTTCCAGTATATTCCCAAAACTATAGTAATGAGGTTTTAATTTCAAAGTATTTAGCAGACCGATTAGGGTTTGTCGTTGGCGGTAATTTTCAGATGTATTTCATGAAATCAGATCCGAGTAAACCACCAAGTATTATGAAATATACTGTTGTTGGTATTTTTAGTTCAGGGTTTGAAGAGTTAGATAAAACCTATGTTATTGGTGATATTAATCATGTACAGCGCTTGAATAAATGGACAAAAAATCAAGTTGGGAGCTTTGAAGTTTTTATTTCAAATTATAACGCTTTAGAACGCATTGGAAAAGAAGTTTATGCACAGACGCCTTCCACTTTAGATGCCATGACGGTTAAACAAAAGTATGCTACTATTTTTGAGTGGATCCCTGTTTTTACTACCAATATTTATGGTATTATCGGTATTATGATTTTGGTAGGCGCGATCAATATGATTACTGCATTGCTCGTTTTGATTCTTGAACGGACTCAAATGATTGGAATTCTTAAAGCCTTAGGAAGTTCGAACTATAGTATTCGAAAACTATTTCTGTACAATGCATCTTATTTAATTGCTTGCGGATTGTTTTGGGGCAACCTTATCGGAATTGGAGTTTTACTGCTTCAAAAATACTTTCAGTTTCTAAAACTCGACCCATCGGTGTATTATGTGACCGTTGCGCCGGTGTATCTAGATTGGTCGTATGTGGTTTTACTAAACCTTATGACTTTTGTTTTATGTCTATTGATGTTACTCATTCCGTCGTTTTTAATCAGCAAAATTGTGCCTGTAAAGGCCATGAAATTTGAGTAAAAACTTCTGTATTCCAGATTTGTATCCCCAGAAATTTAATGTATTTTTGCTCTAAATTTATAACATGAAGTACGCCGAAAATATTTTAGAAACCATTGGTAATACACCTTTAATTAAAATGAATGTTTTAACTAAAGAATTGCCATGTTTGGTTTTGGCGAAATATGAAACCTTTAATCCAGGGAATTCAGTAAAAGACCGTATGGCATTACAAATGATAGAAGATGCTGAGGCCGATGGTCGTTTGCAACCCGGAGGAACAAT